>JAAERX010000190.1 GCA_024229935.1 Gammaproteobacteria bacterium | reverse complement strand
TCGTGACTATATGCTCATATTTTACGCTATTGAGCAAACGCTCCACCTGCTCTTCCACATATTCGAATATCAGCGTGTAAGGTAAGAATGCCTCGACCTCTACGCTTTTGATGTAGTCATTGGTGCCGTCGTTACATTGCAGCTCAACGGTAAATAACCAGCGCTGCGGTTGCTTCTTTAAGAAGTGGAACGCAGCCTCAAAGATCCTTTCTGCCTTATCTGCCAAGTGCTTTTTTCTATGGCCAACGCCTACGAACGTTGCCGTCTGGTCGCTGTCACCCAATGGGTCAGTGTCGGCCCAAGTCATAACAAGCCCCTCGGTTGCTTTCCTTACAGCCCTCTCGCGTCCTTTCTTTGTTGTACTCATTTGCAGTCCTTTATAACTCTTTTTATTGCCTCAGCTGATCCGTTCATACTGAATATTGCTGTTATTGGTCCATTAGAAAATGTGTCTGTTCTTGCTATAAAACTATCAGCCGCTACCAACCTATTAGCTAGCTGCTCACCATCCATAATGTATGACGTGCTTTGCGATGTCATAACGCTTCTGCTTTCTGCTGGTTCATCGTCAATCTTAAATAGAACGTCATCAGCATCGCCTAAATAACTTTCCCAATCGAACGCAGCGACTAAATAACCGCTTGGGCAAATAAGCATCAATTTAACGGGCTGGCCATATCG
>JAAERX010000189.1 GCA_024229935.1 Gammaproteobacteria bacterium | reverse complement strand
GTACTTCCAGTTATAGTAGTACGTTGCGGCGCTCGGCCCTGACGAATAGATCGAATTCCCCGAGAGTGATTGATGCACTCAGGGATCTATAATCGTAATCAATCTATCCTTTCCTGAAGCCATCATGTGTGTCTGGCCTGCCGCTACACCACCGCAACTGCACACTGCGCTCTTCCGCCAAAAAATGACTCAGTACATCCCCAATTTAGCTGTGCTGCCCCTAGTCCTCTCGAAACCGAACCCACGGGCACATATGCAAAACTCTGAGCTAAGTGCTGGGCGAATAAGTGCAACGGATGTAAATGCATTGCATGTAGTGAGAAGGAGGCTAGTGGCCCCTGAACTGGATATAGCTATGGGTAGTAGTACTGCACCTACTGCTCATCATCTTCGGGTTAGTAATTTTTTATCGCCGCCCTACATTACAATGCAAAGGTTATAGTTGGGCTTTATAAGCTTGGACTTTTTCTTATAAATTGAATGCCCACGTACCCTAGCTCAGTTGGTGAAAGCGGTTGTATTCAAAGCAACAAGAGGTCG
>JAAERX010000188.1 GCA_024229935.1 Gammaproteobacteria bacterium | reverse complement strand
GATGTTGATAGTGGTAACTTAACGGAATCCCAGAAAGCGCACTATGCAGCAAATCCTAATTACTTAAATGATTCTTCTGGCTCCGGTGGTACTTTAGACGGAGGAAACAACAGCAGCCCTACTTATGGCGGGGAAACAGGGACAACAGGTGAATTTAAGCCCTACACAGTAACTACAGGCGCTACATCGGCAACCTATGGCCCTGATGGTCTTAGCTCAGAACTTACGGGTACTGCGGCTGACTTAAGCCAACAGGCAGGACAAGATACTGTGGACTATGCAACCCGTATGCGTGGTTTGTTTGATCAGGACGTATCAGGTAGAGCCTCGGAGATTATGTCCCGTCAACAAGCTCTTTTAGACCCTACACTTGCTGCCCAACGGAACGCTATGGAAGAAAGCATTTATGGCGCTGGTCGGAGTGGCCTTGGTTTAGCTGCTGAAACTTTTGGTCACAGTGGCGGCATGGTACAGCCAGAACGCTTGGAGGAATCCATAGGTCGTCAACAGGCTTATGCTACCCTAGCCTCTAATGCTGACCAACAAGCTATGGGCGAGAGAGCGCAAGAGATTGCCATGGCCCAAGCAGCACAATCCGGTATGTTTGGTCAGTACGGTACTTTGGCTGGTTTGGAACTTGAGGCTCTTGACCCTGCACTGAAAGCTGAAATAGCTCGTCAGAATTATGAGGTTACTAAGCAGAACCAACCGTACCAACAACAGCTC
>JAAERX010000187.1 GCA_024229935.1 Gammaproteobacteria bacterium | reverse complement strand
TTTGATGCTCAGCTTGAGGTTGCCACGCGGGTGGCGCAGGAAAATCCCCAGCTTTATTTTGAAATCCAGTCACTTAATAAGCATGGGCTGGAACCGCTTGAGGAACTGCTGGGCGCTGTGCAGGCAATCAGTGATGCTGTACGCGTTGGTGATGAGGCAGCATTTATCAAGCTCATGGAAGATGGTCAGCGTTATCTTGCGAGCCGGGCGTAGCTATTAGAATGCGTTTCCACTATCAGCTTCCCAAGCTTGAGAATAACCATTGGTTTATTTTAGTGCACGTAGATAGGGTGCATGTAGAAAGCTTTTAACCATTATGCCAGTGAAATTAAAGCCGTGGATAGCGATACGTGCTGATGGGGATCATGTAATAGGCACCGGGCACGTGATGCGGTGCCTCGCACTGGCAGAAGTTGCAATACAACGTGGGTTTAGCTGCCGACTGCTCTGTAGAAGTATTGACCCATATATGGCCGAACGTGCAGTGGCTATTGGAGTCAATATCCTGCAATTGTCAGCACCCCCTGAACCACCAAGCTCGCTCTATGAGCATTCTGGCTGGCTGAGCGTTAGTGAAGTCACTGATGCTCAACAATGTACTGAGGCACTAATGCCATTTATTGCTCAGTTTGATGCCCCTCGATTTATAGTAGTCGACCACTATGCATTGGGTGCGCCCTGGCATATACAGCTCCGTACAATGGCTCCTGTTCTTGCTATTGATGAACTTAATGATCGCCCTATAGCACCGGATTGGCTGGTCGATCAAACCGTTGGCAAGCCTAATGATGCATACGGTCATCTAACGCCCGACTACACACATTGCCTGCTTGGTGGTGACTACGCTTTGCTAAGGCCGGAATTTGCAAAAGTTGCGGAAAAAATTGGCAGATGTCGTAGTGATATACCGAATGTATTAAAGATTCTTGTAACTATGGGGGGTGTTGATGAGATGAATATAAGTGCTCAGGTGCTTGAATGGTTGGGTCTATTGAAGGGTCAGCTGCACATGGATGTCACAGTGGTTGCCAGTGCAACCAGTGCGCACCTGCGAAGCTTGCAGCAAAGCTCCCGTCGCACTTGCTATCCAAGCCAACTGATAGTGAATGCTGATAATATGGCTGAACTCATGGCCGAACATCATATTGCTATTGGAGCAGCCGGAACTACCGCATGGGAACGTTGTGCTCTTGGCTTACCCTCACTGAATGTTGAACTGGCTGCAAACCAGCAAGCCATTAGCAGCTGGTTGGTAACTATGGGGGTGAGTATTAATCTGGGCCCTGTTGCAATGCTTTCACAAGCAGCGCTGTGTAATGCTCTGCTGGATATTGTGCATGAACCGGTTCGCTATCAGCAGATGGTAGCTGCAGCATTTGAACTTGTGGATGGTTATGGCACGGGCCGTGTGCTGGATACAGTGCTCACCTGAAGGCTGGCTAGCGTGTATGACGCGCGAACACCGCGCGAAATTTTTCCAGTGCATGGTCTGCTGTGTACTTATTTTCTGCAACTGATCGTGATCGTTCACCGATGGACCGCAAAGCTTGTGGATCATTACTGATGCGGCGAATAGTTTCGACCAGCGCCTGTGGATTTTGTGGCTCCACAGTCCAGCCAATATGCTCTTCATTAATCATCAGGGCAATTTCGGATGCATTATTAAGCACACCCAGTATTGGCTTGCCGGCTGCAAGAACATTGTAGGACCGGCTTGGCACCGATACCCCGAGCATGCCTGGCAACAAAGCCATGATGGCCGTGTCGCAGGCATTTAGAAATGTGCTTTGCTCACTGCGTGGGCGCTGCCCGATACGTGTGATGTTCTTAAGACCAAGGTTGGCAATCTCTTGTTCCAGCCAGATCTGTTTTGCGCCTGAGCCTATAAACAAAAAATGCACATTCGGCGCATCATGTAATAATGCGGCCGCTGCAACAATGGTTTCTATGTCATGTACATAGCCCATGTTGCCAGCATACTGAATAACAAATTTATCCAGCAAGCCTAGTTCTTTAAGTAGTGGGTTCGTGGTGCGCTCAGTTGGTTTGATATCATCCAGATCAGCCCAGTTGGGAATAATGCTGATATCATCGGGGTTGGCATCTGGGCCCAGTTTTTCCAATGCAACAGCCTGCATATCCCTGCCCAGAACAACGATATGATGCATGGAACGGTAAAGTTTTTGATTGGCCCAGCGAATTATGCTGACCAGCATGCTCCCTTCTTGTGACAGGCCACTGGCCATCAGCACCTCTGGATAGACATCATGCACCAGTAAAACGACCTTGGCGCCCTTCATCCAGGCTGCAAAACGCGTTAGAAAAGGCAATAGAGGCGGATTAGTTACGACCAGCACTGTATCGCCCCGGCTGATACGAAATAGTGATGTAAAGAAAATAGATAAACTGATCGTGACCAGATTAATGAGCCTCTTCCAGATTACATTTCGATCAAAGTTGGTGGAGAGACAGCGAAATATTTCAACACCCTGATGTACTTCATGTGCTGGAGCCTTTTCACCACGCTGATGGTAGGTTGGCTGTGCGCAAATCACATGCATCTGATATTCGTCAGTCAACCCTTTAGCGATATGTCCAAGGATGTGGCCTGTGGCGGTTTCTTCAGGATAATAGTGTTCTGAAAGTATCCAGATATTCTTCATGAATCACTCAGTGAATGGTGGGTCTGACCGGACTAGTCTTTATGCCAGACAACCCGGTTCACGTAGTCGGTGTAACTTAGAATAATGCGCACAACCTTTTCTGAAACATTGGGCATGCGGTAGTCTTCGACTTCACGCAGTAAGCGTTCGGCGCCACGCGGCTGTTTGTTGAGCACATCTAATGCATCCTTAACTCGTGCCCAATCAAGCCCCACCATCATGACGCTGGCCTCTTCCATGCCTTCTGGACGTTCATGTGCCTGGCGAAGGTTAAGTGCGGGGAAATTTAAGATAGATGATTCTTCATTAATGGTGCCGCTATCTGACAGTACCACTGCAGCATTCATCTGTAGTGCGACGTAATCACTAAAGCCAAATGGTTTCATCAACTCTACGTTCTTTGGGAAACTGATTTTACGGGCATCCATCTGATTACGTGTACGTGGATGAGTTGAAACAATTACGCGCTTACCCGTTGCAGCCAGATTAGTCAGCACCTCCACCAAACCATCAAACTGTGTATCTGAATCAATATTTTCTTCACGATGAGCACTGATCACATAGTAGTCATGTGCCTTCAGTCCCATGCGCTCCAGTGCATCTGATGCCTCAATCTTTGGCATATAGTGATGTAAAACTTCATACATCGGACTGCCGGTCTTGATCACACGGTCCGGAGGAATGCCCTCGCGTAACAGATAATCACGCGAGATAGTTGAGTAGGGCATATTGATATCGCTGACATGATCAACGATACGTCGGTTAATTTCTTCAGGCACGCGCTGATCAAAGCAACGATTACCGGCTTCCATATGAAATATAGGGATCTTTAAGCGCTTGGCAGAAATTGCAGCAAGGCAGCTGTTTGTGTCGCCCAGTATCAGCACTGCGTCAGGTTGAACTTCACGCAGTATATGATCAGATTTGCTAATAATTGAGCCGATGGTTTCTGCGGCACTCTGACCCGCAGATTCCATGAAGATATCTGGTTTACGAATACCCATATCATCAAAAAATATTTGGTTGAGCTCATAGTCATAATTCTGCCCGGTGTGTATAAGCGTGTGCTCCACATGCTCATCAAGGGCGGCAATGACGCGTGCCAGACGGATAATCTCTGGCCGTGTTCCGACTATTGTTGCAACCTTCATAGGGCTTCCTGACTACTCGTTAATCAGCACTGGCATACCATAGGTATCAGGCTGAGCCTGCTCAAATATTTCACTGGCCCAGAATACCGTAATCAGCTCACTTTCACCGATATTCTGGATGGAATGGGTGTAGCCAGGTGGAATATCGATGACACGCATTTCCTCACCATCTACATGGTATTCAATAACTTCACGTTCACCACGTATATCACGGAAACGCACCAGAGCCTGACCATCGACTACAAAAAACTTCTCAGTCTTTACATGATGGTAGTGATCACCACGAGTAATGCCCGGCTTGGTACGTGAAATAAATAGCTGGCCAAAATGATCTGATTTGATGAATTCAGCCAGGGAGCCGCGTGGGTCACTATGTTTGGTCAGGCCGTAAGCAAACTGGTCCAATTCAAGGTAAGCAAGATATGTTGAATATAGTTTCTGTACGAACCCTGGTGCCATATCTGGAAGAATCAGGCTCTCACGCATATCACGGAAAGACTCAATCTGATCCACAAGCTCACCCAGAGTCAGGCTGTATTCAGGACCTGCCTCACGCTGCACAACACCTGGCTTATGTTCTGCGGCAAGGTCTTCGGTAAAGGCTGAAATCACATCATCCACGTGTACCAGTTTTACGGGGTTTGCACGGTCTGATATTTGTATTGGTAAACCACGCGCAATATTGTGGCAGAAGGTGGCGACACCTGAGTTGTAATTCGGCCGACACCATTTACCAAATATATTAGTCAGACGATAAATTAGGGCTGTTCCGCCATGCTGAAGAGCGTAGTCCGCTACGACCTTTTCAGCGCCACGTTTACTCAGGCCATAAGGGTTTTCAGCTGCCGCCTGAGTTGATGAAGAAATGATTAGTGGCACCTTGCGACTGTGCTTAATCAGCCCATCACAAACTTCGCGGGTAAAACTGGTATTTCCGGTGGCAAATTCATCTTCTGTTTTGGGCCGATTTACTCCCGCCAGATGTATTACAAAGTCAGCTTGTGCCAGTGCGGCATCTAAATCTGCGGAACTACTGGCGCGCGTGATTGGCAACAGTTCAATAGCCTCATTCCGTTGCAATGTAGTGACTAGGTTTTGACCTAAAAAACCGCCTGCACCTGTAATTACGACCTTCACTATCTGCCCCTGAATATGGTTAATCGTCAAGTGGTTCGCCACGCTGAGCCCGGCCAATAATGGCCAGTTTGTGTAGTAATTTAGTCATTCCTTCTACATCAAGCCGGTGTGTGTTGTGTGAGTTGTAGTCTTCCTCGATTGCCTTGACCTGTTCTCCACTTGAGAAATACAGGTCGTAGTTTAGATCGCGATTATCGGCCGGTACCCGAAAGTAATTGCCCATATCATCTGCGAAGAGCATTTCCTCGCGGGTTAGCAGGGTTTCATAGGGCTTTTCACCGTGGCGGATACCAATGTGCTTGATGTCGTTCTCTGCATTGAAAATACCTTTTAATGCCTCAGCTAGAACCTGAACCGTTGCAGCAGGTGCTTTCTGTACAAATAAATCACCTGGATTAGCATTTTCAAAGGCGTAGATAACCAGATCAACTGCATCAGCGATCGTCATCATAAAGCGCGTCATTGTGGGGTCGGTAATAGTCATTGGGTCACCCGCAGCTATCTGGCGCAAAAACAAGGGAATGACTGAACCTCGTGATGCCATCACGTTCCCATAACGAGTTGCCGTAATGACGCAGCCTTTTTCCGCCGCGACCCGTGACTTGGCCACCGCAATCTTTTCCATCATTGCTTTGGATATGCCCATCGCATTGATTGGATAAGCAGCTTTGTCGGTGCTCAGCACGACTACACGTTTAACACCAGCAGAAATCGCAGCAGTTAATACGTTTTCTGTGCCAATTGCATTGGTCAAAAGTGCTTCCATTGGATGAAATTCACACGATGGCACTTGCTTTAGTGCGGCGGCATTGAAAACATAATCGACACCGGACATGACATCAATGATGCTTTCCGGTCGACGCACATCGCCAATATGAAATTGCAGCTTGGGGTTATTGTACTTACGCCGCATATCGTCCTGTTTCTTTTCGTCACGGCTGAACACGCGAATCTGGCCGATATCGGAATCAAGAAATCTTTCCACTACTGCATTACCAAAGGTGCCTGTACCTCCGGTAACTAAAAGAACTTTGTCCTTAAACACGAATCAATCTCCTGACCTTGATATTGCCCGCCATGGCTTATAGCTGGGCTGCTGGTAAGCGAGAATAATAACCCAAGCAGCCTGAGATGATGCTGCCACAAATCCTGTCAAAAACAAGGGACTAGTGCGCTATAGCAATACACAGTGTGAGTTTTGTGACGTAGTAGGGTTGGCGTTACGCATAATTGGCGGTAAGAAAGGTCATCCAAAATTACTCAGTGAAGACCGCAGTAGCGTCAATGGAGAAGAAAATGCTGGGCTCAGCTATACAAATTAATGATTAATGGGAGCTCTACTTTGAGAGATTTTTTATTGAGTATGTTTTGTATTGGTTTTGCGGTCTGACTACCCTGGGGTCTACCAACTGTTCACCAAGCTTAGGATGTATCTTGGTTTTACGGGTTCATGAAGGGTTCACATTGTTCCAGATTGTGGAAGTGTCTGGCAGTTGAATGGTTTCTTAGCCTTATCTTTAACATAAGGTATTCTTTGGTCTTTGGGGTAAAAATACCACCCAAATTATTTTTTTATTATCAAGAATATCAGTGCAGGTAATGGATAATTGAGCCAACATTTTTTCTTGCCGCCCCGAAATTCTTCATTATGACGTGGGCAGTGTGAAATACGGGTTGTTAAGAAAGCATGGGCAATAAAAGTAAAGCAAAAGCTAAATCCAAAATCATGTTCGATATGAGTGCTGAGAATGACAAAATCGGATGGAATGATGATGGCAACTATCCTTACAAGAAAAAGATGGCTGTCCTGGATTATGAACGCGAAAAGCACGAACTGCAGATCGAGTTACTAAAAATGCAGGGTTGGGTAAAAGAGACCAAGCAGCGAATTGTCATCTTGTTTGAAGGGCGGGATGCAGCAGGTAAAGGAGGAACTATAAAGCGATTTATGGAGCATCTGAATCCTCGTGGCGCCCGTGTCGTGGCGCTGGGGAAACCTAATGCGAGGGAACGTAATCAATGGTATTTCCAGCGCTATGTTCAGCATTTGCCAACCAAAGGTGAAATTATTCTCTTTGATCGGTCTTGGTATAACCGTGCTGGTGTTGAACAAGTGATGGGTTTTTGTAGTGACCAGGAGTATCTGGAGTTTTTACGTCAGGCTCCTGAGTTGGAGCGCATGTTGGTAAATGATGGCATCAGACTTTTTAAGTACTGGTTTTCTGTAAGGCGTATTGAACAATTCCGGCGCTTTAAGGCACGTCAAAATGATCAGCTCAAGCAATGGAAGCTTAGCCAGGTGGATATGGAATCGCTTGGAAAGTGGGATGATTACACCAAGGCCAAAGAAGCCATGATGTTTCACACCGACACTAAAGATTCCCCCTGGACTGTTGTGCTGTCTGACGATAAAAAGCGAGGGCGCATCAATTGTATGCGTAATTTTTTGCATGCACTTGACTACCCAGATAAAGATCCGGGTGTTGTCTATGCTCCAGATCCCCTCATTATCGGTTCAACCTCAGAAATATATGATAAAGAAGCGAAAGCGTAGTCTTATTCGTGATAAGTATTTGAAAATTAAAATTTGTTGAAAAACAGACTATGACAAAAGACAAAAACTAATTAGGCCAAAAAGCTGTAGCTGAATTTATTTATCGGCATTTTGCTTAAGGAATGTTAGTGGTTTGCAGGGTCGCGTGTGATCTCTGGTTAGTGTTTATCTGTAAGGATCCCTGTTGTTTACTGGTATTACGAACCTGATCGTTTATTAGTGCCCATGTGATGCAGCAACACCAGAAATAGCGGCACCCCAAGTACAGCGGTAATAGCGCCAACCGGTAACTGTTGTGGTGCTGCTATTGTTCGCGCCAGTGTGTCTGCTAAAACCAGCAGGCTGCCACCTGCTAGTGCGGAGCAGGGCAGAACAGTGCGGTGATCAGAACCGCCAATGAGTCTGATCAGGTGTGGAATTACGAGTCCAACAAAACCAACTGTTCCGGCTGTAGTGACGGCTACAGCGGTGAGCAGAGAACTTAAAAAATATAACAGTGCGCGCATGGGTCGAATAGCCACTCCGAGCAGTGCTGCCTGCTGGTCGCCGGTAGCAAGCAGGTTCAGTGCTGGGGCAATTATGACTCCTATAACTATGGTTATAAAAGCCAGCACAAGTGAAGGGGCTGCGCGTGATGCAAATGAAAAGTCTCCCATTAGCCAAAACAGCATGCCCCGAAGGTTGTGTTCAGGAGCCAGCGCAAGTATCAGGCTGATAGCAGCGCCCCAGCCTGCTGCAATGACTACCCCGGTTAATAAAAGCCGCCCAGGTGCGCGGTCTAAACCACTTTGGGCAATCGTAAAGACCACTAAGGTGCTAACTAAGGCTCCACCAAATGCGGCTACATCTATTATCAGGCCGGTACTTCCAAGCAGCATGGCTAATAAAGCGGCTACTGCGGCACCACCAGAGGTACCAAGTATGTAGGGGTCGGCCAGTGGGTTGCGCAATAAGACCTGCATCATAGCGCCAGCCAGCGCAAGTGATGCGCCGGTTCCAAATGCTGCAAGAACCCTTGGGAGACGCAGTTGCAGCACTACATCCCGCAAAATGGGGTCACCATTGTTATTAATGCTTTGCCAGAGTGCGGCAGAATCGGCCTGTATGCTGCCTGACATAAGTGCCAGTAACAGGCTGAACAAGGCTGTCAGCGAAAGCAGGCTTAATAAAAGGTAACGATTCATATTGGCTTGTTATTGGCACGAATGTGGTTTGCCGTCACTCCCAGAGTTTGCTGTGTCATATATATTCATGACAGCATAATTCGGATTGTGGAAGAATGGCAGCTGCTTTAGGAAATCTGGTGTGATGGATCACTTCGACTCAAATGGTTTTCGCAGTAATGTTGGCATTATCCTGACGAGTCAGGAGGGAAGCCTGTTGCTTGGTGGGCGAAAAGGGCAGTCTGGCTGGCAGTTTCCGCAAGGCGGTATACAAGTTGATGAAACACCAGAAGAAGCAATGTTTCGTGAGTTGAATGAAGAGATTGGTCTTGACGTGGAGGATGTGGAAGTACTTGGGCAGACACGTGACTGGTTACACTATCGCTTGCCGGAGCGGTTGATTCGCAAAGATAGAGAGCCTGTTTGTATTGGCCAGAAACAAATCTGGTTTATGTTGCGCCTGACCGCCTCAGAAAACAATTTACGTATGGATACTACAGATACGCCTGAGTTTGATCGCTGGCGCTGGGTTGATTATTGGTATCCGGTGAAAGAGGTGATTCATTTCAAGCGGCAGGTTTATGTAAGTGCCCTTAGTGAGCTGGCGCCTTTGTTGTTTACAGAAAATATTCCCCCCCGGCCAAACTGGTGGCCGGAGAAATGGTCTGCTAGCCCAGAGCATCCAGCGGATAGAACTATTGAGACATGAATTGTGAATCATCCTAATCTGGTTGTAACCCGGCAAAGCATGTTGCGTAAGAGGCTGTTAATAGCAGGTTTACTATGCAGCGTATTTATAGGTGGCTGGTTTATATATGAACTAGGTTTGAGTGGTGCTGGGTTCCATCGTAGGGAGTCACTTGAAATTCAACATGATCTCAGTAATAAAAATAAGAATTTGGTAAAGCTAAATAAAGAGCTACGTCAAAAAGTTGCAGCACTGGAAATGGCTACAAAAATTGATCGTAAAGGTTATGGCCAGGTTGAAAGTGAACTTGAGTTATTACAGGCACGCATTCTTGAACAGCAGGAAGATATTGAGTTCTATAAGGGCATTGTTAATGAGAATGATGCTATAGGTTTGCGTATTCAGGATTTTCAAATATCCCATGGTTTTGGCGAACGGGAATTTGATGTGCAATTGGTATTGGCGCAGGCATTTCGCAGTGATCGGCAGGTATCAGGAGGAGTTGATCTGGTGGTGGAGGGTGTGCAGCGTGGCAAAGCCGTTCGCCTGAACCTGGCTCAACTGACGCCGGACGAAGTCACTGTAAAGCCTTTGCAGTACTCATTCAGGTACTTCCAGGGTCTTAAGGCTGAGTTGGTTCTGCCTGAGGATTTTGCTCCCGAGCGTATACACGTTATTGTCAGGTCCAAGGGGAAATCATCCAAAACTGTGGAAGAGTTCTTCATCTGGGACGTAAAACCAGGCTAAATTACCCCTATAGAATCATTAGTAATGGCATTAAACGGCCGCTATACCCGGATAAAGCCTAGGATTATGTAAAGTACAGTCGTAGTAATGGAGGCAGGAGGCAGGACATGTTTGGGAATAAAGGGCGCAAAGCCGTAGCTATTCAGACGCTGATTGGTAGTAATTCACATATAGACGGTGATCTGACTTTTGAGGGCGGTTGCCATATTGATGGAGTGGTGAACGGTAGTGTTCTGGGTGGTAATGACACGGAGGCTTATCTGAGTATCAGTGAGCATGGTCAGGTGCAGGGTAACGTTACTGTTCCTGTACTAGGCCTGAGTGGTGCGGTTCAGGGTGATGTGATCGTGAGTGAACGAGCAGAGTTGGGTCCAACTGCACGTGTCACAGGTAATGTTCATTACAACCAGCTGGAAATTGCCGCAGGTGCGGAAATCAATGGTCAGCTTATACATGGCTCCCCGGCAGGAAGAAAAATGACGGCTGAAGAGCGTAGCGTTTCAGCTGATATTCTGACTGATTCGACAATGCAAGGTGCAGCCAAGCAGAGCGGTTAGCAGTTTTGAGGTAAACTGGACTCATACCAGCTTTACCCGGACATTGTTTAATTATGAGCACACAACCCAGTCAATATGAACCTTCTTCAGATCCAGTGATCTTTACCGATTCGGCTGCGCAGAAGGTCGAGGCTCTGATTCAGGAAGAAAGTAATCCAAACCTTAAGTTGCGTGTATTTATTGCAGGTGGTGGATGCTCAGGTTTTCAGTATGGCTTTACCTTTGATGAAGAATTGCAGGATGGTGATGCTCAGGTTGAGAACCGGGGTGTAACTCTGCTTATTGATCCAATGAGCGTTCAATACCTGATGGGTGCTGAGATTGACTACAAGGAAGACCTAGAAGGTTCGCAGTTTATTATTCGTAACCCGAATGCGGAAACAACGTGTGGTTGTGGGTCTTCATTTTCAGTCTGATTTTCCTAAATATCTAGTTATTTTTTAATCCGCCAGATGTTCCAGTAATGTTTACTGTGCTGAGACTGAAATTTCACCTGCCTGTAATTGTTGGTGTCTCCATTTACCTGTAGTTCTCATGCATCAGTGTGATCACATAGGTGCAGCATAAGCTGAGTTATTCAGGTGCCAAGTGAGCTGTTCCCAGTATGGCAGCCTGACTGGCGCCAGTTACTGATGGAATGCCGGCAGGTATTTGTTGCAGGTGTGCCCAGGCCAGCCAGGCAAAGGCAACAGCTTCCACCCACTCAGGTGGTATGCCCAAAGCTGCTGTAGTCTGGACGGGGACATCAGTAATACGTTTTGAGATTCGTTCCACCAGCAGGTCATTTAATGCCCCGCCACCACAAAGCCAAAGATTATCAAGGCGGGTCGTTAATGCGGCATTAGTAATAGTGGTTGCAGTTAATTCTATAAGTGTTGCCTGCACATCAATAGCTGTTGGGGTTTCATTTAGTTTGCCAAGTTGCTGATCCAGCCAGTCAGAATGAAAGTACTCACGACCTGTGCTTTTGGGAGGTTGGCGACTGAAATAAGGGTCAGAGAGCATGTTCTTCAGCAATGTTTCGTTGCATTGTCCGTTGCGGGCCCATGCTCCGCTTGCATCATAAGGCAGATTTTTATGATGCATACACCAAAGGTCTAGCAGGGTGTTGCCTGGACCGGTATCAAAACCGGTTATTGCCGTACCTGGCTGCAACAACGTGACATTTGCAATGCCGCCGATATTTACAATCATGCTTGTTTGTTCTTCAAAGCCAAAGGCCCAGTTATGAAATGCGGGTACAAGAGGGGCTCCCTGACCCCCAAGCGCTATATCAGCACTGCGAAAATCATTGATGGTTGTAATGCCGCAATTAGCAGCAATGGTTGCCCCATCACCAAGCTGAATGGAGCGAGGTGGAATGGCGTCCGGCTCATGCAGAACGGTCTGACCATGGCAGCCAACAGCTGTGACCTCCTTAGGGGATATATTTGCTGAGCCTAATAATTCGCAAACAGTTTCTGCATACAACTTGCCAAGGCAATAATCGAGGTCTTTGGTTTGATCAAATGCTGCACTAGAGGGGTGCTTAATAAGATTGAGTATTTCTGTATGGAGCTCTGTTGGGAATGCATATTCATGTGTGGCATGGATAGTGGTATGCCCATCATTAAAATCAACAAGAACCGCATCAATGCCATCCAGGCTGGTGCCGGACATCAGGCCTACATATAGATTGGTTGGCATCTTTAGTTATTTGCTGGTGCAGATGTTATTAATGAATTGCTTAAAAAATAGCTTAGTAGGTTGTAATAGAGGTGGTTTCAGCAATCATGCCAGGGCGCTGCCCCAGTTTGTTAAGTAAGGGTTTAGCTGTGCGTACAAAGTCCTCTTTAAAAGATGGGTCTATAGGGGCTGCATCAGGCAGTTTCACAGTGCGTGGATTAAGGTGTACCCCATTTTTGCGGTATTCATAGTGCAGGTGTGGGCCGGTGGCAAGACCGGATTGCCCAACATAGCCAATAGTCTGCCCCTGCTTTACACGATTCCCATTGCGTGCCTGTCGATTAAATTTAGATAGATGTGCATACAAAGTGGTGATGTTGCCACCGTGCTGCACGATAACGGTATTGCCATAACCACCTTTGGTGCCGCGAAATATGACCTTGCCATCACCTGCTGCCATAACGGGAGTGCCGTTAGAGGCGGCATAGTCGACACCCTTATGTGCTCGCAGGGTGTTGAGTACTGGATGGCGTCTGTTAGGATTAAAGTTGGAACTGATACGTGAAAAACTGACCGGTGCACGTAGGAAGGCCTTACGCATATTGCGGCCATCAGGTGTGTAGTAACTGGCGTCAGCATTTGGGTCTACATAGCGAATAGCACGAAATACTTCACCCTGATTAATAAATTCTGCGGCCAGTATTTCACCTTCTGATACGCGCTGACCATCACGCCAGAGCTCTTCTACAATAATGCGAAATTTATCTCCCTGGCGTATATCAAGTACAAAATCTATATCCCAGGCAAAAATCCCAGCTAGATTCATAATTGTACGGTCAGATATTCCTGCATCTGCTCCGGCTTCAAATAGAGAGCTGCTAATCATGCCTTCTGCCTCGACATGCTTGGATACCAGTCGATACTCAACTTTCTCTGCGAGAAAATTACTATCCTGGCGCGTGACTATCAGGGCGCTGGAGAAATCAATTTCACGATTAAGTTGTAACACTTCACTATTGCGGTGGAAGACAATGATTTCATCGCCAGGTTTAATTAGGCGTAAGTGCTGTTTGGCCAGTTTTTGCTGCAGGATTATTGCGAGGTCTGTGATGCTAAGGTTATTGCGTCTGAATAACTGATCCAGCGTATCTCCTCTGCGTATAGTCAGAACAGTTCGTTCACCAACTGGGACTGGTTCAGGAGCAGCGACATATAGGGGTATTTCTTTCGAGGGGGTCAGGCTTGTTTCTGGCTTGCTTGTTTGCAAAGCCACAGCTTTCATTTCCATCACTGGATTATCAGCTTCCAGTGGTGGTGGCAGGTTTGAATTGGGCAACATAATTGTAACAGTGATTAGTGGTGCCCCAAGGCCGGCAATAAACCAAAGCAGCCAATGTCCTCGTGGTTGAGGCTTTGCCTGCGTCGGTTTGTAATCACGCATCATAGGTTTATACGAAGCCACAACACTCCCCGTTACTGTTCGAATGTCCGTATGGATATTGCGCACGGTCGAACTTTTACAAACCGGTTGCCAATTACTCTTTCAAATGCATCAAAGAGAAAAGTGCGAGCTCTGCTTTACCCAAGGCAGACCTAAGGCAGATTTGGTACCGTGGCATCCGGATTAGTGTTGATTATCGGCAAACTGAGTTGGCTGGGTCAACGCTATGTTGAGTCTGCAGGCCTGCAGTGTGATTTAGGGTGTGATTTGGTTATGCTCGGTGCGCACAGGGGTTTTCCTGCGCAGCTTCTTAAGTAAGTGACCTATAGATGAGTGATAGTGCGAAATACCAATGAAATCAGTAGTTGAACAATTACCAGAAATCCAGCGGGGCGCAGAAGAAATTCTTGTCGCTGATGAATTGCAGGAAAAGCTCAAGCTTGGCAGGCCCTTGCGAATCAAGGCGGGCTTTGACCCAACTGCCCCGGATTTGCATCTGGGGCATACCGTACTGATTAACAAGATGCGCCAGTTTCAGGACCTGGGGCATGAAGCTATTTTTCTGATTGGTGATTTCACCGGCATGATTGGTGATCCGTCAGGGAAGAATACAACCCGGCCATCACTTAGCCCGGAAGAAGTGGCGGCAAATGCAGAGACATATAAAGAGCAGATTTTCAAAATTCTTGACCCGGATAAAACACGGGTAGTCTTTAATTCCGAGTGGATGAGCAAGATGGATGCCGCAGACCTGATTCGGCTTGCAGCTCGTAATACGGTCGCTCGGATGCTGGAACGGGATGATTTCAGCAAACGTTATGCGGGTAACCAGCCTATTGCTATCCATGAGTTCCTGTATCCGTTGGTACAAGGCTATGACTCGGTAGCATTAGAGGCTGATGTTGAGCTTGGTGGTACTGATCAGAAGTTCAACCTGCTTATGGGGCGGCAACTGCAACAGGCTTTTGGGCAGCAGCCTCAGATAGTCCTGACTATGCCATTGCTGGAGGGGCTGGATGGGGTTAATAAGATGTCTAAGTCACTGGATAACTACATTGGTATTACGGATGTGCCGGATGACATGTTTGGCAAGATCATGTCTATCTCGGATGACCTTATGTGGCGTTATTTTGAGCTGCTGAGTTTTCGCCCATTGCAAGAGCTTCAGGCCTTTCGTGATCGGGTAGCCGCAGGTGATAATCCACGAGATATCAAGTTTGAACTGGCTCTCGAGTTGGTGGCCCGCTTCCATGATGCTGGTGCTGCAGAGCAGGCTAAAGACTCCTTTATCAATAGGTTTCGTAAAAATGAGGTGCCGGAAGATCTGCCGGAAACCTTGCTGGAGTGTGGTCCAGACGGTCAGATGGGTATTGGTCATGTGCTGCAGCAGGCTGGCATGGTGGCCAGTACTTCAGAGGCTTTTCGCATGATTAAGCAGGGCGCTGTACGTATTGACGGAGAGCGTGTTGAAGACCGGAATCTTGAACTTCTGTCAGGGGCTGTGCATGTGTTGCAGGTGGGCAAGCGACGCATTGCAAAAATAACTTTTAAATAAACCCAATTAATTGCTGTGTAGGTGTTGACGGGGCTTTCGGCTCTTGTATAATCCTGCGGCTGCCTACACTGATGTGTGGGCATTTCATTCTCTGCCTTTTGTGCAAGCCAGCATGGCTTGTGCAAAACGACGCTGAGTGAATTGTTCTTTAAAAATTTGGAAACAGATAATTTGTGTGGGAACTTGCGTCTGGTCGATATAACGGCTGATGTAAGTAACCCAAATAAATTCCTATGTCAGTAATGATTAATGGCAATTTAGTTAGGTCTTACAAACTTTAGTTAGAAATTAAACTGAAGAGTTTGATCCTGGCTCAGATTGAACGCTGGCGG
>JAAERX010000186.1 GCA_024229935.1 Gammaproteobacteria bacterium | reverse complement strand
CGCTGGAATGCTAATTTAGGGAAGCAAGATGGGCGTATTAAACCACAACACAGCCCTAAAAATAAGCTAACGGAGTTAGAGCGTCAACGCATAATTAAGGTTGTGAACGAGTCTAAGTATGCCCATTTACCACCTTGCCAAATAGTGCCAAAGCTCGCGGATACAGGTGTATATATCGCATCTGAATCCAGTTTTTACCGTGTATTAAAAGAGCATAAGTTGTTAAAACACCGTGATAAAAGCAAGCCAGGGCGCAAGGTAAATAAGCCTGACGCCTTACTTGCCACAGGACCCAATCAGATTTACACATGGGACATCACTTACCTGCCAACACAAGTTAAAGGTATATTTCTGTACCTGTATTTAGTGATAGATATTTACAGCCGCAAGATAGTTGGCTGGCAAGTACATCATGAAGAATTGAGTACATTAGCAGCAGATTTGATGACCGATATCTGTAATCGAGAAAAAATAAAGAAGCATCAAGTTACCCTGCATTCGGATAATGGTAGCCCGATGAAAGGTGCCACCATGTTAGCGACGTTGCAAGAATTAGGTGTAGTACCATCATTTAGTCGACCATCAGTGAGTAATGATAACCCGTATTCAGAATCAGTATTTCGAACATTAAAATATCGACCAGAATACCCTGAAAATCGTTTTACAGATATAGGTGTAGCCAGGGACTGGGTTAGTGGGTTTGTACAATGGTATAACCATGAACATTGCCATAGTGGTATCAAGTTCACTACGCCTAATGAGCGACATATACAAAAAGATATCGAGATATTAGCAAAGCGAAATCTAGTGTATAAAAATGCGAAATTAGCTAATCCTAGCCGATGGTCAGGTGAAACACGCAACTGGGATCATGTTAAAGAGGTCCATCTCAACCCTGAAAAGAGCAAATCTGAGATAAAAGAGAGTAAGGCGGCATAATTTAAACTATAGGCGACAACTAGCTTGAAAAACGCCGGCTCGGATTCGCTGTGAGATTTAAGGTGGCTACGCTAAGTTCTAGCGATGTGATTGGTATTGTTTTTTGATGCCAGTGAATGGAGAAAAATGATCGCAGCGACATTTGGAGTTTGCGACATGAGCAGCGATTATTTATCGCAATGAGCGGAACGTAAGCCCGAATACTTTGTGATTCCATTGATCGGCAAAGATCGTCTTCCGTCGTCGCCCAGCCATCTTAAACCTCACTGCTCACTCGCTATGCTCGGATTCGCGATAAGATTTAAGGTGGCTGTGCTAGTTCTGTAGTGATGTGATTG
>JAAERX010000185.1 GCA_024229935.1 Gammaproteobacteria bacterium | reverse complement strand
CTCAAAACCAAGCCAGTGGTGTTGCGGCTATTGAAATTATCGTAGAAAGCGATCGTCCAATCAGCCTTCTTACCAATCAAATTGAAAAACTTTGGGATATTACGGCGGTTCATGTATCTACGTTGAATCGCGCATAAGATTAAAAATTTAAAGGATTAATAACCATGTCTACAGCACCTAAAAATAAATACCGTTCAGCCACCACAACTCATGGCCGTAATATGGCTGGCGCACGTGCATTATGGCGTGCAACAGGGGTAAAAGAAGAAGATTTCGGCAAGCCAATCATCGCTGTTGTTAACTCATTCACTCAATTTGTTCCGGGTCACGTTCATTTAAAAGACATGGGGCAGTTAGTTGCTGGTGAAATTGAAAAAGCCGGAGGTATCGCTAAAGAATTTAATACCATCGCGGTTGATGATGGCATTGCGATGGGTCACGGCGGTATGCTTTATTCTCTACCATCACGTGAACTGATTGCTGATTCTGTTGAATACATGGTAAATGCACACTGTGCCGATGCGATGGTCTGCATCTCTAACTGTGACAAAATCACTCCGGGAATGATGATGGCGGCAATGCGTCTTAATATT
>JAAERX010000184.1 GCA_024229935.1 Gammaproteobacteria bacterium | reverse complement strand
TTCTTCAGGCAAAACCCAAACAGAGCCCCAATACCCGGTTGACTCCAGGGTACCTTTCAGATGGTAAGGAATATAGCGTGCCTCAGCCCGGCGTACTTCAGGAAATACCAAATCCTTTTGTTGCTCCTCCTGACTCTCCGGGATACCCGGGTCAAACAGGACAATCCCGACATCCAGTAACGCATAGTCCGGAATCTCGGTTGTGGCCGCCTCAATTTCAACTTTGTCATAAGTAACTGTTCGAGACACAGCACAGGCTTGTATAAATAACACAATAAAAATTACTGCCAAAAATTTTAATGCTGCTACAAAATTCATCAGTAATTTTTATCCAGTAACTAACTGAAGCTACTTAATGCCGGTGTGTTTACGATATTCATCCCACAATGCATCTGCAGCCTTTGGGTCAACGTCCTGCATAGCAATTGCAGCCTCACGAATTTGCCGACCAACAACATCATCACCACTGCCATCAACCGGAATATCATCGGGCAATTCAATGACCTGGCTATCATTTTCTGTTTCATTAAGGTCACCTTCTCTTTGATCTGCACCGCTATGAGCACCCTCACCACCTTCACCAGCGGCAGAACCCGACGTTGCGCCCGAACCACGCTCCATACCACCAGCATTTGGCATTGTCCCATTACCTACTGAATCGGCATCACTCTGCTCGCGACTACCTGCACCTTTAGATGCACCCCCACCCGTGGATGCAATAACGTCACGCTCACCATTAATATCGCCATCAAAGTCACCCAGTGACTTGCCAAAAATATCATCAAGGTCGCCCGCTCCGGCACCCGTACCTGTTGGAATATCCGGGATACCGCCTATACCACCACTACCTGAAGTTCCCTCCGAGCCTGAACTACTACCCGAGGAGCCTGATGAACCCGAGGAGCCTGATGAATCTGATGAGCCTGATGAATCTGATGAGCCCGATGAGCCTGATGAGCCTGATGAACCTGATGAACCTGATGAGCCTGATGAACCTGATGAACCTGATGAATCTGATGAGCCTGATGAACCTGATGAGCCTGATGAACCTGATGAGCCTGATGAACCACTATCAGGCTGATCCAGAGGAGAAAACCCACAAGAACTCAATCCAGACACAGCAAGCACTCCTGTAACCAGTACGGCAAAAAAATTGCGTTGTATCACTTAGTGCTCCTTAACTCAGATTCCAATATTAAGATGGAACCCCTCTATTATACGACCAGCCAACCCCAGACTCTTTAGTTTTGAACACATTGCAGCACCCAAGTTCCTCTAAAAACAAGTAAAGCAAGGCTTTTAAGGCCAACAAGGCACTGGTTTACTAAACAGATACAGGATGCAATAGTATCTGTGGCATGGTCACACACGCTATTAAGTCCTGCCTCACTCACAACTTACCGCACAATAACCATACTATCCGGCACATCCAGACACTATGACCGGGCGAATAAACCCATATAAGCACTCACACACTTCATACAATAAAGGCTACCAAACATGCATGACCAACGTGGGTTAAAGCTTGGTTATATATGGCTACAACCAGGTGTTACCCGCCTAAATGGCTGGACCCTTCTATATGTGCTGTTCATCAGCATAGGTCTGCTGGTATTTCTGAACTTCCAGCAGCCTTATGTACTGGAAGTCATGCTGGGAATTCCGGAAGCTGAACATGGTCGCGTGATAGCAAAAATGGGGTTGGTGCACGAAATCGTCTTGATCAGCCTGGTCGGTCCATTTGGCGCACTGTCTGATCGCATCGGCAGACGTCCGGTGCTCGCAACAGGCTACCTGTTCATAACCGCTGGCTATCTGGCCTACCCGTTTGCCACATCAGTAATCGAGCTCACTGCATATCGGGCAATTTTTGCCATTGGTGCCGCAGCAATAATCTCCACGTTTACAACTGTTCTAACTGATTACCCGCAGGATATCTCCCGCGGCAAACTGGTGGCCCTGGGTTCTATTCTGAACGGCTTAGGCCTGTCGATTCTGGCCGGCGTTGGCGGCCAGGTGATCAGCGTGCTGACCGAATCCGGCTATGACCCGGTAGTCGCCGGGCAGATGGCCATTACGGGCGTAGGCATGATCGGACTGTTGTCCGCCGTATTGGTTTTCTTCGGTCTCAGAGGAGAAACCCTCAAACTCGAACATGAGAAAATCCCACTGGCAACACTGCTTAAAGAAGGCTTTGGAGCTGCACGCAATCCACGTATCGCGCTTGCCTATGGCAGCGCGTTTATAGCGCGCGGCGACAACGTAGTCGTTGGCGCATACTTGTCACTGTGGGTACAGCAGGCAGGTCTGGCGGCAAATATGTCAGCTGGCGATGCTCAGGCAAAAGCTGGAATATTGATCCCGATAATTATGGCGGCACCGTTACCTATTGCGGCTTTTTTTGGTTACATCAATGACAAAATTGACAGGGTAACGGGCCTGATTATTGCATCTGCACTTGGATCCATTGGCTACCTTGGCTTTGGCAGTATGGAAAGCCCATTACTCGGCATGGCTATACCGATCGGCATCATCCTCGGTTGCGGCATGATCACATCCGTTATTTCGGGGCAGACACTGATTGGTCAGGAAGCTGACCCACGAATTACTGGTTCAACACTGGGCGCATTCAACTTCTTCGGTTCGGTAGGCACGCTGGTATCGACTGTTTTGGGTGGCTACCTGTTCGACATCTGGACAGAAGGCGGGCCATTCCTGATGATGGGTATAGGCAGCATATTGGTACTCTTGTCCGCAATTTACGTTCGACTGCGTTATGGTGCCTCAGAAACCGATGAAGCGCCTATCTAACACCTGCATCCAGACGATACGTTGCTGAGCAGGTGCGGCGTGATAGCATTCCTGTCCGAAACAGACGCCAAATAACGGAGAACAACATGGCATTGGCAGATGCACTAACTGACCTGCAGGCACAGGTTGGCACTGAAATTCATACGAGCGACTGGTTAGAAATCACCCAGGACATGGTCAATGCCTTTGGTAAAGCCACCGGTGACATGCAGTGGATACATACCGATCCGGAACGTGCCAAGACAGATTCACCTTATGGTGGAACCATTGCACACGGTTATTTCACCTTGTCACTGTACCCTCAGTTACGCAATCTTGTAGATGAGTCTGCCCCCATATTTCCAGGTGTAAAAAATGTCATTAACTACGGCCTGAATAAACTGCGCTTCCCTGCCCCGGTTCCTGTCGGCAGTAAAATTCGGGCACGCTGCGAACTGCTTGCTGCCGAAGAAGTCAAAAACAGCATTGAGTTAATTGAAAAATACTCTGTAGAAGTTGAAGGTCAGGATCGGCCCGCATGTATTGCTGAAGCAGTCATGCGCCTTTACTACTAAATAGGTTTCCTGAATCTCATGTCAGACACTAAACACCTGTTGGTTGAAGCCACAGATGAAGTACTGCGGCTTACCATTAATCGCCCTGAAAAACGCAATGCACTTAGCATGGATTTGCTGGATAAGATTGGTGAGGCACTAAACAGCCGCCGGGATACATCTGTTAAATGTGTCATTCTTTCCGGTGCAGGTGATCGTTGTTTTGCAGCGGGCGGTGATTTAAAGGAACTGGATGCCATACGCACTGAAGAACAGACACGAATGATGTCAGAGCGCGGTCATGCCGCTCTTGATGCTATACGCTATTTTCCTGTCCCGGTTATAGGGGCATTAAATGGGCTTGCCTTAGGCGGCGGTGCTGAACTCGCCATGGCCTGTGACCTGCGCATAGCCACCGCACATGCAGAACTTGGACTCATTCAGTCACGCTTAAATGTCACTACTGCCTGGGGCGGCGGTATTGATCTGATCAATGCCATTGGCAACAGCGCAGCACTCGCATTGCTGTGTTCGGGACGCCGACTTAAAGCAGATGAAGCCTTAAGGCTCTGTTTATTTGAAGCTGTATGTGATGAAGGTGGTGACTTCAGCACATTTATAAATAAATTTATTATTGGTTATACTAGCAAGGGGCTAAATGTTCTGCGCGGCTACAAGGCCACAGCTGCAGCCCGTCGAAAAAAACTGCAGGATGAACTAACCGCTACCGCACGTGATACTTTTGTTGCCGCCTGGACACATAAAGACCACTGGGAAGCCGTCAGGCAAATGATAAAGAAATAATTCTACAGAAAATAAAAATACCGGCGCCCTTAGCACCAAGAAAACTAATAAAATAAACCAGCGACATACGAAAAAATAAGAACAGGGTATTCAATGGACTCAATTTCTGCCAACGATTCAAAAAGCATATCTGATAACAACACACAACCCACCAGTGCTACTTCTATACGTCGCAACCCTGTATGGAGTGATTATCTGCTTTTTTTCCTCGGCATTCCGGTAGCAGTGGCATTTATATTTTCACTTGTCGAAACCAAACTAACAAATGGCATGCCCTATCTTGATAATCTGCTCTGCATTAATATTCTTATGCTTACTGCATGGCTACCCGTATGCCTAAGCACATACATCATTAAGTTCAGTTTCCGTGACTGGCGACCACCTTTGATTGCAGTCTGCCTACTTGGATTGTTTACTGCACTAATGCCTACAGCATTTCTATTCCAGAAACTGGGTAACCTGTATGCCCAGATTTACCCTATATATGCAATTAATCGGGCAGATGATATCTCCCCCAACTGGGGACTCGATTATCTTCTGCACTTCATCCGCTATTCCATACCCATACTGCCAACCTTTCTAGCAGGCGTTTATGGTTATCGTGCGGTTATGGGCATTGACTGGTTTGGCTATGAATCCCCTCACCAATATATAGCAAACAAGAACACAACAATGATGCAGCCTGATGAGCAGAAAACTATTCAGGCAACTGCAAATCTTATTGCAGGGTCAAAACTGGCTGATAATGCCAAAATTCTAGCCATTAGAGCAGATCAACATTACATTAAAATATGGTCTGATCAGGGAACAGACCTAGTACGCCTTAGATTTCAGGATCTGACACAGGCACTTAAAGACTGCAATGGGATACAGGTCCATCGGTCATGGTGGGTCAATCTGGATCAGGTTAACGCCTACAAACAAGACGGTCGAAAACTTGAGGTCATCATGAACGATAATCTCATTATTCCGGTGAGTCTTTCCTACAAAAACGCAGTGCTTAATGTTCTTGATAAGAAATTACAGGACTGATGAAGGTGCATTTTCATCCGCTTAAGCACCTACCTATCCCGTAACTCACGTCGCAACACCTTGCCCACATTAGACTTGGGTAGCTCATCAATAAACTCAACCAGCCGCGGCACCTTGTAAGCAGTCATTTTACTCTTACACCAGTGACGAACTTCTTCAGGGGTAATGTTCGCACCGGGGCGCAAGACTACAAACAGCTTCACTATTTCACCTGAGTCATCATCAGGGACTCCAATACACGCTGCCTCACGTATATCAGGGTGGCCCGTGACTATATTCTCAACGTCATTTGGAAATACCTTGAAGCCTGAA
>JAAERX010000183.1 GCA_024229935.1 Gammaproteobacteria bacterium | reverse complement strand
TAGCCAGTACGCATATTTGCCACAGTCGGACGGCTCGTAGATCGCAACTCCAGACCTAGCACCTTTGGCTGGTCGATCTCCATCCCATTCGGTTGCTAGAGCCATGTGTATTAGCACTGTGTCTCTGTAGTCTAACTCGTAACCATCCCAGCTACCATTGATCAGTTTCATAATTAAATTGGTACTTTGAGGCTATTTTAACAGGGAGCTAAATATGTGAGCGATTACGTCAACCGTCCATCCATTCCCCAACATTTTATAGCGTTGGGTGTTACTGACACCAGACGTGTAATTTTCTGGTACTGTTTGCAGACGCTCACACTCCACAGGTGTTAGTTTTCTATACCATATACCGTCATGTATGATCTTTTCCCCTGCTGCATTGCGAGTTGTTATAGAGGTGCTTGTGGCATTCTGATAATAACACCATTCATGCATTCCGCCCCCACTGGGTAGAGCATCCAAAAATTTAACAACGTAGTTGTCTTTTAATACTGTGGTTATGCAGTTGCTTTTGTCGTCTCTGCGTAGCTCCAGCCGCTGGGTCGTCATGCCAGCAGTTTTCATTTTGTGGTCCTGCCTCGTACCACCTACGATGTAACGACCTCTCATTGCTCCAATTTTTGCACTGTCGTCAACCGTGATATTTTTTATCGCAATCCCTTTGTCATTAGGCTGTGCAATATGTGGTATGTTGGTCCAGTACAAACGCACTCTATTTTGAGCAGACACTAAAGAACTGTTGATTTGTACAGGCTCGCACCCTAAAGCGTCAGAAATAACCTGTTCCCACTCTTTTTTCATTTTCACATTTTCCAGTAAAAAATATTTAGGTTTACACTCTTTCAATAATCTAACAAACTCGAAAAAAAGTTTACTTCGCGGATCGTTAAAATTTAGGTGTTTACCTGCTGTGCTAAAACCTTGACATGGGCTACCACCTAACAGCAAATCAATTTGTGGCAAATCCTCTCCTTTAACATCTGTAACACTCCCAATTTGTTTAGTGTTTGGGTAGTTCTTTTGTGTTACTTGTATAGCATACTTATCAATTTCACTTGCAAAGTAATTGTCATACTTAACTCCCAATTTGTTGAGCGCTATCTGTCCGCAACTCATTCCATCAAAAAGGCTTAATACATTCATTTTTGTGTTTCTGTGTCGTTCATAATCGTTATCCTTCAAACTCTTCACACTCACAACAGGTGTGCCTGTCGTCTCTCTGAGTGTGTTGTTGCTCATTGGCCATTGCGCGTTTTCCCAATGAGGTGGAGGGTCTCGTTTTGCATTACGTACACAGAGTCGCCTACCACCATGTGTTGCCCTTCCAGTAATGGTATTGGTGTCGTCACCTCGCGTTCGCTGCCTGCTATTTTGTAGCTATAGGTCATTGTGTAGCTCTACAATTAGCAGTTCCTCTTCTTCGGTTCCAAGGTGGTTCGCGAATAGCTTGTAGCACGCGTCGAACTCTTCTTCGCTATGCTCGGAGGCCACAACACCAAAATCCAAAAAAAAGGTGTCTTCAACTTTGAACAGGTCTCCTAATTCCTCCTGTATTCTGTCATATTTTCTCCAGCAGATTTCAGAAAATCTGTCGAGGTACTTTCTCTGAATATTATTGAACGACACCGGGGTGCATTCGCCTGTAATGCTGTAAACATGCGCTCTATTAAGCTCCTTCAGTTTTGATGGTTTATTTTCCATGCGTTCTTTTTACACTAATACAATTAGAGCGCAACATTAAAAATACAAATAGCAAAAAAAGCTTGCGGTATGTTTTGAGGTAGGTCATAAATGTGGCGCAATGAAAAACAAAGACGCTGTCTGCTACGTCAGACTAAAAACAGAATCCAAGGAGCAACTCGACGTGCTCGCTAAAAAATATGAAATACCTACCGGCAGACTTGCAGCAGACCTAGTCGAATACGGACTGCAGCTCCACAGTGAAGGTAAAATTGAAATAAGCGCGCTATGCGTCACAGCAAAAAATAAATAAATAACATGGAAAACGAAACACAACAGAATACAGGAATAGCTATCTTTGATGGCGGATCATTTGAGCATATGTACCGCGTAGCCAAATGCATGAGCGCAGGATCGCTAGTGCCAGCGTCACTGAAGGGAGCGACCCCAGATGAGACAGCTGCCAACTGCCTGAGAGTAGTAGAGCAAGCGCAGCGATGGGGCTTCTCTCCGTTCGCTGTAATGGATCACGCCTCGGTCGTGCATGGAAAGTTGATGTGGGAAGGCAAGCTCGTGAGCGCAGCACTCGACGCTACCTTGGGTATTAAACTCAAATATAATTATTCCGGGAATGGTCAACAACGTAAGGTGGTTGTCACTGGTAGCGTGGACGGTGAAGACATGACAGTAGAGGGTACAGTCGCAGGCTGGAAGACATCAAAAAATGGTTCACCTTGGGAGAAGGCAGGCCAACACGACCAGATGCTCGCCTATCGTGGTGCGCGTGAATGGACTAGACGTTATGCGCCATCGGCCATCCTCGGTGTCTATACTCAAGACGAGTTCGATGAAAAACCCGGCATTCGCAATGTCACGCAGCCTGCAGCGCCAATAAACCCGTTTGAAGGACGCACTCCAAAAATTGAAGCTAAACCTGAGCCAACTCCCAAGCCGGTAACTGAAGAGCCAAAACCAGCCAAGAAGTCAGCAAAGAAAGCGGCTAAGAAGGCAGCTAAGAAAATTGAGCCAGTAGAGGAAGCGCCAAAAGCCGATGTGAACGTAGTCCATATTACTGCAAAAATCGCTGACTACACCTCAGTGCATGGTGTGAACCCGAAAACTCAAGCGCCCTACACACTGCACACTATTGTTATAGAGGACGAGCAGGGCAACAAACGCGATGTCAAAACCTACTCCAACACAATTGGAGGTCTCGCTGAGTTCAACATTGGCGAAATGGCCATGCTTGAATGCGAGGGTACACCAAAAGGTGTGAAAGTTCTAACTCTTGAGGTCGTTTAGTCATGGAGGTGTACAAAATGGAACAGGACAGTGAAGACTGGCACAATATTCGGAAAGGCCGAGCAACAGCTTCTGAGTTTGACAAAATCATCACTGCCACAGGTCGCCAGTCCAAACAAGCCCATGCGTATATGCGGAAGCTGGCGCGTGAGAGCTATTTGTCCGACCCTCATAGGTTCAGGGGTAACAAATATACTGAATGGGGGCGTGAGCATGAGGTACATGCACGCAATATGTTCCGCCACCTGAAGGACTTAGCAGTGGTAGAGGTCGGTTTTGTTATTAGTGACAAGCTTCAGGTTGTTGGTTGTAGTCCGGACGGTCTCGTATGCTCAGACGATGGCGAGTACATAGCAGGACTCGAAATAAAGTGTCCACAACCTGACACACACGTGGACTACCTACTTGAAGGATTGCTGCCAGACAAATACAAACTTCAGGTGCACGGCTCTATGGCTGTCACTGGGCTGGACAGTTGGTGGTTTGTTAGCTATTTCCCCGGAATGAACCCTCTCATCATCGAGGTGAAACGTGACGACTTTACCGATTTGGTGGAGCGCAGACTTGAGCAATTCGTGTTGGATTTTGAGCCTACATTACTACGCGTCTACGATGCAATGGTTCCGAAAGAAACAATGGATATTATTTAGTTTTCAGTGGGTAGCGCATACTTATCACGCTAATTTTTAAAAAAATAAAATTATAAAAAATGATCAACTCATCAGCTTGGAGACGTGTTCTTCAACATTTTTCATACCGCCAAATCCACACCTTAATGGCTCTAAACGAGGCTCAGGGACAGTGGCTGACCTATAACGACATTAGCGAGAGCACAGGTATAGCTGTCTCAACCTTGCATGGCTCAGCTGTACCTACTTTGCTCAGCTGTGGCGCTGTAGACAAACTGTCGCATGACGTTTGCACTCGGCAAATACAGGTCAAAATAACAAAATTAGGCGAGCAGTTTGTTTGCTCACTATATACAGGAGGGCAAACAAATGGTTAAACATTTTGTTGCAGGCGAGCCAGTAGCGCAACCAAGGCCAAGGGCTGTGTCTATTGGTGGTCGTACTAGAGTCTATAATCCCAGCACAGCAAAAAAATGGAAGCTGTTAGTAGGCTCTGAGGTGTTGCAAGAGTTCGGTCGTCATGGTCAAACGAGGATGATGGGAGCTGTCAGTTTGAGGCTTGAATTTTTCCTGAAACGCCCAAAGTCCCACTTTGGGACAGGCAAGAACCAAGATACTCTTAAGGCTAGCGCACCAGAATATTGCACAAAAAAACCAGACCTTGACAATATTGTGAAGGCTGTTCTTGACGCTCTTACCAATCATGGTATTTGGAAAGATGACTCGCAAGTTGTTCAGCTTCTGGTACTTAAAAGGTGGGCTGACGGGTGCGATAATGGCGTCTATATCGAAATTGAAGAAAAATAAAATTTTGAGATTGCGCTGTCTAATTGAATATATGTATATTACAAACAGCAAAGCAGAAGTGATGATCAGCTAGCGGCAACTTTTTAAGCAGAACTGTTTTCTAACGGAACCTCTTTCAGTGAATCATCACCCGCATTTTGCGGTCTCACTGGGAGAGGTTGTTTTGTTTAAATGTTATGAAAATACTAAATTTATATGCCTGCTTAGGCGGCAACAGGTACAAATGGGACGAGGTCCGGGATGACCTTGAGATTACAGCAGTTGAGCTAGATCCTGAAGCTTCCAGATTATACCGAGAGAGATTCCCTAATGATAGGGTAATTGTTGGCGATGCACACCAATACCTATTAGAGAACTACCAAGAGTTCGACTTCATCTGGACATCGCCTCCTTGTCCTACGCATAGCAGAGTGAGAATGAGCCAAAAAAATAAAGACTCATTTATACCAATGTACCCTGACATGAAGCTGTACGAAGAAATTATATTTTTACAACATAACTTCAAAGGCGGCTTTGTAGTTGAGAATGTTGTCCCATACTATGAACCGCTTATTGAAGCGCAAAAAAGAGGACGGCATTTATATTGGGCAAGTTTTAATTTACCGTACAACATAAATGAAAGAAAGTCTGTTAATTGGGCAAGAATAAAAGATGAGATAACAGCGTGGTCAGTTTTCCATGACTACGATTTTAGACAGTATAAAGGAAATCAAAGGACCGACAAGATGGCTCGTAACTTAGTGGACTACCAAGTTGGTAAAGTTATACTGGAGACCTTTCTTGGTATCGAGCCTGAGAATATTGAGCAGAGAATGTTATTCTAGGAGGCTATTATGAAATATCTAAATCTAAGTGTTGAAGTTCTCAAGTCTCCAGAGTTCGGGGCTTGTGATTATCACGAAATAGGAGTGTGGCTCATACTGGCTTCATACTGTGCGACTGTAGAGAATGGCGGGGTGATTAAAGATTCTAAACTATGGGGTGACAGGCAATGGATAACTGTAGGTTGCACCAAACAAGAGGTCAGTAATTGCTCTTTATTCTCGTTTAAGGGAAACGATTTACACGTCTTTCACTACCCAATCGAACAAGAGGCTGCACTGAAAGCTAAGAGGGAGGCTGGCAAGAAAGGTGGTAGGCCCCCTAAGAATAAGGACTTAAAACCACATGGTTTACAGGATGATAACCATATGGTTTCCAGCGAGCATAACGTAATAGTAAAGGAAGGTAATAGTAAGGGAAAGAAAGGTAATATAAGGGAAGAGAAAGATCCACG
>JAAERX010000182.1 GCA_024229935.1 Gammaproteobacteria bacterium | reverse complement strand
AATTGGCGCTGACATTAGGTATGACTCAATTGGCGTGGGAGCGGGTACAGGCTCAAACATCATTGAAATTAATGACAGGCGCTATGAGCAACAGCTACCAGGTAAGATAAAATTTACTCAGTTCGGCGCAGGTGGCAAAGTCATTAACGGGGATTTACCCTATATTGATTTGGTCGGCTATGGTACGCAAGAGGTTCTAAATAAAGATTTCTTCAGCTCTAACAAGTCTCAGGCGTGGTGGGAAGTATCGGACAGATTCAGGAATACATATAATCTGGTCAAGGCTCACAATGAAGGTACAGAGCTTCCGACATTTGAAGATCACGAATTAATAGCTATCAGCTCGGACATAGAAGGGCTTGCGGATCTAGTCACTGAGCTATCGACCCCGTTTAAGGATTTCGACAAACTGGGGCGCGTTAAGGTAGAATCTAAGGAAGATTTAGACAAGCGTGGCATCAAGTCTCCGAACTATGCTGACGCGTTTATCATTGCCTTTGCACCTAAAGAGCGCACCGGCTTAACTATGTTCGATATTGAATGGTAATAAAATGACACACAAAAGAAGCTTTATTGATTGGGTTCTGCGCAGAAACTACGAACCGGTTGCAGATGATGAACCGACCGAAGATGAGCAGATAGAGCGTAGCATATGGGATGCGATGGCAGGCATTCAGACAAAAGACGACTCGCTAGCCCTTAGCCGCTCACTTGATGAGAGAATCAGAACAATACTAGCGCCTCCTGCGTTTAGTACTCCTGATGGTCAGGCTATGGACTCGGCACACGGCCAAGTTGTCGCCACAATGGATAGTGCAGGCGTTGGCGGTGCGTATGGTGTTGGCCAGCAAAGAATGCCAGAGGTTCTATTATCTTGGTACGTTCAGCAATCATTCATCGGCTATCAGTCGTGTGGGTTTTTGGCTCAGCACTGGCTGGTGGATAAAGCCTGCTCAATGAAGGGGCGTGATGCTGTACGACATGGGTTTAACTTGGCATTCGATGAAGGCGAGGACGTAACAGAAGATGAGCGCAGCTACATCGAAAAGCGTGACAGTTTCTATGACATTAAAGGCAACTTAGAGCGGGCCGATAAATTTAAAAACGTGTTTGGAATTAGGCATGTTTTGTTCGTTGTTGATAGTGATGACCCTGATTACTACCGCAAGCCATTCAATGCGAAAGGCATTAAACCGGGCGCTTATCGTGGTATGAGCCAGATTGACCCGTATTGGCTAGCTCCGCTGCTTGATGCTGAGGATGTGGGCGACCCTGCATCGATGACATTTTATGATCCAGAATTCTGGATAATTGCAGGTACTACTTACCACAGAAGCCATTTTGTAATCATGCGTGGTTCTGAGGTCAGCGACATTCAAAAGCCATCGTATATTTACGGCGGTATCCCATTAACACAGCAAATATATGAACGCGTATATGCAGCAGAGCGCACAGCTAACGAAGCGCCGCTACTTGTTCAGACTAAGCGTATGACTGTGCACGAAATGGATTTAGCATCAATCGCAGCAAATCCGGAAGCAGCACAAAAGACGCTTGAGGCTATGGCATCCTTTAGGAACAACCACTCCATCATTGCAAAGAACAAGGGTGAGAAGGTCGAGCAGCTAGAAACTAGCCTTGCAGACTTAGACCCGGTAATGATGGGGCAGTATCAGCTAGTCTCTGCCGTTTGCCGTGTGCCTGCTGTAAAGTTACTTGGCACAACGCCCAGGGGATTTAACGCAACTGGCGACCACGAAACAAGCACCTATCATGAGGAACTTGAGACAATCCAAGCTAATGACCTGAGCGAAATAGTAACGCGTCACCATGAATGCGTTTCTTATTCTGACTTTAAGCCTAAGTACAAAAAGGAATTGTTAATTGAGCATATCTGGAACCCTGTATGCGTAACCACGGACACGGAGAGAGCAGAGATAAACAACAAGAACGCAGATACGGATTCGAAGCTTTATGAAATGGGCGCTGTATCTGATATGGAAGTTAGAGACAGATTAATTGCTGATGACTACTCAGGCCATTCAGGCATAGAAGCATTTGACGAGGGAGAATTCTCAGACAATGAAAGCGGGGAAGCTGGAAACCCTGATGTGGCCGGTAAGGGTTCTAATCCCTCGCCAGATAATCATGGTAGTGAGATTTAAGATTGCGCCCCCTTAATTAGGGGGGGGTGTTTATACTAACTATTCACCTCATGTATACTGTAGAAAATACCAGGGCGGTGATGATATGAATAAGCGCGAACGAGCAAAGCTAGCATTAGAGAACGCTAGACGATTAGCGAAGGGCAGAAAGACCAAGGGATTAGCTCGCGGTGATGACTTGGGCAATAGCAAGGCTGACGGCATAGCATACGCAAAACAGCTTAGAGCGATTACTAAGCTAATGACGAATGAGACTAAAAAAGAACTTGATGCGTTAATGTCCAGCGACAAGGCCAAGGACTTTTTCACAGCGACTAATCCAGAGGACTCAGACAAGAGCGGCGGATTAGGTATGCAAGCCGAGTTAATTATGGGTTCATTGGCATTGAAGTATGGTAATTTATTTATGAATAATGCCAGGTTGCTAGCTACTACGATGGTTACTAAAATGTCCCAGCGCGGGGAAAAGAAGCTAACCAAGTCAATTGACAAAATGCTTGGCGGTAATGCGATAGACGTTAAGAAAATCACGCCCCAGCTAAATAACGTCATTCAATCGTCCATTGCTGAGAATGTGCAGCTAATCAAAAGCATACCTCAAGAGTATTTTAATTACGTTGAGGGTTCTGTATACCGCTCAATCGCTGGCGGAGATAGTCAGGGCATAGGCAGGCTTACAAAAGACCTACATCAGATGTTAAGCAAGCGCGACCAACAAGTAATGAATAGAGCTAAAAATATAGCGCTAGATCAGACACGCAAGGCATACAGCAGCATTAATGCACAGCGTATGAAAGATGCGGGCATGACCAAGTACGAGTGGGTACACTCGGGCGGCGGCCAGCATCCTCGTGATTATCATAAAAATGTATTAAATGGACAGGTATTTGACTTAGATAACCCGCCAGTAATTGATCCAAAAACTGGCGATCGCGGCAAACCTGGGGATGCAATCAACTGCAAATGCACCATGAGGCCGATCTATGAATTTAGTGAATAAATAAACAGGCTGCGGTTTTATACAGTGTTATTTGCAAATATAGATAAATCAAGTACAATTTGAAGAAATATTCAAAAGGTGGTCTAAATTGATCAGTAAGCGCGTAGAAGATAATAACGGCTGGTATGAGATAGAAGGTAACCCCATCTCTAAAGTCGGCGTGTTCGAGTATCTAGGCTCTGAGATCGGCGCACCTGACAAGAACCGAGTATACAAAGTACTTCGCAGCGCTGAAGAGTTGAGCAGTGAAGAAACTATCAAATCATTTAGGCTTCTGCCTTGGGTTGATGATCACACAATGATCGGCCCCAAGACAAAAGTTAGAGCTGAGAAGAAGGGCATCCACGGAGTGACGGGTGAAAAAATATACTTCGAGAATGACACTTTATACGGCAATATCAAATTGTATTCGCAGTCTATGGCTAATGCTGTAGAAGCGGGTAAAGAAGATCTCTCCCTCGGCTACGCTTGCAAATACAAGTTT
>JAAERX010000181.1 GCA_024229935.1 Gammaproteobacteria bacterium | reverse complement strand
TAGCTTAGGGATCATTCAAAGGGATGCTTTTAGCATTGATTTTTTTACTGATGAAACACAGAGAATGCAGATTACCGCTGATGGCAATGTGGGTATCGGTGCAACAGCCCCCGAAAGTTCAGCCATGCTGGAGGTGAAAAGCACCGACAAAGGATTTCTCCCACCTCGGATGACACAAGCACAAAGAGATGGGATATCAAGCCCGGCAGCAGGCTTATTTATTTTTCAAACCGATGGTACACCGGGCTATTATTATTACACCGGTGCGGATTGGATAAGCGTAACGAGTGCCGGACCAGGAGGTATTTCAGCTTCATCCTGTATTGATTATGATGGAAATGCTTACCCAACCACGACCATTGGAGAACAGGTGTGGATGGCTGAAAATTTGCGGGTAACACATTACAGGAATGGCGATGCCATTCCCCATGTAACAACAACAGGATGGGGATATAGTACGGGAGCTTATTGCTGGTATGATAATGATCAGGCAACTAATGAAAAGTACGGAGCCCTTTATAACTGGTATACTGTGGATGATAGCCGCGGACTCTGCCCCGAAGGCTGGCACGTTCCTACAGATGACCAATGGACTGCATTAACAACTTATTTGGGCGGAACAAGTGTAGCCGGAGGAAAAATGAAAGCTATCAGCGATTTGTG
>JAAERX010000180.1 GCA_024229935.1 Gammaproteobacteria bacterium | reverse complement strand
TTAACAGGCAATGCGTCTCTGTAATCTGTATTACTATCGACTGTATCGCCTTTGATTAAACTTACCTGTGGCATAACTAACCCTCATTGAATGACTAGAGTATAACGCATCGAATAGGGGTTAGCTATTAGCCTGCATAAAGCAATAGCTTTAAACTATATTAGCTTGCCCTTATTCTTGATTCTGGCCTTTGTTTTCGCTCCGTCCTTATAAGACTTGCGAATCTTGGCCTTGATTTTAGCGGGTGCCTTTTCATAGTTCTCCTTGTCGATTCCTGATAACCGACTTAGCGCCTTTGCTTTTTTGCCTTTCGACTCCTTAGCTCTAGCCTCTAGGGATTGTCCATCTTTTGATGTGCTTTTCAGTCTAGCTTTAGATTTCTTTTTAACTGCCATTTTCTACGCTCCTAAGTTATTGCGCCCTATGTAAGCGGCGCGGGTTATTAGCTGATTTTAGTCAAGTAAGCATATACGCCGAATCTATTCGCGTTATTCTCAGAAGAACAATTCATATTTACTTTGTACTCACCGCCTCCGCTGGGCATAGTAAAATACCTAACACCACTTGCATTAGCGTATTTATCTGCCTGTGTTGTGTCTGGCGTCCCCGTTGCTATTGTGCTAACCGGCGAATCGTCTATCCAAGCGCCCATATTCACCCAGGAAATCCACTTTCCGTCCGGACTATGAATATTAAACCCCATTTCTAGCTTATAAGTACCTTCTACTATCGTACCCGTGACCAGCACATCATCTTTAGTCACAGGTGATTCGCTAGATCCCAGTTCAACAGTAAGCGCAGCAATCGGAGTTATTGCAGCCTCAGTTGCTAGATTTTCCTTAGTTTCTGGAGAGCCAGAGGTCAATACAATCCAAAATCTATCATTTCGACCCCCTTTCAGATTAACGTCATCCGAAGTGTTTTTCCGTTCAAATGCAAAGTTAATACAGTGAGTAAGTGAACCTTCCTGTTTATCAACTTTTACACTTTCAATAAGCGGCAATGTTAATGTTTCGCCTGCCGTTGTCATTTCTCCGTATTCTGAGAAAGACGCCCCACCCTCTCCGGTGGTAGTTTGAACTAGCACCCTAAACGGTATGTTAAGCATAGCATCTGCAGGCTGCACCTGAATTGCAGTGATTAAAAAATCATCTGTACCAGTATACGAAATGTTATAGCCCGATTTACGCGAGCAATTAACTATCTCATCAGTAGATTCCGTGTATAAATCAAAGAACGTATCCTCTATGCCTTGGCCAGTCCAGAAGAAAGGAACGCCCATTTCACCCTCGGACAAATATTCCACTTGTGGTATTACAAAGTTTTTCTCGTCTGGCGTTAGGAAATAAAGCCCTTTCTGCGATATGTCACCCATCAGGATGCCGCCAATATCAATAGGAGTATTGCCGCCTAAGCTTACCTTCTCAAACGTACAACCAGTAAAAACGACCGTTTCAATATACGATCCCTCAGAATTAACAAGGCGCTCCCCTGTTAAATCATATCCCTGCACATTATTCATTGTGGTTCCAGCAATAGCACCGAGGCTTGGCACCGTGTATGTATAGCTGCTGTTACCGGTGAATGACGCAGTTTCGCCGTCAATAGTAATATCAAACTGCGGGTAGTTGTTGTTGTCCAATCCATATTTGAATTTAAACTCAACGCCGCCCGCATTGAATGCGTCCCTAGCCTCGGCGCTTACCGTTTTGCTAAATGAATAAGTAGAGCTAGTGCCGTCTCGCAAATACCACGCCCTGAATGTTCCTGTACTCGGCTTATACTGCAAGCGATTTTTTGACCACGGCTCATTGCGCAGGAGATTAAACCAGTCTGTGCTTTCTGGATCTGCTGTAATTGTATCCTCTGACCAGTCGTTAACAGTTAAAAGAGCTAGCGGCTCACTGCCAAATGTCCAACGCCCATCGGCATAACCCTTGTTCGGATTAGTTGCTGAATCCACATCGGTAACTGTAAATACTTCGCCCATTTTTGCTGTGCTAGCATCTAGCTGTGACTCGCGCAACGGCTTAAGGTATTCAGCCTCGCTAATTAGCTGCCATTTTTCAGCATTTGATTCTAGCGTTCCAGTCTGTACCCCACTGACTAAGCACTTATAAAGCTTAGTTTCAATCGGGTAGGCTTCTTGCCCTGCTGTTAGCCATTGTCCTTTAGTGTAATTTGTTCCGGCTTTAAAGTAGGGAAACGCAGTATGCCAAAGCGGCTCGATGATATGAACGTCT
>JAAERX010000179.1 GCA_024229935.1 Gammaproteobacteria bacterium | reverse complement strand
CTCCCCAGGTGGATCACTTAACGATTTCTCTTAAACACTGACAATATATCGCCAACATCTAGTGATCATAGTTTACGGCATGGACTACCAGGGTATCTAATCCTGTTCGCTCCCCATGCTTTCGTTCATGAGCGTCAGTAATAGTTTAGTGAGCTGCCTTCGCAATTGGTGTTCCATGTCATATCTATGCATTTCACCGCTACATGACATATTCCGCCCACTTCATCTACACTCAAGAATTTCAGTATCAATGGCAGTTCTATAGTTGAGCTATAGGCTTTCACCACTGACTTAAAATTCCGCCTGCGAACCCTTTAAACCTAATAAATCCGGATAACGCTTGCACCCTCCGTATTACCGCGGCTGCTGGCACGGAGTTAGCCGGTGCTTATTCATACAATACCGTCAAGTCGGTACACGTACCGATGTTTCTTCTTGTATAAAAGCAGTTTACAACCCATAGGGCATTCATCCTGCACGCGGCATGGCTGCATCAGAGTTTCCTCCATTGTGCAATATTCCTCACTGCTGCCTCCCGTAGGAGTCTGGTCCGTGTCTCAGTACCAGTGTGGGGGATCACCCTCTCAGGCCCCCTACCTATCGTTGCCTTGGTAAGCTTTTACCTCACCAACAAGCTAATAGGACGCATGCTCATCTTTAACCACCGGAGTTTTAATTATTTTTAGATGCCTAAAAATAATATTATGAGGTATTAATCCAAATTTCTCTGGGCTATTCCTCAGTTAAAGGCAGATTGCAT
>JAAERX010000178.1 GCA_024229935.1 Gammaproteobacteria bacterium | reverse complement strand
TACGGTAACTTATAGGCCTGCCCCATACGTCAGTGTTGTAAGGTAAGTCTTTTGATAAACCTGGCGTTCTTCTGCGAATAGTTTGTCCCATGTTGTAAGCTGTTCTGGCGTATGGGTCCATAGCCTTTGTTATTTCTGCTACACCTGTTGGGATTACTGACCCAGCAAGTCTGTTACCCCAGTTTTGCCCATGTCTTTTCGGGTCGCTCATCATTTCAAAGAATCCTGAAACACCGCTCATGTACTGCTGCGAACCCACCTGGTTAGCAACTGACATGATAGCCGCCATCCATGCTGACTCTGCCGCTTTATCTTCGTCCCCGATATCTGATTCTTTTAGTATTTCAACCATGTTAGAGGCTAACATTATCGGTGTGCTAAATGGCTCCATACCCCTTACACCATAGTAACTTGTTGAGCCGTCTTCGTTCTCCACCTTTATACTGTTGGGTTGCCAACCTGTACGCTTTAACTGTTCGCGCTGTCTCCAATCACTAGGACCTTCACCTGTAATCTGTCCGCTCATGGCTAAGTCAGCCATTGCCATCATAATTGCCGAACCTGTAGCGACCTTACTCAATGCTATGTCAGCCCTTGCGCCACCTGCTTGAACATCTTCTCGCCATCTTTGAACTAATGGTGCTAGCGGGGTTCTCTCAAAAGTGTAGCGACCTATGTTGTATGGGGTCCTTACAAAAGGCATTATTATTGTACCAATACCATAAGGTAAAGCACCTGTCTTTTTAAAGAACTCCCAGACAGGCGTGTCTTTTGGTTGCTCGGTGAATGCTACTTGTTTAGCTAATTGCCTCGCATTGTCCTTAACTGCTTCTTGTGGGCTGTCAACTATCTCCTCAACTCTTGCGTTAAACTGTTCTTTTGTTATCTTGCCATCAGCAACTTCATTACTAGCTTGCCTTATAGCTTGCGAATTAATTTCCATTCTGTAGGCTGTAGTTGTGAAAACTTCGTCCATCATTCCTAGCGCATGAGTTGGCGCCATAGTTACTGAATTTATAAAAGATAAACCTCGACCGAGCATTGATTCTTTTTGCACGTTCCATACTTCTGGGTCAAAAGCACCAAGCATAGCTTCGTCAACCTTACCCGTACCCCAACCAGACTTGCCCGTTGCCATATACTTTCTTGCTGTGCCTATTTCCCCGCCAGCTTCTTCAATAGCTTTTTCAGCACCTACAATATCGCCTTGTTCGCGTAGTTTTTTTGATTCTTTTAATACTCGCTTACCTTTGCTAGATGTTATAAACGTTTCTCTTGCGGCTCTTAGCAAAGAGCTAACCATTGCCGTAGCTTCACCTGCTGCCACGTTTTCACGCCCTAAAGCTTGCCCTAACAGGTTAGCGCCTTTTCTTTCGTAAACTTGTTGGGCAATTGCAGAAGTAGCGCCAACAACGTTACGTAAATGAGTCTTAGGTCCTGATAACATAGAAAAGTAAAAAGCTTGTTTTATCGCGTCGCCTGTCTTGGCCCACGCTGATTTTTCTATAAAGGCATCCATTTCTTTTATCATGCCCTGCTCGGCTAAGTCTGCAACGCGCTGTGCCATCATTTGAGCGCCTTTACT
>JAAERX010000177.1 GCA_024229935.1 Gammaproteobacteria bacterium | reverse complement strand
TATTAATCCTTGCGAGCCGTTAATTAAAAACTCACCGGCGTTTGTGCCGATAACGAGATTGCCCCCGCCTTCCATCCAACGAATACGCCCCGCTTTTGACAGCGAAAACTCAAGCCCGTCATTGGCTTCTGTGCCTGTGGTCAAATCTTCTAGCTCATTCTCGACAGTTGATTCATCGTTAGACTTACTACCCCAAAAGGTTTGCGGCTCTGATTGTACGCCAGCCCACCAGCTTCGACCTTGAAAAAATGTTAGCGTTGTGGGGTAATTGCCTGTTATCCATGATGTTGGCTTACCGTTAAAAGCTACCGCACTAAATGCCCAAGTATCGGTGTCTATGTCATAACTAAGCTTTTGAGGCTCTTTATCTTGGCAAAGAAAGTACATACTAAATTCATTCGGAGACATTTCTGTTTGCATACTTCGTATGTCGTCACCATCCCAAGGGTGCGAAAACTCAACAGCCCCGCTACCTGTTCTTGAAGATGTAACAGAAGTAAGCGACCTTGTGCCCAGTACTGTTAATAAAGCTTGTGGAGGTACTGCGCCAAGTGCCACGTTATTAACGCATGAAAAAGTAATCCAGTAAGATGTTGCGCCGTTTGGGTTATACGTTATCTCAGCATTATCAACTTTAAATTCTTGCTCAAATATGTCATTGCCGCCAGCGGTTGTACCTATACTAATAATCATATCAGAAGGGGCACTGCCCGAAGACATAAACGATGTAAAACTAATAAGCCTGTCTTCGTTTTCAGTGCCTACCGGAATTGCTACCAATTGAGATACGCCCGCTGCTTCACCGCCTGTCTGCTTTTTCTCAGGTGTTAGCAATGCTGCACCGCTTGACCAATTGACAGAAGATTTACCGCTTGTGTATATCCTCCACCAGTTGGTTAGTCCGACATTAAAGCTAGTATT
>JAAERX010000176.1 GCA_024229935.1 Gammaproteobacteria bacterium | reverse complement strand
GGATGTGGGTATGTATCCCTGGTTTTGATCTTTAAGTGTGCACCAATCCTGATAATCGTCCATCAGGTAAGTTTTAACTTGCCAATTCATGTGCTCAGTGATGTTTTCTATATCACACAACAATTTATTAATTTGTTCAATGATTTCTGGTGTGCGATCTATCTCCACAAACACCATGTAATAATTGTCTAGATCTGGATTGGGCGATACTTCCACATCACGTACCTCCACAACACCATTGTTTATAAATCTATAAAGATCCTGACCGGCACTGTTTTCTGTTACATAAAAACCCACAACACTTACTTCCTCAGAAGTGCCTGTTTTGGGAGTAAATTCATCCACGCTCACTCTCTTCAGTACAGTGTCTACCAAATCTCCGGATCTTAAACTCATATATCCTCCCCATCGGGCATCACTGGCTGAGGATTAGCGTTTAACTGAGCGTCGGCTTGGATCTGTGTGGCACTATTGAAGGCATCTGTATCAATAAAATCATCGTCCCCCAGATCCACATAATCCTGTATGGTGTTGTCCACATATTTTCTGGGCATGGTAATTTCCACAATCCAAACATTTTCTGTTAGTACTTTTGGTTTAACAAATCCCACCCCGCCAAGACCTCCCCAGCTGGTAAAGCCGCCGGTTTCAAAATTATAGCTTTGGCTTTGATCTACATCTTCCCAGTTTTCGATTTTCTTGGGATATTTAAGCTCGTCACGATGATATTTAACTTTGATGCCACGACTTAATAATCTTTCTGCTCCTGCAGGATCAGGCATGTCATCTGACATATACATAAATTTAGCTGATATCCAATGTCTGGCCAGATCTGGACCTTCCAGAATTTCTCCTTTGATCCAGTTCTTGTAAGCATACAAATCTACCTCATCTAGTATATTTTCAAACTCCAAGAGCATATCAAGCAGAGTTTCCCCTTCTGATACCTTGCGTAAATGATTATTCAAATCTTGTGATGTAATGGGCATATTTTATCCTCTAACCAGGGTATTTATCTGATCTGTAACCATAAACACTGATGTTTTTAGTGTATTATAAGTCATAAATAAAATTGATGATTCGCAACCATCTAAAAAGTTGTAAAACAGACGAGTACCGAAATCACAGGTATGGGGGATCCCATAACCTGTTTTTTTATGACTGGAAAAAGGAGTACAATCATTATGTCCAGAAAAAAGAGAAAGGAAAACTGTAACAAATATAGAAAAAAGCAACAACAAGGAGAATCATATTTGAGATTAGTGCATAGCGGTAAAGATTTAGACAGAATTAGACAAAAACAAGTTCAAATAAAACCCAGAAATTTCAGCCAGGATGACTTGCTGGGGCATCTGGAAGATCCCAACACAAACATTGTGTTTGCCGTGGGCCCAGCAGGCACAGGCAAAACAATGATTTCAACACTAGCAGGCATACGCGGCCTGCAAGACCATACCATAGATAAATTTGTTGTTACCAGACCAGCAGTTAGCGTGGATGAGCAACACGGCTTCCTGCCAGGCACTCTGCAGGAAAAGATGGCGCCTTGGACCAGACCCATATTTGATATTTTTGAGGAATATTACAATCCTCAACAAATAGAATATATGTTGGGTGACAACAAAATTGAAATAGCACCTCTGGCCTATATGCGAGGTCGCACATTTAAGAATTCATACATCATAGCCGATGAGATGCAGAATGCCACAGATAGCCAAATGAAAATGCTTCTTACCCGCATAGGAGAGGGTAGTAAATTAGTAGTAACTGGCGATTTGGCACAGCACGACAGAGGTTATGAGAGCAACGGTCTCAAGATGTTTATTGAGCGACTACAAAGGCTTGGAGCCACTAGAATCAGGTGTGTGATGTTTGGAGATGCCGACATCGAAAGACACCCTGTGGTGGAAGAAGTCTTGAAACTATACGATCAGCCTATGTAGTAACAGGCAAGACATGGAGGTACTGGGGAGGGATAACCTCCCCAGTTTTTTTATCTCCTAAATTAGTATTGTGATCCAGCACTGTAACTTCTTGCTTGAGTTAAATCACCTACATCAGTTGCGTTGCCATCCGACGCAAATGGGAATTTGTCTATGATATTATATCTGGGCACAGTCGGCGCATTACCACCTGAATTGTAGCCATTAGTTGTTGATGATTGTCCAGTCTGTTGTCCACGACCAACTGATAGATCACCTACATCAGTTGCATTGCTATCACTTGCAAATGGCCATTTTTCAATGACATTGGTGTCATATGTAGAACCTGATCGTCCACCACTAAAATAACCATTGTCACTACTACTTTGCCCAGCTCCCTGAAAAACACCCCTGGTTAAATCACCCACATCACTGGCATTGTCATCACTAGCAAATGGAAATTTCTCTATTTGACTAACATTAGGCGTAGGATTAGATGTTCCGCCTGAGACATACCCATTGTCAGCGGAATTTTGTCCTGACAACTGAGTTCGACCACCTGGCGGGAAGAGTAAATTACCTACATTAGTAGCGTCGCCATCACTTGCAAATGGAAATTTGTCAATTACTCTAGTATTCCAAGGCTCACCGCCTGACGTATAACCATTGGAACTACTGGACTGGCCAGCGGCCTGTCTCCTAGTTACAGTGAGATCACCTACATCAGTGGCGTTGCCGTCAGTGGAGAATTGATATTTTTGTATATCGTATACTACTCCGGGAAGTGTTATTCCTCCAGTAGTGTATCCGTTTGTGGAACTGGATTGTCCAGCAAGGTTCGTGAGACCTGCTAGCAGGTCTCCTGCATCAGTGGCGTTAGCATCGCTACTAAATGAAAACTTATCAATTCGATTCACATAACTACTGGGCGAGGAGTCACCGCCAGCAGTATATCCGAAATTAGTTGCGCCACCACCGCCTGGGGTGGGACTTGATCCACCTGTGGGATCTAATATTACTGGCCCACTTAGTAGGACTCCTCCTGAAATTTGAATTGGCATTTTTTCTCCTTTAAAGTATAGTGGTGGATAACTTCATTTTTATTATCCTAAATCCATCTCGTGTAGACCGCCTATGCTATCATTAGCATCTATTGGTGTAACTAAGGTTTGACTTGAGCCGTCAGTATTCATAAGATAAACACCTCCAGATTCTGTGCTTGTGCCAGGATATCTAGCGGATTTCGCTCCCACAGCAAGGACATCGTCAGTAGCCGCGATCTCACTACCCATACTAATAGTTGTTGAAGCTGATACACCACTAGCTGTTATCACAGTTTCATTGGTTCCAGATGTTGACCCAATTGTCCATGAATATGCACCTCCCTGTCTAGAAGTTCCGTTCCACCGCGTAGATGACCCAGCAAACAATTTTGTGGAGTTAAAGGATACGCTACTGCCACAATTACCGCCCGTGTCACTGGGTCGTAACAAGTAGTCATTGCTACCGTTTATGTCATGTATATGGACTTGGCCTTTAAAAACAAAACTGGGGTTATTCATATATAGATATGAAGGATCGCCTACTGCAAATTTACCTAAACTTTCTGATATAGCGACACTAGCTCCGTAACTAAAGGATCCTACATTCGATCCAGATATGGGGCCTAACTGAACCAAGTTTGAGGCTGGGTTAGGATGAGACTCAGTAATAGTATATACATAAGCCATGCTATTATTTTTTAGACCAACCAAAACATAATTTTCTGAAACTGCAAAAGTTTCCCCGAACTGAGTTGTGCTTGAATTCCATTGAATTTTAGTTTCACCTGTACCATCTAATTTGTACCTGTAAATGGCACCTTTGCTGTCTATATTTCTATCACCCACAAACAAATAATTTGCATTCATACCCACACAATGTCCAAAAGTAGTGTTACTGCCTGTGCCGTTGGGTCCAGAAATTTTAAGCAACTGAGTTCCTGATTTGTCAAATAAGTAAGCGGCTTTTTTATTACTTGCGCCTACCAGTATATAATCACCATATACAGCAACACTTCTACCAAAATAATCACCAGTCGCTAAATCACTTGATGATATAGATGCTAAATTTGTACCTGTGGTTGATGTAGTGTATACTCTACCTGCATTTGCCCCGCCACCTGACAGTAGTGGATCATCATAGCTCATATTACCCATTACTAATAGTGCAGGTGGTACATAGGGTGGCGGTGGATTAAATAACATCCCATCTCCTGCTAAAGTCATTCCGCCTGTTAATGTTGCCATTTTTTTATCTCCCTAATCAGTATTGCTGTCCGGCTGCACCCGATCTTGTTTGTGTTAAGTCCCCAACATCAGTAGCGTTGCCGTCAGATGCAAATGGGTATTTATCGATAGTATTTGACCTGCCAGGTGAGGCACTACCTCCAGATGAATAACCACTAGCGTTTGAGGACTGGCCAGCCATGTTTCTTCTTGCAAGAGAAAGATCTGCTACATCACTTGCATTACCATCACTTGCAAATGCAAATTTATCAATAGTATTCAAATAAGAAGTTGTGCTTAATCGCCCGCCCGATACATAACCATTTGTGGAACTTGACTGACCTGCTGTTTGGACTCTTGATGCGCTGGATAGATCACCAACATCTGTGGCATTGCCATCACTAGCAAATGGGAATTTGTCAATAGTATTGTGGTAATTAGCAGGGCTTGAGAACATGCCGCCTGATGTATATCCATTGTCAGCACTAGATTGACCAGAGGCTTGATGCCTAGCAACTGCCAAGTCGCCTACATCAGTACCATTACCATCAGCACTGAATGAGAATTTGTCTATGACATTAATTGAATTGCCTAATAAACCACCACTAGCATAACCGCTGGCTGAACTTGATTGACCTGTGGTCCAGTACCTCCACTCAGTCATGTTACCTATGTTAGAAGCATTGCCGTCGCTTGCAAAGGCAAATTTTTGTATTGAAGCACCATTGCCTGGGGATTGTGGTTGATCGCCAGCGGCGGTGTATCCATTGGAAGCACTTGAACTTCCTGCTGTAATGCCTATGTTTCTAGTAAGATCACCAACATCTGTGGCATTGCCATCCGATGAGAATGAAAATTTATCAATAGTGTTTACATAGCTTGATCCATCATACCCGCCAGATGAATATCCGAAGTTACTTGCACCTGGTGCAGGACTTGGTGTTGGACTTGGCGATGGTGAGCCGCCTGTGCCTATGGTTGCTCCACCTGAGATGGTTGCTCCTCCTGAAATTTGGATTGCCATTTTTTTATCTCCCTTTTACTTTGTCTTTACAATAGTATAATCAAATGGTTCCACAGTCTTAATTTCTATGGGGAATCCGTTTCGATCCTTGCCGCGTATTTCTGTTTGAGATTTTTTACTAATGTCTTTCATTAAAAACACGCGCTTGACGCGCTTCAAGCTACTTTCGCCAGTTTCAGGATGAGTAACTACTTCTGATACAAAGTATACAGTGACTTCATACTCTTCAATAAACCAGCTAAGAATCCAGTGCCATAGTTTCACATACCAGGCGCGTTCTGCAATTTCTGCTGTTACTGAAGTTGTGTCAATACCGTCTACCACAAAAATCCCCTTTTGTGCATAAAGGTATTTATCTAATAAATTAGATCAGGGTAAGTTCTATGAGCGTAGCACTTAAATTGATTTCAGGATCCGCACACATGGGCTGTTTGACCATGCCATCTCTGATAACGATAATGGCTTGTTCTTGTTTGGCATCTGTATCGCCCCATAATTGTAGGTTGCGATACAAAAACTTGTAGACATCATCATACTCTTCGGGACGAGCCTGACTTACTATAAGCTCTCTGGCTGGCTTGTACTGCCCAGCCTTGAACATCTCTACTGCCTGTAGCATCCAGTCTGACGATGCTTGGTCACCTGCTTGTGGACGCTGTAACACACCATCTACCACATTCTGTTGTACTGAATTAATAGCCTTACGCAAGTCTGGATAGTTTGCCTGCACATAGGTATCCAGGGTGTCTAAATCCAAGTCCACGCCTTCGGAAATTCCAATAGTGGCAATTCTGGCAGTAAACTCAGTAACATCCAACTTTTCAATGTGAAACCCCTGGCAACGACTGTGTAGGGCTGGTATAATTCTGTTGGGATAGTTACAAGTTAATATAAACCTACAACTGGTATGATATGTTTCCATGACGCCACGCAATGCGGCCTGCCCGTTGGGTGTGATGTAGTCAGCCTCATCCAACAACACGTACTTATAATCACCAAAAGGCAAACTGCTGGAGAAGTTAGTAATCTTTGTGCGTATCGTATCCACACTGTTTTCGTTACTGGCGTTGATCTCCAGGATATCCAAGTCCATGACACCCAGCTCTGCTAACAAGACCTTTGCAAGTGTAGTCTTGCCTGTGCCTGGTGCACCTGAAAACAGCAAGTGTGGTAGTGCGCCCTCTTT
>JAAERX010000175.1 GCA_024229935.1 Gammaproteobacteria bacterium | reverse complement strand
CATGGTGGGTAATCCAGAGCGTATTAACATACCAGCGCACGCCACAGAACAAGGTGTCGATTGCTTTGGTAATAATCTTGCCTATGGTTCTGGTTATCCTGCCAAGCCTTTGCCAGTTGAAAGTTTATGCAGAGTATTCAATGGGGTGGATCAGTATGTGGATACTGGTTTAACTCCTAGCGCAACAGGGTTTATTGAGTGTGTTTTTAATGCTAGCGCAATAGGCGGCACAAGTAAGATTATTGTGGGGTCATCTGACAACCCAGCCACAAGTCGATGTTATATTGCAATCACGCCAGATGGTGAAATTTCTGGAGGGCTTGGTGGTGATAATGCGTCTGTCATTTTAGGCAACTCAACAATAACACAAGGGTTATGGTACACTGCGAAACTTCAATGGGATGGGAGTAGTGTAAATTTATACCTTAATGGTGCGCTGGAATACACAGGAGCGCAAAATGGAAGCCCCGATACAAGCTTGAACCTTTATGTCGGCAAAAGTAATTCAGTGACTTTTCCTGCGCCATTCAATGGTGAAGTAGCGGATGTTAAAATCAACGGAGTCTCGATTCCATTTAATAACCTTGGTAGTTACGACATAGCAAGCGATGGCACACTGGTGAGCTATATAAACAACCCAACTTCAGCATTACAGGATGTAGTACATCGTGAGCTTCGTGAAGGCTTCTTT
>JAAERX010000174.1 GCA_024229935.1 Gammaproteobacteria bacterium | reverse complement strand
CTGCTGGATTCGAACCGACGACCAACTGTTTAGAAAGCAGCCAAAAGACCTGTCTCAATACTGCTTTTCATGTCGTGATCTTTGATGTGGGGGCTCCGGGGGGAGGACAAGGGAGACCCATTAACCAGCGATTTTGGACAAAACATGGGGGGAGATGTGGTTTACCCAGTAAGTCAATGTCTGTCTCTGGACATCTTCGGGTAGCCGTACTCCTTAAGGCACATTGATATTGAAAAAACAGCAACGGCTTGCTCATAGGGAGTCGCTTCTCCAATCACTGGACAGGAAGGGGTAAACGAAGCCAGTGGAGCTGATAAGGCCAAGAAAAACTTTATCTTCATGCTTTAAGGCCAACAAATTCAATATTTTAATTTGCCGCTAGTATTGACGGCAAAAAACACAATTAACCTGGGATTATGATGCTATAACCTTGACCTCTAAGTATTCATTAACCCCCTCGGCTCCACCTTCTCTACCAGTTCCGGATAACTTATAACCACCAAATGGTGAGCCAGGAGCAATAAATGAATTATTGATATTTACGGAACCGCTTCGCAACAACCGTGCGACTGTTTGCGCACGACCTTGGTCTAAAGTTTGAATATATGCAGCCAATCCATAAGCATTATCATTTGCTAATTCAATTGCCTCTTTTTCTGAATCAAACGGAATCATGCATAAAACTGGTCCAAAGATCTCTTCTCTGGCAATCTTCATAGTATTTTTTACATCTGCAAAGACTGTTGGGCGTGCAAAATATCCGACTTGGCATTCCTGAGGTTTCCCCAGCCCGCCTGAGATACAACGTGCTCCTTCTTCTAAACCACAAGCAATAAGTGATTGAACTCGGTCAAATTGAATTTGGCTTACCAATGGGCCCAAGTGATTTCCTGATTTTGTTGGGTCACCAACTGAGATACGCTCACACTTATCGTGAGCCAACTCAATTGATTTTTCATAAACTGAGCGTTCAACAAGCATTCTTGTCGCCGCATCACAGCTCTGGCCTGAATTTATAAAGCATGCATCAATTCCTTGATCTAT
>JAAERX010000173.1 GCA_024229935.1 Gammaproteobacteria bacterium | reverse complement strand
TGTTCCTCCTACTTCGCGGACAATATTTTGAGCATCTAAAACACTGCTGACTTGCAATGATACACCTGTGACACTGTCACCTAGATTAATATACTGCTGCGCATCTTTAAGAGGAACAATCGCCAAACCATGATCAACTTGACCACCAAGAGAAAGTAAACCAACAACTTGTAAACGTTGACGCTTTGGAGAACGAAGTTGCTTACTTGCATTCTCATCAGGGATCATTGCGGTGATCCAATCTCCGATTTTTACATTTAAAGTATCTGCAACGCCTTTGCCTAAAATAACGCTTTGCTTGTTCGCTTCAAATGCCTTCCATGCCTCATTATCAATATACTCAGGCAATTTAGAAACCGCACCTTCCAATAAAGGTTCAACACCTCGAACTTCAACTGCTTTTAATTTACTGCCTCGTTCAAGTAAGGCGGTAAATCGCACATAGGGTGCTGCGCCTGTAACTTTTGGGTGTTTTTTGGCTTGGATCATCATGGTCTGCCAATCAGATACTGGGTTTTTAACCCCTTCAAGCTCAGCATGTGGGATAACAGAAAGCACTCGATTTTGT
>JAAERX010000172.1 GCA_024229935.1 Gammaproteobacteria bacterium | reverse complement strand
TGGTGTTCTGGGGAGCCGTCGTTTGATTTCTCAACAAAGTCGCGATAATGACTAATGTCTGAAAGCTGCGTCTGCTGTGCAAAAACAGCATCACCGGTAAATGTTGCAGGGGTTTCAGTTATGACTGTTTTAAGGTCTCCGACCTTGTAGTCAACACCGGCCCTATTATAAACAGTTCTATAGGGGTTGCTGGAATTAATATTCACCAAGTCCCTGAACTGTTCGCCTGCTTCCCAATTGCTAGTCGTAACACCGTCATAAACAACTTCGATGGCTGGGTCGCTCCAGCCTCTGTTAATCTGAAGCTGATAATTATCAGAAAGCCGCTTGCTTTTCGCGGTAAGCCTTAACTTAATAGTTTTTGTTACACCGCCTGTTGTATCCGTAAGGACTCTGGTGATAGTCTTCTTTTCGTCTAAGGCATAGCTTCTGGCATCGCCAAATAAAACATAACGATAACCCTGAGCCCTGCCAACAATAACACTTTCAAATTCTGTGCTCCAAACAGTAAACTTCATTCCAGACCACCGCAACGCGCCATCGGGATGGTTTTTTACAAATGGATTACTGGTGGGA
>JAAERX010000171.1 GCA_024229935.1 Gammaproteobacteria bacterium | reverse complement strand
TTAACCGCTGTGGCTGTACCTCAATACCAAAACTACGTAAAAAAAGCAGAGCTTGGCGTCGGCCTAGCAAATATTGCTGCGTTAAAAACAAATATTGAAGATTATATTGCAACAGAGGGTAAGTTTCCTACCGCTGCATCCACAGCAACTACAACAACAGTAACTCACGCACGCCTTGGTACATTCGAGGATTTAGGTACAGGGAAAGTCGTTATAACACGAGATAGTAGTACTAGCGCTGCAGGTAGCATTACATTTACATTAGATACCGATAGCAGCGCCTCAGGTGAGATAGTTAAGCTAAATAGAGACGGTGATGGAAAGTGGACGTGCGAAGCGTCTGGGGGAGAAGCCATTGCCCCTGCAAAATGTGCTCAAACTACTCCCTAGCAGTTAATCATAAATGCACACCAACCTTGCCTCTATCTTGCGTCAAGCTGAGTTAATCAGCGCGACGCAAGAAAGCAGCATCATAGAGTCAGTTCAAGCAGAAACGCACACCGTGCCTTCTGCTCTTTTAGCTCAGGGGATCTTTACGCCTGATGAACTGGTCAGTCACCTTGCTCAAATATTTGGGCTTGAGGTGATAAATGTGACTCAATTTGATTATGCTGCTACTTGTCAAAAGTTGGGGCTTCGCGATCTCATTACCCGCTACCAAGCCCTGCCTGTCAGTTATGACAATTGCACC
>JAAERX010000170.1 GCA_024229935.1 Gammaproteobacteria bacterium | reverse complement strand
CTGCTGGCTGCTGGGTCAATACCGGGGAGGGTGGTTTGTCACCCTATCACCTGGAGGGAGGAGCAGACATTGTTTTCCAGATAGGCACAGCTAAATATGGAGTAAGGAAGGCTGATGGTGGGTTGGATAAAGACAAGCTGGTTGAAGTGGCGGCTCATGACCAGGTACGCATGTTTGAAATAAAGCTGAGCCAGGGGGCAAAGCCGGGTAAAGGCGGTATCTTGCCGGGTATAAAGGTGACGGATGAAATTGCAAAAATACGTGGTATACCGGCAGGCCAGGACTCAATTAGCCCCAATCGCCACCCAGAGATTATGGATGCTGCAAGTTTGCTGGATATGATTGACCAGGTAAGACGTGTAACGGGCAAGCCAGTTGGTTTTAAGGCTGTTGTAGGTGGTTTTTGCTGGTTACGAGATATATTTGAAGAAATTAATCGTCGTGGTGTTTCGAGTGCGCCTGATTTCATAACGGTGGATTCTGGTGATGGTGGAACGGGTGCAGCACCCCAAGCACTTATTGATAATGTAGGGCTGCCTATTCGTGAAAGTTTGCCAAAGGTTATAGATGAATTAAAAGCTTTTGGCTTACGTGAGCGGGTGCTGGTAATTGCCAGTGGTAAGCTGATTAATCCGGTTTATGGTGCTGCAATATTTTGTGCCGGCGCTGATTTCATCGTGTCGGCACGTGGATTTATGTTTGCACTTGGTTGTATTCAGGCTCTGCAATGTAATAAGAATACCTGTCCGACTGGCGTCACTACACATGACCCCAAGTTGCAGCGTGGCCTAGTACCTGCTGATAAAGCGCAGCGGGTAGAGCGATATCAGCATGAGATGGAAAAAGAGATCTGTGTTATTGCGCATTCATGTGGCGTAGCACGGCCACGGTTACTGGAACGCCGACATGCTCGACTTGTACAGGAGAATGGACTGTCAGTTCCTATGGATAAGCTGTATCCAGAGGCCGGTATAGATTAAAACAGCGTCAGATACTAATAAAAAAGGCCGCATATGCGGCCTTTTTTGTCGCGACTACTGTCGTTTCTACAAAAGTTTGCCGCTACAGCGGCTCCTGCATATTGGTTAATCCTCTAAGAGGAAACTCCTAAGCTGGTCACTACGAGAGGGATGCCGTAATTTTCTTAATGCCTTGGCTTCGATCTGACGAATACGTTCACGGGTTACATCAAACTGCTTGCCAACTTCTTCAAGCGTGTGATCTGTGTTCATCTCAATACCGAAACGCATGCGCAGGACCTTGGCCTCACGTGGGGTCAGCCCTGCCAGGACATCACCTGTGGTTTCTTTAAGGCCGGCGCCAGTTGCGGACTCAACAGGTGAGGTCACAGTCGGGTCTTCAATGAAATCACCCAGGTGAGAGTCTTCATCATCACCAATGGGTGTTTCCATTGAGATGGGTTCCTTGGCGATCTTAAGTACTTTACGGACCTTATCTTCAGACATCTCCATACGTTCAGCCAGTTCTTCAGGCAGTGGTTCACGACCCATTTCCTGCAACATCTGCCGTGAGATACGGTTTAGTTTGTTGATGGTCTCAATCATGTGCACTGGAATACGAATGGTGCGTGCCTGGTCGGCAATTGATCGTGTAATGGCCTGACGAATCCACCAGGTTGCATAGGTAGAAAATTTGTAACCTCGGCGATATTCAAACTTATCGACAGCTTTCATAAGGCCAATGTTGCCTTCTTGAATCAAGTCAAGAAATTGCAGACCACGGTTGGTGTATTTCTTGGCGATAGAAATCACCAGTCTCAGGTTTGCCTCAACCATTTCTTTCTTGGCGCGACGAGCCTTGGCTTCACCAATAGACATTTTGCGATTGATGTCTTTGATTCTGGCAATACTGAGATGGGTCTTTTTCTCAATGGCAATCAGTTTATTCTGAGAGCGAAGAATCTCAGGCTGCATTTTTGCCAGAGTTGATGAATACTTGCGCTTTGCACGTATATGCTTGTCCAGCCACTGGAGGTTTGTTTCGTTCTTTGGAAAGCTGGCAATAAAGTCTTTACGTTGCATGCCTGCCTGTTTGACACAGATCGCCATGATCTGTCTTTCCATGGTGCGGATTTTAGTGATAGTGCCGCGCAGGTTCAGAACCAGTTTCTCGAATAGCTTGGGTGCCAGCAGGATCTCAGCTAATTCAGCTGTCAGCTTGTCATTGGCAGTAATTACTTTTTTGGAATCAAAGCCTTCTGTATCAATCAGTATCACAAGTTTCTTGTGGCGCCGGAATATAGATTTCATGCGTTTGTTAGCTTCTGCAGGATCAGGGCCAAGATCCTCTTCTTTTTCTTCATCATCCTCTTTCTTGATTCCTGGCTGTGCGATGACATCCGGAGCAGTGGGGTCGATGAACTTGGTCAGGATGTCAGTAAGGCGTCCTTCTCCAGTCATAACGGGTGCATAAATTTCTTCGAGGAGTAAAAAAGTAGGGGGGAAGTGTGTCAGTGCAGTTTTAACATGATTTAGCCCTTGCTCAATGCGCTTGGCAATACGAATTTCACCCTCACGTGTTAGTAGTTCAACTGTGCCCATCTCACGCATATACATACGTACAGGATCAGTAGTGCGACCAAATTCAGAATCTACTGTGGCAATAGCTTCAGCAGCTTCTTCTTCCTCGTCATCTCCGGTAACAGCTGCATCTGATAAAACCAGTGAATCGGCTTCAGGGGCCTTTTCATAAACTGTGATACCCATGTCATTAATCATGTTGACGATATCTTCAATCTGTTCAGGGTCAACAATGTCATTGGGCAGATGATCATTAACCTCTGCATAGGTCAGATAACCTTGATCCTTGCCTTTGGCAATCAGGGCTTTCAGCTGAGAGTTCTGGGCGCCGGAACGGGCAGCAGAATTACTAGCGACTTTAGTAACAGGGCTCTTATTGGTGTTAGCGCCTTTGGCCTTAGTTGCTGTTTTAGCTTTAGTCGCTGTTTTACTAGTGGCTTTGCTGGCTGCCTTAGTTGCTTTTTTACTAGTTGTTTTTTTACTAGTTGCTTTTTTACTAGTTGCTTTTTTACTAGTTGCTTTTTTACTAGTTGTTTTTTTACTAGGTGCTGTTTTAGCTTTAGTTGCTTTGCTGGCTGCCTTAGTTGCTGTTTTAGCTTTTGTTCCTGTTTTACTGGTTTTTTTTCTGGTGGTCTTGCTAACTGCTTTGGCTTTGCTAGGCGCTTTTTTAGGCTGGGGTGTCACTCGGCTGACCTCAGTGAAGTGAATGGTGGAAAAAGTTAACCAGCTATTTTAACAAGCTGGGTGGATTTTGACTATAGATAGTTTGTGTTATGGGTCTGTACAAGGAGCTCAAGGTCATGAAAAGGCATGGGTTTCCTGATTTTTGCTCAAATTTGCCTGACCCTAAATGTCTGTTACATACCTTAAGGTTCCGCAAAGGGTTAGCTGATGCCGTGTCTAAGCCTGGCAAGTTGTTGTGGTAACTCACGAAATTCGGTCTTTTCAGTATCACTGAGCCCATCAGGTGAATCTGCCTGAGCAATTAGTTCGTTGTGGCGATACTCTAATGCTTCACGCAGGATGGCATTGAGGGTATCGCGTAGCTCAATATCCCAATTTGATTCATTGTCCAGATGTACTTCCTGGGTAAGCAAGGTCTGCAGTGCCCTGCCGCCATCCTGATGTTCAGCGAAGTTTTCAGCAAGTCTGCCGGGCTTCATCTTTGGGGTTTTGGCGGCTGCTGTAAGCAGTTCCTTCAGTAGACTGATTCCGGGGTTGGTCAGGGCCTCAAAACCCTCTGGTAGTGCAAGGTCTTTGGCTGCAGCCGGGTGGTGTAAGACCAGCTTGATGGCATGCCTGATATGACTTGAACGCTGGTTGGTGGTGTTTTTTGGTTTGGATCTTGGAGCTGCGTATGTGGGGTTTGCTGCAGGTGGGTTATCTAGTAACGTCGCAAGCCGTTGTGTACTTAGGCCAATTTCATCTGCCAGTCGCCCCAGCAGTAATTCTCGATATACACCCTCGGGAATAAGGTTCACCATGGGTCGGGCCAGTTCAGCAAGACGTGCCAGACCATCAACACTACTCAAATCAATACCAGACTTTAATTGTTGCAGTAGGTAATCGGATAGTGGCAGGCTTTGTGCCAGCTGCTGGTTGAATGCTTCAGCTCCTTGCTCACTGACCACTGAATCAGGATCCTGACCATCGGCTAGAAACAGGAAGCGTGCCTGCCTGCCTTCACGTAGTTCCGGTAAGGTTATCTGCAGAGCACGCCAGGCTGCATCACGGCCTGCACGATCACCATCAAAGCAAAAAATAATTTCATTAGTTGCGCGGAACAGGCGCTGCAGGTGATCTGTTGTTGTGGCGGTGCCAAGTGTGGCCACAGCATTATTAATTCCGTGGCAGGCGAGGGCGACAACGTCCATATAACCTTCTACTACCAGCAGGTGTTTTAGCTTGCGATTTGCCCGGCGTGCTTCATATAAACCATACAGTTCACGGCCTTTGTGAAATACAGGTGTTTCTGGCGAATTCAGATATTTTGGTTCACCGTGATCAAGTACACGCCCACCGAAGCCAACAACTCGACCACGACTGTCCCGGATAGGGAACATGATACGGTCACGGAAACGATCGTATACCCGGCCTTCTTCATTGCGCAGGATCATGCCTGTTTTAAGTAGGTGCTCCTGCCCGGTTTCACTACCACCAAAATGTTTCAACAGGTAGTTCCAGCCACCTGGTGCATACCCAATCCTGAAGCGGCCGGCAGTTTCTCCGTCAAGGTGTCGTTGTTTCAGGTAAGTGATGGCTTTGTCGCTACTGCGTAGCTCTTCACGGAAGAGCTGTGCTGCCTGATCCAGTAATTCATAAAGAGGGGCTGCAGGTGTTGTGGGTTTATTTCCTGCTTCATGCACCACATCTACACCATTGATTGATGCAAGTTCCTCAACAGCTTCGACAAACTCAAGCCGGTCATGCTCCATTAAGAAGCCGATGACAGTGCCATGTGCACCGCAGCCGAAACAGTGATAGAAACCCTTTTCAGGGCTGACGGTAAAAGAAGGTGTTTTTTCCCCATGGAACGGGCAACAGGCTTTGTACTCCCGGCCGGCTTTTTTAAGCTGAATACGAGTTTGCAGAATTTCGACAATATCAGACCTGTCGATCAGGTCATTAATAAAATCCTGAGGAATTCTGCCAGCCATAGTGTTCGCAAGGTATACCGCGCTTAGTGCACAGTTTATTTAGAATGAGATCAGCGCCTCTGCACCAACTTTATGTAGCATAAGCTGTGCTTGGTGGTGAAGTCTATGCCGGTTTGTTGTGGCTCTGGTTCAGCCAGCCAGTTTGCTCTTTACCAGAGCGCTGAGAGCTCCCATGTCAGCCTGGCCCTGTGCCTTTTTGCGAATAGCGGTCATAACTTTGCCCATATCCTTCATGCTGTTGGCACCGGTTGACGCCAGAACTTCATTTAGCATGCTTTCGAGCTCGGCCTCACCAAGTTGTTCGGGCAGATAAGTTTGCAATAACTCACCCTCACTTGATTCCTGAGCTGCTCGATCATTACGACCGGCATCAGCAAATTGTTTGGCTGAATCTTTACGTTGTTTAATTAGCTTTTCGATGATCTGCATGACCTCGTTATCACTAAGGTCTTCACGGGCCTCAATTTCACGAGTCTGTATTGCTGCAAGGAGCATACGAATAACGCTCAGCCGGTCTTTTTCACCGGCACGCATAGCGTCTTTCATGTCTGAGCGGATTTGTTCTTTTAATGACATGCTTCAGGCATTCCTAAAATATGTCTGGCAGGCGTGATATCAGGAAGTCGCGCCATATTTACCGGCGCTAGTAGAGACGAACGCCCCGGTTGATTTCACGTGAGTTGCGCTTCAGCTGGCGTTTAACAGCAGCAGCTTTTTTACGCTTACGTTCTTGTGTTGGCTTTTCGTAGTACTCACGACGACGTAATTCTGACAGGATCCCAGCTTTTTCACAGGCACGTTTAAAACGCCGAAGGGCGGCGTCAAAATGTTCATTTTCTCTAACTCTTACGCTTGGCAAAATTCTATTCCTTAACATTGCGCATTTTTTGATGACGCATCTTATGACTTTTGATTTCACGCCTGCCATTTTGAGGGAGTGAAAAACACGGCTTTACTGCCGGTGCTTTCCCGATCAGTAGTCAGTCGCTAATCAGGGGCGGCAAATATACAGTCCAGAACCCCTGATTGCAAAGACATATGGCAGTTTGGGGGGCGTTAAAGTTATGTTTCAGGCATGATTAGCCCTGACTTGGCAGCAGATTTACCAGTGGAGCATGATGTGCAGGTTCTGGGCATAGAAACGAGTTGTGATGAGACAGGCGTGGCTGTGTTTGATGCAGACCGCGGCCTGCTTGCACATAGCCTTTATAGTCAGGTTCCTGTCCATGCACGTTATGGTGGTGTGGTGCCGGAATTGGCTTCTCGTGACCATATACGCAAGCTACTACCCCTGATCGATGGCACTTTGGCGGAGGCGGGAGTCACCGGCGCAGAACTTGATGGCGTTGCATATACAGCTGGCCCCGGTCTTATTGGTGCATTATTAGTGGGGGGCACTCTGGCAGAAGGGCTTGCTATGGGTTGGGGCATACCTGCTGTAGCGGTGCATCATATGGAAGCCCACCTGCTGGCAGCTATGCTGGAAGATCCGGTACCTGAGTTCCCATTTGTGGCGTTACTGGTTTCAGGGGGGCATACCATGCTGGTGGATGTTAAGGGGCCGGGTGAATACCAGGTGATGGGACAAACACTGGATGATGCTGCGGGTGAGGCATTTGATAAGACAGCAAAATTACTTGATTTACCCTACCCCGGTGGGCCGGCACTGGCTGAATTAGCTACTCAGGGTCAGGCTCATTTTAAATTTCCTCGGCCCATGCTCAAAAAACCCGGTCTCGATTTCAGTTTTAGTGGTCTCAAGACGGCTGTGATGCTTCAGGTCAGGGAGCTTGAGGCAGGTGCTTCCTTAAGTGAATCCAAACGGGCAGATATAGCGAAATCCTTTGAAGAGGCGGTTGTAGATACACTGGTAGCTAAATCGGCCCGCGCTATCAGGCAAACTGGTTATACGGGCCTGGTAGTAGCTGGTGGTGTGGGTGCAAACCTTAGTTTACGCAGCCAGTTGCGAACCGAACTTGGTAAGCTGGATGCACAGGTGTATTACCCACGACTGGAATTTTGTACTGACAATGGGGCAATGGTTGCCCATGCTGGTTTGTTAAGGTTACAGGCAGGGTATGTTTCTACCGGGGGGGTGGTTGCAAGGCCCCGCTGGGAACTTTCTGAATTACAGGCGATGGTGTCGGACTGATCGTTACACGAGTTGTGATAGAGAGGAAGCAAATGGACATCGTATTTGTTAAGGATTTACGCTTTAAAACAATTGTTGGTTGTTGGGACTGGGAACGCCAGATGCCGCAAACAGTCAGTATTGATCTTGAAATGGGCTGGGATAATTCCCGTGCGGCAGTGAGCGGTAAGCTGCACGATGCACTAAATTATAAAGAAGTGTCTAATAGGGTTGAGCAGTTTGTAAAGGAGCAGAAGTATGAGCTTGTTGAATCTGCTGCTGACGGTATTGCTGCATTGGTGATGGCAGAGTTTGCGGTCCCATGGATCAAAGTTGCCATAAATAAACCATTTGCTGTGACCGGATCAAAATCTGTTGGCGTTGTTGTGGAGCGTGGCAATCATGCTTGAAAGTAGCGCAACAAAAGTTGATGTGTTCTTAAGTGTTGGTAGCAATATCGCCCCGGAAGAAAATCTGCGTATGGCCTGTAGGGAATTAACTGCGGGCTATGGTGAGCTTAATCTGTCTTCGGTGTATCGTAATAAAGCGGTTGGCTTTGAAGGTGGTGATTTTCTCAATATGGTTGTTGCTTTTAATACTGCAGTTGCACCGGAACAAATCCTGACCCGAATTAAGCAATTGCATGTACAGGCAGGACGTGAGTATCAGGAGAGTTCATTTTGTTCACGTACCCTAGATCTGGATATATTGCTCTATGGTGATATGGTCAGGAAGCGTCTGAAGCTTCCACATCAGGATTTAGATAAGTATGGCTTTGTTCTGCAGCCAATGGTTGAGGTGGCGCCTGAACTACAACATCCTGTAAGTGGTAAAACCATGAGCCAATTATGGGATGGCTTTGATGCTGAAAAGCATCACATGCAAAAAGTAGATATTGGCATTAACTAATCATTATTAGACAGGCCATCATCTTCCCAAGTTGAATAAACTGAAGCAATTGCAAATGATGAGTAAGTTATGGATAGTCATCAACAGCATGTGCTGAAGTTGTAAGTGCCATGAAACAGTTCGTAACCTTTATAACTGGTAACTAGAGTTAGAGGGAGTATATAACTAGCACATTATGCCGTGGAGGATTGGTACTGTTGCTGCGATTAATGCAATGAAAAGAAATGGTCGATTCAGGTTTTGCCAAGTGAGGTTATGGTTGCCAATTGCTTCCAAAGCATGATTAATTGCGGATAGACCTAAAAAGAGATTAACAAACAGTAGGTATGTTGCATTTGCCGAAGGTGAATCGGGATACCAAACAAAAACGATAACAGACATAACAGCCGCAGAAAAAAACCAAAGCGTATTTTGACGGTGATATGGGTTGGAGCGACCTGCACCTATATCAAAACCTTTCTCATGTGCACTTGCTTGGGGGAAGAAGAACCCCTCGATGGCACATGTTCCGCATAGGGCTAGCCCTACTACTAATGTAAGAAATCGAGCTGCTTCTATTGCATTGTCAGTCGAATGCGTGTCATACGTGTCATAGATGAAGAAAAAGCCAGCAGCAATGCCGCCTATTCGGAGCCATTCAGTGCACTTTGCGATTGTTCTTTTGATTTGCGTAGGTCTAGTCATTGAGAATTTAAATATAGTAAAGCACAACCAATTATTACAAAGAGGTACCGTGTGGGTTTGATCAAGTCGGGGTTTCCTGACTCAGATTAAAAGTGGTTAAAAAGCCGCTAGATATCTGAATCTTTCAAAGAAACGATACAACGTCAAGGGGGGGGCATTTACAAGCTGTGAGAGGTTGATGTGCTCTTGGGGCAGGTTAGAACCATTGCGCAGGTCTGTAAGCAACTGGGCGACACTGAGCAAACCTACTAACGTATTTGATAATGGATCTTTGTGCCCCCCATAAATGCAGGCAATACAATGCCAATGGGAAACCTGCGGTATTGGATTTAGTATATCCTCCACATCGGCAATAGAGGCCGGATATTCAGTGTCACCTGGAGACTGTGTTGTTGTGAAACGTCATCTGCTGATTTTCGCGTGTGTTGCGGTAGCCTTCATTACAGCGGGTTGCACTACAACGCAGTTGGCGCATGCGCCAAAACCAGTTGTAATTACAGAAGCATCGCTGGTGACCAATCTTCTTGCACTACAGGCTGTCGTGCCGCACCTTGATAAACTGGATGCGGAATTTGCGAGTATTCACCGCCCTAGCAAGCCAGAGAGTGATTTTTTCGATGCGCAGGAAACTAATCAGATTGAGTATTTACTGTTTCGCTTCGTGTTAAGCCATACTGTGCTTTGGGATATTGTTGATTCTTACGGGGGATTAGACGCTGATTTTCCAACGGATCTGAAAGACACCAAAGCACATGTGTTGTCAATTACCGCTACGTTACTCATGGCCAGCCATATGGCTTTCTTGGTGGCCGAATTTGTTGATCAGCCACTTGTTATTAAGCAATTAAACCAGGCCTACTTCCGCTCTGAGATTCCGTTTGGCAGCTACGATCGCATGCGGGTAGATGCAACGTCGCCTGGTCTTCTGGATGCCGTGGCTGCTGTTGAGCCGTTGTACACCATGGAAATGGCTGATGCACAGTCGCCTATGGTCAGACTTGCAGCAATGGATGCCACTTATGCTGCACTCATTGCCCAGATTCCGTCATTACAACGACAGGCAGAACAGCGCCTGCAAGAGGTGGCAGATTATTATCCTTCCCATCGGAAAGCTGAACAACTTGCGAAAAAAGACATAAGGGGACAGCACAAGCATCTCTACGCATTGCGTGCGTTCCTATTTAAGGAAGTGAGTCGTCTCAAAAACCCATCAGCGCATATAGTTGTTTTTAGTGATGCACAGAAGCAGGCAATTTTCAGTCTTTTGGAGCCTGGTGATTTAATTCTTACATACACCGCAGGCTACATGAGTGACGTATTCATTCCCGGGTCGTTTAAACACGGTATTACCTATATAGGGTCTCCACAGGAGCGAGAATCAATAGGTTTGTCTGTAGAAAAAATTGCGCCCTACAAGCGAGTTGATGGGAAAACGTTGGCTACAAATCTTCAGATGTCATCTCTGCCTGATGGCACCCGGGCAGACATGATCGAGGCGGTGGCTGAGGGTGTAATATTCAACAACCTTGAACACATCATGGATACACACATCAATCGTATGCTGGTACTGCGGCCGCGGTTAAGTGATGCCGAGCGAGCAGAGTTTATTATGGAGATCTACTCATACTTGGGTTATGGGTACGATTTTCACTTTGACTTTGCTGATGCGTCCCAACAAGTTTGCACTGAAGTGATATACCGTGCGATTGATGGAAAGGGCTCGATAAAATTTGCACTGACAGAGCGAGCAGGTCATGAAACCCTCAGTGCTGATGATATTGCAAACTATCATCTAAATTCAGATGCATTCAACTTTGTGTTGTTTGTAGAATCCACTGCCGATAAAGACAACAATGATGCGTTGGTATTTTTTGGCCCTGAAGGTGGAATGCGACTTGAAAAGCTCATGGATGCAACGAGTAAGTGATTTGTGATGGGGCTATCCCTTTGACTACCCAATCATGAATCACCACAGATTCCCAAGCTTAT
>JAAERX010000169.1 GCA_024229935.1 Gammaproteobacteria bacterium | reverse complement strand
TAATCATTTAGGAGTTTGTGTTATGCCGTCTATTGTTGTTGTTGGTGCTAATTGGGGCGATGAAGGTAAAGGCCGTATCGTTGATTTTCTTGCTGCGGATGCGTCTGCAAGTATTCGTTTTCAGGGCGGTAATAACGCCGGTCATACAGTGGTAAATGACTTCGGTACCTTTAAGCTACACCAACTTCCAAGCGGTATTTTTAACCCAGACTGTACAGCGGTTCTTGGCCCTGGCATGGTAATTAGCCCTGCGGCATTAAGCGAAGAAATCGCAGAAGTTAAAGCGGCTGGTATTGAAGTAAAAATGCACATATCTGACCGTGCTACGCTTTGCCTTCCTATTCATGCACTTGAAGATACACTTGAAGAATTACGTTTAGGCGACGGTGCTTACGGTTCAACTCGTCAAGGTATTGCTCCTGCATACGGCGACCGTGTAATGAAAAAAGGCATCCTTGTTGGTTGGTTAATGCAACCAGAGGTTCTTTTAGAACGTATCAAGTTCATGCTTGATTGGAAAATGCCACAACTTAAAGCGCTTTACCCTACTTGTGATTTCAACCAAACAGCAGAAGAAATGACAGAATGGCTACTAGAAGTGACTGCGCCTTGGCGTGAATTTATCTGTAACGTTACCGAGCCTTTAAAAGTAATGCAGAAAAACAACGCAAATTTATTGTTTGAAGCACAACTAGGCGCTGGTCGTGATTTAGTTTACGGTGAATACCCATGGACTACCTCTTCAAACGTAACAGCAGCTTATGCGGG
>JAAERX010000168.1 GCA_024229935.1 Gammaproteobacteria bacterium | reverse complement strand
TGCAAGCGGTAAAAATATCGCGATAATCGGCGGGAATCACTAAATACCCTCTTGACACGTTTTAAGGCGTCCTACGTCCATCGTGTGGCGTTTAGGGGGTGTGCTGGTATGATTCCACGTTTACTTAATTCAACGTCCAGAGGAGCGTTTGGTAGTTTAGGCAAGAACCGTTTGTACACCATAGGCTAGCGATAATATCGTACCAAACTTATGAAAAAAACAATGTTTTTTTTGCATAAAAAACATTGGGTGGGTTTGGTACGCAATATGCAGGGCCTGAAAACTTTACAGCCATCACTGTGGGGGGTGTGTCTATAAGTGTACCTCAAAAAAAGCGTGCTAGGCAACACTGGTTGTCTTGCACGAGTCAGTGTCGGCACGTCAGCCTCGTGTCTTGAAGCGTGATTGTCCTGATGACCAGCCACTGCTGATATTTGCAGAATACCCATTTAACGGATTTCCTGTTAAATTTTCAAAATTTTCAGGCACTCAGTTTTCGCCAGAGTCTATTTCTCTGTGTCTCTGGACGTGGCAGCCGTGGCAGAGTGCCACAAGATTGCTCCACACCAGTCGCTTGGATGGGTCTGTCAGGATTGGTATAATGTGATGGACCTCGCTTGCTGGCGTGATCCTGCCCCTGTCGTCGCAGTCCTCGCACAGTGGATTTAGTGCCCTCTTACGCTTGGAGAGCATGTTCCACTTGTGGTCATACTTCTTGTCTGTCTTTTGTGGGGGCCTACGGCACTCGCTACAGCGTTGCCCGCTGTAGGTGTGCCCTTGGGGGCATAGTTTCTTCATGGCTCGTTACGTGGCCTCTGTGGGCCTCTGGGTGGCATCCTCTGTTGACTGGTCGCTGGCAGGCATTCAATGGGCTACCTCGCGAACCACTTTGGCTATACTTTCTGCGTGCCTAACCTGAAAGGCACCCCAGCACCCCCTACCCATTTCTGAGCAGAGGGTGTAGGGACGCAGGGAGGGTCTAACTAAGGCCGTCAATATTCACGGTCTGGATGTCATTACTCACCATGCTGATCATATTCAACTTAGTAAAGTTCTGATCGCTCGGGTTCACCTGATTGCGAATCATGTTCGAGTACGAGTCATTCGTACCATCACCCATCAGGTATATCTGAGTACCCATCTGCCTGTTGGCAGGACCAGCAGAG
>JAAERX010000167.1 GCA_024229935.1 Gammaproteobacteria bacterium | reverse complement strand
ATAACGCTTTGCACACGGGCTGATGAAACGCGGTAGCGTTTTAGCAGTCCGAACGGCGAAGCCGTGTTGTTTGTGCTGCAACTTGTTAAGCATGAACGTTTTATTGGCGTATTGCTTTTAAATCCATTGAGCGATCTTTTACAGAAAAATCAGATTCCATTTTTATAAGTTTGGGTTCGGTTAAGTTGTTTAATGCACTGCTCAATACAACTTTTTCTACTTCTTGGGATATGTAGGTTTTATAATAATAAGTCGGATTTTTAGTGTCAGCCACCGATGTCCACACTGTGTATTCGGTAAATATTTGATTGTTGATTTCTTCTCGAATGGAGCCCTTAGGGATATCAAAGTGATTGAGTATATGAAAAGCTGAAAAAACGGCATCGTCTGCTGTTGCAGAAGGCAGTGCAGAATTAGCAAAAGCAGTTGCCCTAACAAATCGCGATGGAGACGAATAATCGCCTGGTAAGCCGAATAGTCCCGTACCCTCACCAAAAGGTGATAATTTTTGGCGCCCCACTATTTGCGAAGTCCTGTTGTCGGCTGTTAAGCCCACATAATTGTTTAGGTTGGTTAAATGCCAATCATAGGTAGGATTGTTCGTTACAACATTTACTGTGTTGTCGAAAATTTGAAGACCAGTCTTAGTTATTTCAATAACAATGGATTCACCACTGCGGTCAGTGACAGCATAATGAAAGGGTGCGTAACTGTTGATCTCTTTAATCCATGTTCCAACAATGATTAACTTAGGTAAGGCTTCTTTGACTTCTTTAACTGTGCCGAACTGGCTTAGGATATAGTTACCTAACTCCTCACTGGAAATTGCTTGTTGACGGTTCTTTTTTGTCAGAGGTTGATATTTAGCGAGGTGATTAAAATAAAAAGCACCGAAGTAGAGACCTTTCTCATTAATGCCGTCAACAACAATGGGCTTATCTAGGGCATTGGCTCCGACAAAACCATACTTGGCCTTATAGGTGCCCCCTTTATTATTTTCATCCATGATCAGCTTTTCAATGCTTGTGCCTGCGGGTATAACCAGAATATTGGAATGTATATCAAAGCTAAATTCCATAGTGCGAGCGGGCACAGTCGCTCCATCGCTAGCTCGCAATACAATGCCGGTGCAGGCAAGTGCTTGCAAGCTTATGGCATTAAAAAGAGCAAAAGCTGTTAAATGTAATTTGATATTCATAATGTATCCCTATTGAGTGCTTAACGCCTGTGGCTGGGGCTGGCCGATAGGCCAGTCGAGTGAGCGGAGCGAACGGATTGCCCCAACTGGTTACGTGTACGCACTTGACCTAGTCCTCGGGTAAAGCTTCAAATTCTTCCTTCTTGGACTCCAACCATTTTTGCATTTTTTCTGGATCTTTTATGAGGTCTTGCATCTTCCGCATTACTTCCAGATGTGGAGCATCCTTTTTCTGGCGCATCTCCTTTCCGTGGTGTTGGCTTAGCTCTGCCATCTCTTCAAATGTGCTAGCACGAAACTCTTTGTCACACGCACCACCTAACTGTCTACAACTCATGGTTTTCATATCGTATTCCTTAGCCTCAATGACTTAGTACACGTAACGCCTTGGGCAGGGGCGTGGCGTATGCCACGTCCCGCGACCGTAGGGAGCAACTTGATTGCACTGGTTATGGGGCATAGGCCAATTGTATACCACCAACAAAAACCCCATCACGAGGATGGGCTTTCTTAATGATCAGCATGGATAAGATTAATCTGATCGTTTTCGTCTGAACCAGCCCAGGCCTGCAAGCCCTGAAGCAAACAGCCAAACGGCGGCCGGAATGGGCACCGCCGCCCCTAACACCACGTCATCGACCTGGACGACCGCATTCGGATCAAAAAAGCAGTTGGTTGTGCAAAGGCTGGTGATGGAGATATTGACAGCAACAACATTCAGCCAGTCCCCCTCGCCATAGTTCCCGAACTGCACGGTTCCGCCGCCGCTAACTTCACCCTTTACTGTTGCACCAGGGGGTACGCCAACCGCAAATGAACTTATATCTGCCCCATAAAAACCAAAAGCACCGTCATCCGTACGCGAGATAGTCACCTTCGCAGAACAGCTGAAACCATCACAATAGTCATTGTATGACGCTTCGAAAATACGATCACCGCCGTCATCAATCACGCCTGGAGACCATAAACCGTTTGTGGCCGCGATTTCAAATCCATCGGTAATATAAGGATCCGCACCCAGTGGTGCGCTTTCAAAATCAATTGTGATGGTAGAAGCGCTGGCAAAACCAGGAACGAGAATAACCAGAATATAGATAAGTATTTTTTTTATGATGAACCCCAGTCATTTTGTTTAGATCAGGATAACATGCCTCCTCCATCCAATATCGTGAGGATGCCTATAATGTTAAATATCCAGCCCCGTAACGCCTGCAACAGGGGCGCAGCGTTAGCTGCGTCCAGCGACCAAAGGGAGCGACTTGATTGCACTGGTTATGGGGCATACCAATGCGATTGATCTTAGGCTGCTTGCTTACGTCTTATCCAGCCCAATCCTGCCAGAGCCGATCCGAACAGCCAGACGGCTGCGGGTATCGGAACAGCCGCACCGACGACAATGTTAT
>JAAERX010000166.1 GCA_024229935.1 Gammaproteobacteria bacterium | reverse complement strand
TCGGCACGAAAAGCGAGCGCATCGGTAAAGAAGTACTGACCAGAAAGTGAAATCTCTGAGTCTTGAAAATCATCAGCACCGCCAGCATCCGTACTACCGTTAGCCAACCTCATTTGCGCCCCGAGCTCTACGCTATCAGTAATCATTGAGCGCACACCGAATGTAAGATCCATAGCATCAGGGTCTTGACCAGAATCTGCAGACAGTGATGTATAACCAAGCTCAGCATAAAGATCTGTACTGTCAGTCACAGCAGGATGGATACCAGCAGCTATCCTGTAGCCATCAAGATCATTATCCGCACCAGCACCATCATCTATATCTGCATACTCTGCATTGACATGGAACAGACCACCGAAGGCCAGACTGCCTGCTATTTCATAACCTTTAGCTTTATCATCGCCATCGTCCTGAAAAACAGCATCCAGTTCTGCATAAGTCCAAGAAGGACCCGCCATCGCTACACTACTGAGGCCAAAAGCAGCCATTGCAATTATTAATTTCTTCATTTCTATCTCCCCTGCATTATCTGCAGCACAAATGTTTCGATTAATCGAACAACAATAAATGCTTCACTCACCAAGCAATCCTTGTTTAGCTTGTGAAACTGCGGTTTTTGTACCACCCAAAATGGATTTGGACAACTTTCTTGCATAAAAACCCGACGGAGAATGAGTCTAAAAAAAATAAATCTAAACAAATCAGGCTGTTATAAATTAGGGGAATTTCCAACTTTTGCCCCGGATTAGGTTAATTGATGCAATTCCGCATAAAACAATGGGCTACGCTAACAAGCAACGGCATGGCAAAAGCCGGCTAAAACCATAAGAAGAACCAAGGCACCGTAGCAAACAAGCAGGACTCTGACGCAATGCAAAGGATGGTGACTCAGGTCAGGATCATCATTCAACTCGAGCGGGCGCGGCAAATAAGCCGACCCCAAATAATGCAGGAATGACTGACACTCATGAACAAAGCACTCGCTGATCATCACATTGCACTGAAAGCAGACCGCCTCAGGCCCGGTATGTTTATAGCCGCTCTGGACAGGCTCTGGCTAAACACCCCATTCCCTCCCGGCGGCTTCTTAGTAAACGATACAAACGCAATTCACCAGATCAAACGCTATTGCACCTACGTCTATATAGACCCACTGAAAAGTGAAGAACCCAGTAATGTGGTCATTCCATTTGAACCCATTACTGCCGCTGCACTGACACCAAGAGTGAACCAGCACACTATTAATGAAGAACTGCCCTGGGCAAGACAAGCTCTGGGGGCACTCAGTACTACCGTACAAAGGATGGTGCGTGAGGTCCGCAATGGCCGGCTGCCTGATACCAACGCACTGAACACCCGTTTATCGCCCATTGTTGATAGCATACAGCGCTGCCCTGATGCCTTGCTATGGCTGATGCGTATGGAACCCTTGAAGGGCTACCTCTATCGCCGTGCAATTGGCACAGCCATCATAGCCACTGCCTTTGGTTACCGGCTGGACTTTGATCAGGAAGCCCTGATGGAGCTCGCACTTGGTGGCCTGCTTATGGACATTGGCAAACTGGAAGTTCCCGTGACCCTGCTGGCTAAAACTGACAACCTGAGCAAAATTGAACATGGACTGGTACAGCGACATATCCACCATGCTCTGGATATGATCCGTGTCATGGAAGCCGTACCAGAACATGTGGTTGATATGGTCAGCAGCCACCATGAACGCTTTGATGGCAGTGGCTACCCGGAAAAACAACATGGCACTGAGATACCGCTGTTCGCCCGTATCGCCGGTATCGTAGACACCTTTGATGCCATTACTCAGGACAGGCACTATGCGCCGGCAATTTCTGCACATACTGCACTGCGGTATCTAAACGGTCAGCATCGCTCTAAATTTGATGGCGCACTCATGCAGGAATTTATCCATGCAATGGGAATCTACCCAACCGGAACCTGGGTGGAACTACTTGATGGTTCGGTCGGTGTGGTCTGTAAACAAAATGCACGCTGGCCGCTGGCACCCAGTGTGGCAGTAACCAAGAATGCTCTTGGTGCACATATAAAACCACGCCTGGTAACCACAGCACGCATAAACCCCATTATTAATGCCCGGCATACAGCAGAGCAGGGCTTCTTGGCACCCAATCTGGAAGTTATTGCCTGATAGCACCAGTCACGGTTTAAACCTCGCCTGTTTATAATAAACAGCACAAGCCGTTATAAATGACAAACTTTGCAGTCCACATACATTAAGGTTCTTGCTGTCACAACCGCAAAGAATCATATCTGCTACTTTGAGGCATACTCTGCTCAGCTACTACCCCACTAAGAACTGAGCATAAAAATCATGTCACAACTTCATCTTTACAGCTTCAAGACCTGTCCGTTTGCACGGCGTACACGCATGACACTGCTTGAGAAAGGGCTGGATTTTGAACTGACCGAAATCGATATTCAGAACAAACCAGATAATTTTTCAACGATAGCCCCCTATGGCAAAGTACCGGTATTGCTGCATGAAGGTAGGCATATTTATGAATCAGCCATCATCAATGAATACATTGATGAGCGTTTCCCGGAGCCTCCATTAATGCCGGCAGACCCACTGAACCGCGCTGAGGCACGAATATGGATGGATTACTGCACCCATAATTATTCTGCAGCAATCCGGGCGCTACTCATGGCAGAAGATGATGCTCAAACACAAAGCGCTCACGAGGCAGTCCGAGAATGCATGCTGTTCATAGAACATGAAGGTCTACGCAAACTAAGTGAGGGACCTTTCTGGCTGGGCAAAAAAATCAGCCTCATAGATATCCAGTTCATGCCTTTTTTTCAACGCCGCCTTGAAAATAACCGGGCTGAGATACCTGCGGAGTGCATACGACTTCATGGCTGGCTCGACACCATGATCAGCCACCCAAGCTGGCTGGCCACAGCCTATGACCAGACTAAACCTGATTAAGCTGACAACAAACGCTGGAACTATCAGGGTACCGTTTATTAGCTTTCTGGCCGTCAGCTCACGCAAAGAGAACTAATAACTGTTGACCCACACCAGTCCTAACCCCATATAAAGCGTGACCTGGCGCACGGTTAGCACCCACTAAAGCCCCTATTCTCGATGAGGTCAAGTTACTAGCTGCTATTTTGGGACCGCAGGGAATGAGTACAACCCTATCCACCATATTGATTACTGCACCCCCCGCCTTCATCGTTGGCTGGTTAGTAAGTAAGGCTGTATTTATGCACCTGGCAACGTCACACAGGCAACCGGCAGCCGTTGGTGAACAAAACACAGCAGGAATACCCAACCCCTCTGCTGCACATGCAACAAATACACCTGACAACTTACAAATTCACACGGCTGTCGAACTTTTGAAACAGCGCCTTACAAAGAGTCAGGCAAATTATCACGCACTTCTGAATGAAGCTCAGTTACTCAAGGAAGCTGTTGCCAAAAAAGAACACCGCGTAGCTGAACTAAAACAACAATTTTCCATCACCCACACCCCTCCCGAAGAAGCCAAGGTAGCAACACCGGAGAATGTGCAACAGGCAACAGATCAACATTCTCTTGAACAGCGTATTAATGTGTACGAACAGGAAATAACCAATCTGCAGCACAAACTGCGAACAATTGAAATAACTGCAAATGCTGCCAAAAGCAGGTTTAATAAATGGCGTAGCAAATTTAAGCCCTTTGCCAAACAGTTCCGTCAGCAGCGTTTAATCATCAAGGAGTTACGCAAGGAACTACGTCAGCGTGAGCTACACCGGGAACAGGACACCTTAGAACATTAACGTGCACGCAACACAGCAACCCGTACTGAAACAAACAGTCACAATTCATCCGGAACCCAGCACTACATCGTCTGCGACTATGCCGCCCCGTCCAACCCATTGAACAACAGGGCCGCCTGAATACACTAAAAGGTATTGGCCCGGCATTAAAAAAAGGCCCTATCTCCAGGGTATATGCAGTTTGCAACAACTGGCTAATATAAATACTGATGCGTTAAGCAAGCCCGTAAGTCACTGGGTGTTAGTGAGAAAAAATGGCCGGTCCAAACAGGCAGGAGAGGTTAATTCAGCCAAATATCTTTCTGCTCAGGCTGCACCTGAACAGAAAGATGGCATCTTTAGAAAACGCTCCCAACAGGTCGTACATTACTGTCCCAACGCTCATCAATTTCACGCTTTGAGACCGTCAACTGACTCTCATTAAGTTTCATCGACTGCCAGGTTTTGGGTGACTCCAGATATTTTGGGTAATGCTTTTCAGTGTGCTGACGAATAGCAGGTGGAATATCATCCAGGCCACCAAGCAATTTGTAGGAATCACTGTGGTACACCATGATTCCCGGGTGATCACCCATCTCCATAAAGGGTAACCACTGCCCAACCCGTGACCAGGAAGTAACACAGCTGGCTGACGTAATATCAGGGTTCATAATCTCACTAACCCTGCCATTCATCATCCATAGTTCTGAAGCCTGGTACTTGTCGTTTGCTGAATGTAGTGGGTAGTCTGCTCGCGGCATTACCGAATCTCGGAAAGAGAAGACACTAATGCGAAATACTATGTCATCACCCACTATGGTATATGGCCAAGGTGCTGGAAAAGGTCCGCCACTAATGGCGTAAAAACGATGCACCGGGTCATTCAGAATATGCATAACCTCTACCCGTTTACCGGTATAGGGGTTTACCCAGTCATTGATAATCTCACCGGTTTCAGGGTCCAGGTAATACATAACCTCACGGTGATAAAAACGCCAACCATTCTCAACCCGCTCCACATGACTCGCACCGATACCATAACTGCGGAATAGTCGCTGGTTGCCCTCACCCGGCACCCAACCCCAAACCTCACCACTAAACCCACCTATAGCATCTTCCCCGGACAAATCAGCCTGTAATTTTATTAAGGCCTTCAGGTTATCTTCCGGATCATCCAGATTAAGTGACGTACCCGTTGCTGCACCAGCGCCAGCACCAACGGCCAGACCTGCAATACCCCCGACACCCGCTAAAATATGGCGCCGTGTTATTGAGCCTTGATAATGCTCTGGAACAAATGGCTTAGTCATGCAGTATCTCCTTAAGTGACGTTATCTTTCTGTTCAGGTACCGCCTGAGCGGAAAAATTTTGGCAGAATTTACGTCAGATGCAGCATTCAAGCTTAATCGACGTCACAAACATCTCATTTAATATACCCAAAATTGGACTCCCTGCGCTGCTTTTCACCTAACTGTCTCAGGAATGGTTTGTTACAGAGCATTTACCCTTGTATATGAACAATTATGCAGAAATCTGCATCAGATTTAGGCATTATTGACTCACTTCTGATTACCTTCTGGAATATATTCCTTATGCGCTCCATATATGTTTTACCGATCAGGCTTTCTTTACTTGCTGCAACGCTACTTACAATAGCATCACTAACTGCCTGTTCTTCACATCCTGATCCAATTGTTGACACTCAGGGCGTCAACATGACTGTATATGAACAAGATCTGGCTGAATGCAAAAGCTATTCAGAGCAAATTGACCCCAGTCAGGGCATGGCTAAAGGTGCCGCTGGCGGGGCTGTCACAGGCGGGGCTATTGGCGCAATAGGCAGTGGCGGTATTGGAAAAGGCGCGGGTATTGGCGCTATTCTGGGCATGGCAGGTTCCGGCTCCAAAGCAGCAACTGATAAAGAAGAAGTAGTCAAGCGCTGCTTGCGCTACCGTGGTTACAAAGTACTGAACTGAGTATTTAGCCTGCACTCAAACATTCACCTGTACCACCCAGACCACAGTAACCACCCGGGTTTTTTGCCAGATACTGCTGATGATAATCCTCAGCGTAGTAGAACTCAGTTGCCGGAAGAATTTCTGTGGTGATAGCACCATAACCAGCCTTTGTAAGTTGCTGCTGGAATTCACCAAGTGTCATGACAGCTAGCTCTGCCTGCGCCTCATTAAAGGTATAAATACCAGAACGATACTGAGTACCTGCATCATTCCCCTGACGCATACCCTGTGTAGGATCATGCGCACCCCAAAATACTTTAAGTAAATCACGGTAGCTGATTTGCATGGCATCAAAAACAACCAGCACAACTTCGTTATGCCCAGTTTGCCCTGAACAAACTTCCTGATAAGTTGGATTAGGCGTGTAGCCTCCACTGTAACCAACAGCTGTAGTGTAAACACCAGGTTGCTCCCAGAAACACCGCTCAGCACCCCAGAAACAGCCAAAACCAAATAGTGCCTGCTGCATACCTGCAGGGAAAGGAGGCTGCAGCAAATGATTATTTACAAAATGCTGACTACCCACAGGCATAGCCTCATCTCTACCAGGTAATGCCGACTCAGCCGATGGCATATGATGGGAAAAGGTATCAGTCATGGTAGGGCGCCTCTATAACCCAAAGTATAACCAGTTTACGCTGCAGATACGGCATACTCATTAACGCCTTAGTTAAAATATGGCCCTGACCTATACTCTTAGCTTTAGAGACATATCTGACGCTCCTGCTATTATTTAAGCCTAAGGCTTACAAGAACCCCAGCATGGTGCAGCAGACTATAACCAGATAATAAGAATATCTCCCACAAAGGCCTCCAAAGGACAGATGCAACAAAGACACCTACATCTATATGCAGACTTTATTGGTAGCTGCCTACTGATTATGTCGGGCTTACTGTTTAGTGCCGTCCATGCCGAAACCAATGACTTCAGCGAGACAGGCTCTCTAAATATTGACCCCCTCAATCAGGCTCAGGCACATTTCCTGAAATTGCTTAATGATGGCCTCTATGACGAAGCCGTGGTTGCTGCCAGGCAAACACTGGAAATATCCCGCTGGACCTACGGCAATAATTCTCTTGAAGCTGCTCTGGCACAAATTAACCTGGCAACCAGTCAGTCATATACGCATGACTATAAAACTGCCATTGATAACTACCAAAGCAGTATTGCAATAATTGAAGCTATCGAAGGCATCATTTCACCACGCCTGATCAACCCACTTATGGGGCTGGCTGCTGCTTATAATGCTTCAGGCCTCCATAACCTTGCCCTACTTGCTTATGAACGCTCCCTAAGAGTCAATCATGTAGAGCTTGGGCTGCAAAATGAACAGCAAATGCCTATACGTGACGGACTAACTGAAAGTTATATTGCACTTGGTAATCAGAGAAAAGCGGGTCGTCAGCAAGAGGTGCAACTAACCATTATCAAAAATGAATACGGTGAAAATTCAGAGCGCTTATTACCCGCAATTTATAAACTTGCCAAATGGTATCAACGCACTAATCAACCAGAACAGGAAGCCTACCAATACCGATCTGCTCTGCGACTTATACAAAACAATACTAATAAACAAAGCCCCGAACAGGTCGATGTCCTGCGCAATCTTGCTGCTCTTTATCAACGCAACAATATGCCTGCAGAAACATTGCGGCTACTCAAACGCTCCTACAGAATTAATGCCGAGGCAGATGGGCCCGATCCATTACTTGCGGCTGATATACAGGTGCAAATAGGCGATGCCTATAATTTTTTTGGCGAGCGCCGTAATTCACAACGCTATTATGTTGACGCATGGAATACTCTTGAGCAGCTTGGTGATCAGGAGGCTCTCTTAGAGGAATATTTTGCCGTACCTGTACATCTCGGAAATGCACAACTGGCTGAGATTTACCCCAGTAATTTAAAGACCATGACGCACTACCAAGAAAATCCGGATAAATTTGAAAACGGTTACATTACAGCAAGATTTGATATAGATACTAACGGGCAAGTAAAAAATATTCGTATTATTGAATCATACCCATCCGGCCTCCTCGAGAAACATTTGCGAATGAAATTATCCAGGCAAAAATTTCGTCCACAAATTATGGATGGCATTCCGGTGGAAACCAAAGATGAGCAACTCCAGCATCAGTTCAAATATGAACCGCAGTCTGAAGACACTCACAATGATGGCAAGAGTGACCGAATTGAGCGCCCTCAGAAAACTGGTTAACTAACACTACCCAATGCAGAAATGATTAATACTTAACTTTAGCATTCTGCTTATAGTCATTTCGTGCCACCTGAATGATATTGTAAACCTCTGCTGAACGACCACCAATTTTCTCAATAAGCATATCCACTACAGGTGCTGTTACAGCGCGCCACTGCTGGCGTTGTTCACGTGACAAATGATGCACCTGAATACCCAGAGTTGAGGCATCCCTTAAGTCCTGTGCTGATTCAGCACGAACTGCCTTCCTGGTTACCTCAATTGCTGGCCAGGCATTGGTAATTATCTGCTGTTGCTGCAGGGTCAGGCTATCCCACCAGGTTTTACTGGCAACGATGGCAGAAACACCAAATGCATGTTCTGTAAGTGTAAGGTGCGGCGCTTCAGTCGCAATACCGGTACGCGCATAAAGGCTAACTGCATTTTCTCCAGCCTCTATAAGTCCAGTCTGCAGTGATGCCACCACATCAGAAAACCCCAGAGGAATAACATCAGCGCCAATTGCATTTGCAAATAATCGTGCTGCTGGTCCAGCACCTACCCGAAAACGCCTGCCATTTGCCTGCACCGGCAAGAGCAATGGCTGAATGCCATAAATATCCAGAAACCCAATCTCATACCAGCTGACCAGATGCAAACCCTTCTCAGCCAGTAATTCACGATATAAAGGCGTCAGGTAATTGTCATAAACAAAATCAGCCTCTGCTTCATCTTCAAATAAAAATGGGGCATACAGCAGTGCTGTTTCTGGTACAACTGCTGATATAGCCATGGCGGAAAGATTCGCAAACTGTACGCGACCCCTGCGTAAACCCGATACCAGTTGATCCTCAGAACCCAACTGCCCATAAATCAACATCCGCAGGGAAAATGATTCATCAGCAGATACCTTCACTGAATCATGAAAATGTAACCAGTGTCGTTCTCCCTCCGTATCCGGAAAGGTGGTGCCTGCAACAGTAATCTGACTATTATCGGGTTGCACACCGCAAGCAGCCAGCAATAAAATTATAGCTACACTTACCAGCGGCCTCACACATAAACGATTAATCATGGTCGGAAATATACACTTCAACAGTAAAATCCCTGAAATAACTACCTGAAACAAGCATTAGAATAGATCAAATTTAGCAGCCACCCACTTATTTACATCACGGACCAGACAGGTGTCATTATGAATATTGATAATAACTGCGTTGTAACACTACATTACAACCTGAGTGATGAGCATGACAAACTAATTTACACCTCAGAAAATGATGAGGCGTTATCTTATCTGCATGGCTGGGGGGAGCTGGTTGATGGGCTTGAAAAAGCTCTAACAGGGAAAAAAGCCAATGATAAATTCCAAGTTACTATAAGCCCTGAAGATGGCTATGGAGATGAAGATCCAAACTTAATTCAGGTTATGCCTATGAAAACATTTAATGGCATTGAAATAAATGAGGGCATGGAACTACAAGGCGAAGACCCGGAAGGGGGCTTTCGCTTATTACGTATTATCAAAATTGATGGTGATGACGTGACAATCAATATGAATCACCCACTGGCAGGGAAAATACTGAAATTTTCTGTGCACATAGAATCAGTACGTGCAGCAACTGAAACAGAAATAGCCCATGGACATGCGCACATAGATGGTGACTTTCAGCACTGAGTGCTAGGCATATTCAGGAAACAGGCATAATCTGAAACCATTACTGTATTTCCTGCGTATATATTTAAGTAAGGCAACAGATTAAGGCCCAGGAGCAGTGCATGCTGATCAGGAATAAGCCCATTATCAATAGTTCAGAGATAACATCAGAGTCTGTCTACCTTAATCGCAGAAATCTCCTGCATGCTGCAGGACTTTCAGGTATTTCTCTGCTCCCAAACATTGCTCTGTCTGAAGATATTCCATCTCGTTATCAACGGCTGGAAAATATCAGTAAAAGCTCATTTAGTACTGATGCCAAAAAAACATCATTTGTTGATGTTACTACTTATAATAATTTTTATGAGTTTGGTACAGGTAAAGGGGACCCTGCCAGTAACTCAGGCAAATTCAAACCCCAGCCCTGGGCAGTCACCATAGATGGAGAAGCCGAAGTTACCGGAACCTTCACTTATGAAGATATCCTTAAACCGCATACGCTTGAAGAACGTATTTATCGCATGCGCTGTGTGGAAGCATGGTCCATGGTTGTACCCTGGGTTGGAATCTCACTTGGTGACCTGCTCAAACGCTTTCAACCAACTTCTAAAGCAAAGTATGTCACATTTGAAACAGTAGAAAGGCCTAGTGAAATGCCCGGCCAAAAACGACCATTACTCGACTGGCCATATCGTGAAGCACTGCGCATAGATGAAGCCATGCATCCGTTGACTATTTTGGCTGTTGGTGTCTATGGGGTTGAACTGCCAAATCAGAATGGCGCCCCACTACGACTGATTGTGCCATGGAAATATGGGTTCAAAGGTAGCAAATCTATTGTACGAATCAGCTTTACTGAAAAAAAACCTTACACCTCATGGAATGATCTTGCACCAGGTGAGTATGGTTTCTATGCCAATGTGAATCCTGAGGTTGATCACCCACGCTGGAGTCAGGCACGCGAGAGGCCTATAGGTGGAGGTTTTTTTAGCAATAAAGTACCCACACTCATGTTTAATGGCTATGCCGACCAGGTTGCAAATCTTTATACAGGCATGGATCTGACCCGCTACTATTAAGCATGCTTTAGCACTCACCCCACCAAACCTATGCCTGAGGATACAATCCCCCGTTCTGTGAGAAGCTTGCCCTAATGGCTTTTCCAAACTCACAGCAAGTCAGGCAACTCATTAAACCACTCTGGTTTAGTGCCTGTTTACTGCCGTTCCTGCTACTGTTATTTGATGCATTTACAAGCGGTGGTCGTGAACTGGGCGCAAACCCGATTGAAGCCATTCAGGACCGCATGGGTCTTTGGGCGCTACGTTTTTTATTGCTAACACTCTCACTAACACCTTTACGTCAACTCACAGGGCAAGCCTGGTTACAGCAATTACGTCGGATGACAGGCTTGTTTGCCCTGTTCTATGTCAGTATGCACTTTCTTAATTACCTTGTCCTGGATCAGGGTTTTGGCTGGTCATTTATTATTGAAGATGTACTTAAGCGCCCATTCATAACACTGGGCATGCTCGGGCTCCTCTGTCTAATCCCACTGGGGATCACCTCAACTACAAGCTGGCGGCGCAAGCTTGGAAGGCGCTGGCAAAAACTACACCGGCTTATTTACCTCATCGCCATACTGGGTTGTTGGCATTTTTGGTGGCAGGTAAAGAGTGATATAGAAGAGCCCCTGCTTTATTCATTAATGCTGGCAGTTCTACTGGGCTTTCGTCTTTGGAAAATCAAATTGGCAAAAAAAACCACGCCTGGCTAAGCCAGACGTGGAAATTAACAATAACCCAGTCCTTATTCGATTAACCATTAGTCAATATGCGTGACTACAGGTTGTAACCTCGTTCATCATGCTGCGTTATATCCAGGCCCTCAGTTTCTTCTTCCTGATCTACACGCAAGCCTATAACTGCATCTATTACTTTAAACAGTATAAAAGAAACAATTCCACACCAAACTGCTATTGAAACCGCACCAATTAACTGCTCCACAAACTGAGCACTACTTGTAGTAATGCTCTCATTAAGAAAACCAGATCCGCCTAGTCGATTGGCAAAAACTGCTGTTAACAGTAGGCCAATAAATCCACCAACCCCGTGCACCGGAAAGACATCAAGTGAATCATCAATTTCAAAGATACGCTTAACTATCTGTGTAGCCCAGAAACAGACAAAACCAGCGGCAAGACCAATAATTAATGCGCCCATGGGGCCAACAAATCCGGACGCCGGAGTGATGGTTCCCAAACCGGCAACCATGCCTGTCACAATGCCCAGCACACTTGGCTTTCCGAACCTCACCCATTCCATAGCCATCCATGCCAGTGATCCAGCTGCTGCACCTATATGGGTCACCAATATTGCCATACCTGCGTCACCATTAGCCGCCAGAGCGCTGCCACCATTAAAACCAAACCAACCTACCCACAACATGCCAGCACCAGTAACCGTCATGGCAAGATTATGTGGCGGCATAGGTGTCGTTGGGAAACCTTTACGCTTACCAATAACCAGTGCTGCAACTAATGCAGCTATACCGGCATTAACATGCACAACACCACCACCGGCAAAATCCATAAAGCCGCGTTCAGCCAGCCAGCCACCACCCCAAACCCAATAGGTAACAGGCGCATATACGAGCAGCAACCAAAATGCTGAAAATATCATGATTGCTGAAAATCGCATTCGCTCAGCAAAGCCACCAATGATTAGCGCTGGAGTAATGATGGCAAATGTCATCTGGAACATTATAAAAACAGTTTCAGGGTAGGTCCCACTGAGGGAATCTTTGCCTACACCTGCAAGCATGGCTTTACTGAAACCACCTAGCCAGCTCGACCCATCAGGACCAAAGGCCATGGTGTAACCCACCAGCACCCAAAGTATTGAAACCATACAAGCGATTGCAAAGCACTGCATCAATATAGACAGGACATTCTTAGTGCGCACCAGACCGCCATAGAAAAGTGCCAGGCCCGGCAAAGTCATGAACAATACCAATGCTGTTGATGTGAGCATCCATGCGGTATCACCCGAATCAAGCGTATCTGCCATTGTTATTGCGGGGAATAACAGCGCAAGCATAACTGCCAAAATTAAATATTTAGCTCTAATAAAAAAAGACATCAATAAAGTAAGCCCTGTAAAAAACCATACAAAGCCCCTAAACACTTATACAGTGCCAAAGGCTTAGAGCGCACTATCACCAGTATCACCTGTGCGAATGCGGATTGTTTGTTCAATAGCAGAAACAAAAATCTTGCCATCACCCACCTTGCCTGTACGTGCTGCCGAAATAATAGCTTCCACAGCATGCTCAGCAAGATCATCACTTACCGCAATTTCGATTTTGGACTTGGGCAGAAAATCAACTACATATTCAGCGCCACGATATAATTCTGTATGACCTCGCTGACGCCCAAAGCCCTTGACCTCAGTAACGGTCATGCCATTTACACCGACTTCACCCAATGCATTGCGAACATCATCCAGCCGAAATGGTTTAATGATTGCTGTAATCAGCTTCATTCTGAATCCCCTACTTGTTATTTTTTTATGTCAGCAGCAATAATTAGCTCACTAACAATAGTTGCCATTCTAGCCCATTTCCAACCTATTTATTATGCTGGAATTAAACACATCAGGCAGACACTCACACTTATAATAATATGAAGGGCAGAGACAGCCTAAATACAAATAGAATCAACTAGGCGGCAATTAGAATGAGTAAAAAATCTACGGATCTTCTCAGCTCAACAGATCCTGAGTGGATCACCACGGTACTGGCCAATTTTGATGCCTTCCTCATTGATCATGCCAGCTGTGAACGCAAAGCCAATGCCATGCTGATGAGCATGATTGTAAAGTACCCGGATCGCCAGGCAATTATCCCGCAACTTATAGAACTGGCCCAGGAAGAACTCGAACACTTTGCAGAAACATATGCATTTATGGACAAGCGTAACCTTCTGTTAACAAAAGACACACCAGACCCCTATGTAAATCAGCTGCTGGCAGCTGCCAGGCATGGCCGCAATGAACGCTTTATTGACAGGATGCTAATTGCATCAGTAATTGAAAGCCGCGGCGCTGAACGCTTCCGTATAGTTGCAGAAAATATAACTGACTCTGCATTAGTCACCTTTTATGAAAAACTATGGAAAAGTGAACTCAAGCATGCACATATATTTATCCTGCTCTTAAAAACAGAATATGAGCAGGAAATAATTAGCCAAAGGCACAAAGAGCTACTGCAACTGGAAGCCAAAATTATTGCGGGACTTGAGCTGAGGCCTGCACTGCATTAAGTATATTTTCGCAACTGAAGTCACACCTAAAGGCATCAGACTATCTGGTGCAGCTTAATTGCAAGATCACATGACAGTCAGCACCTTAAATGCGACTGAGCTGCTTCTGTAAATGAATGATTAATAAAGCGCTAGCACAAAATTATTTAATAAATACGAAATCCACCATGACGATCCCGACTACGCTTATCAACCAGATACCACCCGCCACCCAGACCACCAACCAGAGTAATAATAAAAACTATAAGCAGCCACGTGACTGGAACACTCATCGCATAAGCCTCAAGACTGTTTTTTAACTGATTATTCTTACTACGCAGTTCTTCCAGTTCTGTTTCTCTGGCAGCAAGCTGATCCACCTCTCCACTTTGTGCTTCTTTTAATTCCTTTAACTTACCCTGTTCTACACTCAGCTGAGAGCGCAGCTTTTTAACAGTACCTTCCAGACCCTGGTTAGAGTGTTCCAGTTGATTCACCCGAGTACGTGCAGGTTCTCTATCTACCAAGTATAGGCTCTTAACCCAACCCTTCTTGCCTCCTGAAGATTCAACCAGGGCATAACGCCCTTTGCGCTGAATAATCTCCATCTTGTCACCACTGCGCAGCTTAAGAATAGGTGAGCCAGTCATTTCTACCGTGACATACATATTAAGCTGCAGCATATCTGTTACGTAAGCAGTCTCTGCCTGAGCCGAAGCCAATAGCCACCAACTGGCAACTAAAATTAATGCATATCGTTTCATATTATTCTGTCCCTATTTCTTGGGCTGTGATTTATTGTTGATAGACCCATCTTAACAGGGCTGCCTGTACTTCCTCACCGGGGCCATCATCTGCCCCCTTATAATTCTGCAATATAACAACAATAAACTCACGGCCAGAGTTTGCATGCACAAAACCGGCAGTTGCATATACATTGCTTAATCGTCCCGTTTTTAAATGCATGCGACCGGTTGCTGCTTCATGTGTAAAACGCTTGCGTAGCGTTCCATCCAGCCCGGGCAAAGACATTGAAGAAATAAATTCTGCCGACCATGCACTACTGGAAGCCTGCTGCAGAACTGCCCCTAGATGAGCCGAAGAAATTCGTGTCTTGCGTGACAGACCCGATCCATTATCCAAAAGCATTTCAGAAAATTCTAAACCTTTCTGTTTAAGCAGCAGTCGGACTGCCTTACGGGACTTCTGCAGGGTGCCTGGCAAAGAATCAATTTCTGCGCCCAATGTAAGGAACAGCTGTCGCGCCATGACATTATTACTAAACTTATTAATGTAAGTAATCACATCAGCCAATGGTGGAGATTCAGTGCTGTAAAATGGCTCAACATCAGCAGGCACTTTAATATCTGCCAATGCCCCGGATAAATGGCCGCCAGATTCTTCCCATAAACTCCGAAATACGCCATACGCAAAGGTGGGCGCAGTTAATGCAGAACGGCTCATTGAGTATTCATTACAATCCCGGCCAAATTTCCCTGATATAACAAGCTGATCACGCACACGATCATTTTTTGCAGTTACAGAAATGCCATTCTGGTAACCACCACAAAAACCTTGTCCAAGTTTGAGTTGATTTTCAATCTTCAGGTTCGTGGGCACCGGGTCGGCAAGAAGCTGCACGTTGTTATTGACAAAATCCGGCCTGAAAGTCATATGTATGGTCTGAAAGTTCACCAGCATTGCATCTGGAAGTACGTTGTATGCTCGCAAACCCTCACCATCAAATTCACTTGTATCACTGGGCTCCAGTAAAAAATAGCTATTATCTATACCTAGGTTACCCTCAATATTTTTTATCCCCCGAGCCCTTAGCTGGCGTTGAAAACCCCACATACGCTCTGTTATAAAATATGGATCACCATAACCTTTTAATATGAGATCACCACGCAGAGTTCCGTCCTCAACCAAACCATCTACATACGCTTCCGTTGACCAGGTCCAGGCAGGGCCAAGCCCTTCGAGAGCCGCCCAGGTTGTTAACAATTTAATAGTTGAAGCAGGATTACGTGGTTTATCTGCAGCCACACTTAATAAACTATTCCCGGCGCCAACCTCCTTTACAACAATACTTACCCCTGTCAATGGCACTTTGTAACGTTTCATTACCTGCCGAATTTCATCCGGTATAACAGCAGGACCTGCAGCATAGACTCCAAAAGACGGCAATAAAAATGCGGTAATAAGGCCATATAAAGATAGCTTTAAATTAATTTCTCTTAGCAGCATCTTCATGATGCATCCTTATCCAAACCCTTGGCAGGCTTGTGTATGGCATATGCATGCATGCGGTCATTAAGCGTACTCGGCTTAAGCCCCAACAACTTCGCCGCACCATGCTCACCTGATATACGCCAATTTGCATACTCAAGCGCACGCTTCATGTTATCTCTTTGCTGTAACTTCATTTCGGCATCTGTCACAAAATCCCGGTCCCTCTCACCGTAATTTGTTGCTTGTGTTGTGATTATCTGCGGCTGCTCACCAGACGGTAAAGACAAATCCAATCTGAGTGAGGCCCCAGGAGAAAGGATCACAGCCCGCTCTATGACATTCTTTAACTCACGAATATTGCCAGGCCAGTCATAGCGTCGCATAGCATTCACCTGACTTTGAGTCAGGCCAGGATTAGTGCGGCCAAAGTCTCGACACACCTGATCAAGGAAATGCACTGCCAGCTGGATTACATCATCACCACGTTTCCGCAAAGGAGGTACCTGCACAGGGAAAACACTCAACCTGTAGTAAAGGTCTTCTCGAAAATTTCCTTCTTCAACTGCCTTTTCCAGATCTTTATTTGTTGCTGCTATCACACGTACATCAACCTGCCGAGTAGTATCCTCACCCACCCGTTCGAACTCTTTTTCCTGCAATACCCTTAACAGCTTGCTCTGCAATGCCAAAGGAATTTCACCAACTTCATCCAGAAAGATTGTGCCACCATCAGCCAGTTGAAACCGCCCCACCCGATCACGATACGCCCCTGTGAATGCACCTTTAGCATGACCGAAAAACTCACTTTCAAATAATTCCTGTGGAATTGAAGCACAGTTCACTTTAACCAGTGGGGCATCAGCACGGCGACTACGAGAATGAATCGCATGTGCCACCAGTTCCTTACCTGTACCCGTCTCACCCACAATCATTACATTAGCTGGTGTTTCAGCAACTGCCTCTATACGTGCAAGCATAGCCGCAAGTGCAGGGCTCTCACCAATAATTCGACCAAAGTTCATGGAGACATTGACTTCCTCACGAAGATAATCACGTTCGCGCTCCAGTTCTTCCTTTAGGCGGGCAATTTCCCCATAGGCTTCGCGTAGTTTTGCTTCACCACGGTTACGTGTAGTCATATCCTTACTGGCTACCAATAAACGCCGCACACCCCGCACCTGATCAATCTCCGTATGAGCAGACATGACACAATCAAGCACTTCACCACTGCGTGTCAGCATCTGTCGTGGCACATTTTTTCTATCGCCACCCTCCACAATGTCACGTATACCCTTATCCAGCTGGCTGCGAGAATCCTCACTCATAAAATCCAGAATTAAGCGGCCGATCACATCCTCTCGCTTATACCCAAGTTTATCGAGCCAGTGGTCACTCACATCCGTGATGTGACCCTCAGCATCAATGGTATGCAACATGGCTGGTGTAGAGTGATATAGATCTTCATACCGACGTTCAGCCCGAGCCAGAGCGGAAGTCTCAAAAAATACAGCAACTGAATAAATATGATCATCGCTATGATCATAAATTGCCCGCATACGCACTAATAACTCAAGTAAAGAACCATCTTTTGCGAGCATGCCCATCGGCACATGATCAAGTTTGCCGGTGCGCCGAAACCCTGGCAGGTATTCCAGCCGAATACGTTTTGAAGATTCAGGGGTAGCCAGTTCACCCGGATACATGCCACATAATTCATCCGTGGTGTATCCGGTACGCCGTACCCACTGATTACTGACGTCCAAAAAGCGACCATCAGTATCCAATAACGCAGCCATAATGGGCACCTGGTGGAAAAACTCGCTATAACGATTCGCTGTATCAGTTTTTATATTCATCCACACAATATACACGGCTTTCCGCCATTTTTATATAACGGTTTCCCGTTACTAACGGATTTCCGCTAGACCATCCTTAGCTAAGCCCTTGATTTTAAAGGGACTCAAAGTTGGCACGGTTCCTGCAATAGAGAGGTTGAGCCCCGGTATAGAGCCGGGAAACATGAGTAAGGAAATTTAAAATGAAAGGTCAGGCAAAAGTATTAATTCCAGCTTTAATAGGAATTGCCATCCTGCTCCTGGCCGGGATCACGGGTAATAAATTGCCCCGTGTCAGGCAGGTCATAGAAATTGCGGAAACACGTGCAATTACTCTGGAAGACTATCGTCGCCAGGAACTGGGCATGGAATTTCGTGCAAATGCTGATACAGCTGCCCATGAAATGGTCCTGAACGTTGCTGCCGACCTGACGGTAGAACTAAAACACCAGCCAACAAGGGTGGTCGCTCAGGCAATCACAGTAAAGCGCGAAAGAAGCTAACGCATACAAAGAACTTTGGATCTGCCGACTGCAGTCTCCCCCCTATACCGGCAGATCTAAATTAGATGGCAAGGATGTCATCGCAATAGTGGCACGATTGGTAACCGAGCCACTTCTCCCCAAGGGGCTGGCACAACAGTGTCAGCCCCTTACTTTTAAACGGGTCTAGTAATGTCATCAAAAAAAATCTGACAAAAATTCAGCGAGAAGAACGAAACAAAGACTGGCAATAAAAAAATGAAGTTTTTTAAAGCGGTTATTTGCCTGCATACTCCATAAGAAAGGCGCTAAGAAATACGTTTGCAAATTGTCAAACGAAAAGCCCTCAAAGACCCGGCAGGAAGAGCCTTAACTAACGGTAGCGCGCCTGAATCTTCTGCAGCATGTCGTTACCCGGGCAAACCTTGTCATAGGGCAAATCAACAAGTGGTGTAGACGAGGTATTGTTTAACTCATGCATTTCTGCCTGCGACTCATCAACATAAAGAAGACCTGTTGTAATTTCGCCGGCAGCATTATTTTTCTGCAGATTACTCATGGCGCTTATGCGGTCTGTAGGATTAAAGTCCTTATCAATCTTACGTAGAACTATATGACTACCATCATGCAGTTCAACCTGCATGGCTTCACCCTCATTATATTTCGCCTTAATTTCTTCGGCAGGCGGAACAAAATCGGTAGCAATTGCAGGACTAAAGTGTGCCCTTGTGTATTCGTAGCTTTTGGTTGAACCCACATGGTCATTAAAGGTTACACAGGGTGAAATAATATCAACCAGGCTAAAGCCCTGATGTTTCATTGCAGCCTTCAATAAAGGCACTAACTGATCTTTATCACCCGAGAAGCTACGTGCAACAAACGATGCACCAAGTGTAATGGCTGTCTGACATGGGTCAATAGCGGGCTGCAGGTTAACTTCACCCTTCTTGGCCTTACTGCCTTTATCAGCAGCAGCGGAAAACTGCCCCTTAGTCAGCCCATAAACACCGTTGTTCTCGATGATATAAACCATATTCAGATTACGGCGTATGGCATGAGCAAACTGCCCCATACCTATAGATAATGAGTCACCATCACCTGATACACCTATGTAGGTAAGATCACGGTTAGCACTGTTAGCACCGGTTGCCACTGATGGCATACGGCCATGGGTTGAATTAAAGCCATGTGAATCACGCAGGAAATAAGCGGGCGTCTTCGAAGAACAACCGATACCTGATAGCTTGGCAAAGCGATGGGTAGGTATGCTGAGTTCAAATGCCGACTGCACAATGGCAGCTGTAATTGAATCGTGGCCACAGCCGGCGCACAACGTCGACATGCCGCCTTCATAATCACGCACAGTCAGGCCAAGCTCATTAACAGGCAGCTTGGGGTGTCTTGCCGTTGGTCGGGTCATGAAGCTCATGCTGCTTCTCCCTTTGCCATATCCTGGTTTATAGCATCCACAACAAATCCAGCATTCATTGGCAATCCGTTGTAATGAAGGATTGCTGTCAGGTCTTCATCATGTACCCGTAACTCTAAGCAGAGCAGGCTTTTCAGCTGTGCATCACGATTTTGCTCAACAACATAAAGCTTGTCATGGGCATCTATAAATTTCTGCACATCATCACCAAACGGGAAAGCCTTAAGGCGCATGTAATTAATACCCACACCTTCATCACCCAGAATATCTATTGCTTCACGTACAGCATGATCACAGCTACCAATTGAAATAATGGCGATATTATTTTTATTGTCCTGCTTAATTATTGGAGCAGGCACAAGTGTCTTAGCCGTATCCCATTTACGCAGCAAGCGATCAACAACCTGCTGGTACTCATCCGCATTTTCAGTATATGCACCATACATGTTGTGTCCGGAGCCACGAGTAAAATAAGCACCCTTTGGATGATCACCTGGTACTGTACGGTAAGGAATTGCATCACCATCTGTATCCATATAGCGATGGAAAACATCCAGTTTCTCTACTTCAGCTGCACGCAATACTTTGCCTCGGTCTGGCTGATAACTGTCATCCCATTGCAAGCTAGGAGACATCCAGTCATTCATGCCTATATCCAGGTCGCTCAACACGATAACCGGCGTCTGCAGCCGTTCTGCCAGATCAAAAGCATCCCGGGCAGAATAGAAGCATTCCTCAGGGTCAGCCGGGAACAGTAATATATGTCGGGTATCACCATGTGAGGCAAACGCCGAGGAGGTGATGTCAGACTGCTGAGTTCGGGTGGGCATGCCTGTTGATGGGCCACAGCGCTGCACGTTGAACAACACGGCAGGAATCTCGGTAAAGTAGCCGTAACCAAGGAACTCACTCATTAACGACACACCAGGGCCACTGGTTGCTGTAAATGAACGGGCGCCTGCCCAGTTTGCACCCAGCACCATACCTATTGCAGCCAGTTCATCCTCGGCCTGCACAATACAAAAGTTATTCTCGCCCGTTTCTGGGTCAACACGTGTCTTGGTGCAAAAATTTCTAAACGCATCCATTACTGAAGTGGATGGAGTAATGGGATACCAAGCGGCACAGGTTGCACCAGCATATACGCTACCCAAACCAGCAGCAGTATTACCATCAATAATAATGTGATCCGATGTCTTGTTACTGGTTTTTGCCTTAAATGCCAGTGGGGTTTCAAGATTGTTTTTTGCCCACTCATAACCCATGTGTATTGCCAGCTGGTTACCATCCAGCAGGTTGGCTTTCTTGGCAAAAGTCTCATTCAGAAGCTGGCTGATCACTTCAAGATCAAGATCAAGCAATGCCGCAATTACACCTACGTATACGACATTCTTCATCAGAATACGGGCACGTGCTGTTGGAAAATTCTCATTACACATCTTTGACAGCGGCACACCAATGATAGTGATGTCATCTCGCTGCAAAAGACTATGACGTGGCCAGGTGGAGTCATAAATCAGATAACCACCAGAAACAACATCCTCAAGGTCATGCTTATAGGTTTCTGCATTCATAGCCACCATAATGTCCACCCGGCCTGAGCGAGCAAGATGACCCTTCTCACTGGCCCGAATTTCGTACCAGGTAGGCAAACCCTGAATGTTTGAGGGGAAGTAGTTTTTACCCACAACCGGGATGCCCATGCGGAACAGAGACTTCATCAGCAAGCCATTTGCACTTGCTGAACCCGTACCGTTCACATTGGCTATCTTAACTGTGAACTCATTGACTGATGGTTTGCTCATCTGAATATTTCTGGTGCTAATGTTTGGGTTTTAGGTATCGAACCCGTTACCGGGACCGCGTTTAATAATCCACTTCCATTAAGTAAGAGCCAGCTCAGGCAACATCCTTTACTGCCGGCTGACCGGCTTCATCTTTGGCATGGGGATGATGCAACGTGAACTTCTGCATATCCCAAGCAGCTGTTGGGCACCGCTCAGCACACAAACTGCAATGTATACAGACATCCTCATCCTTGACCATGACCTTGCCAGTAGAGGGTAAAGCTCCAGACACATACAGTGCCTGCTCATTATTTTCAGAAGGCGCACTCAAACGTGTACGCAGGTCTTCGTCTTCACCATCATGAGTAATGGTCAGGCAGTCAACAGGGCAAACATCAATACAGGCATCACACTCAATACACAGGTTAGCCGTAAATACCGTCTGAATATCGCAGTTAAGACAACGCTCTACTTCTTCTGCTGCCAGCTCTGCACTAAAACCAAGCTCTACCTCAATATCAAGCTTTTTAAAGCGCTCCTTGAGACTGACATGCGGCATGATAGTCCGCTCATTACTGTCAAAACTATTGCTATAGCTCCACTCATGAATGCCCATCTTGGTACTGGCCAGTGTCTGGCCGTCTGGCAAGCGATCAGCAACATCTTCACCCTGACAGTATTTATGAATTGAGACTGCAGCCTGATGGCCATGCTCAACTGCCCAGATGATGTTCTTAGGCCCAAATGCAGCATCACCTCCAAAGAACACCCCTTGACGAGTCGACTGGAAAGTAGCCTCATCAACTACTGGCACTTCCCATTTATCAAATTCAATACCAGCATCTTTCTCAATCCAGGGGAATGCATTGTCCTGCCCAATGGCAAGGATGACATCATCACAGGGAATAATTACTTCACCAGTAGTACGCTGATCAGTAATACGACCGTTATCATCAATATCATATTCCATTAATTCAAACGCCATACCAACCAGTTTGCCGCTCTCAATTACAAACTCTTTTGGTGAATGATTAACGATGATATCGACATTTTCTTCCTCAGCATCTTCCAGCTCCCAGACAGACGCCTTAAAGAACTCGCGGGGCTTACGCGCCATAACCTTAACTGAGTCAGCACCCATCCTTAGTGAAGTCCGACAGCAATCCATTGCCGTATTACCTACACCAATAATAAGAACGTTCTTGCCTATAGACTCGGTATGCTTAAATGCAACAGATTCAAGCCAGTCAATACCAATATGAATGTTGGCATCAGCCTCCTGCCTACCGGGTAAATTGAGTTCCTTACCCCGTGGGGCACCTGTACCAACAAATACAGCATCAAAATCCTGCTCCAGCAATGCATTCATGCTCTCAATCGGATGGTTGGTTTTCAACTCAACACCCAGATCAAGAATCATACCAATTTCATCATCAAGCACTTCTGGTGGTAAACGGAATGATGGGATGTTAGAGCGCATCAAACCACCGGTAACATCAAACTTCTCAAAAATTGTGCACTGATAGCCCAGCGGCGCAAGATCATTTGCAACTGCCAAAGAAGCGCAACCTGCGCCAACCAGAGCAACTTTCTTACCATTAGATGGGGGCGGCACTGGAAGCAAGTGCTTAACATCATCACGATTATCCGCAGCAACACGTTTTAATCGACAAATAGCAACTGGCTTGTCTTCAACACGACCACGTCGGCATGCCGGTTCACAGGGACGATCACACACACGGCCAAGTATGCCCGGGAAGACATTCGACTTCCGATTAAGCATATAAGCTTCTGTGAACTCACCTTGCGCAATATGCCTAATGTATCCAGGCACGTCGGTATGCGCAGGACAAGCGTACTGACAATCGACCACTTTGTGGAAATATTTTGGGTTTGACGTATCCGTCGGACGCATAGCAATAAGTGCCTGCAAAAAGCTGGGAGCTATTTAAGTAAGGGAGAGACGATAACTATTTATTAAGGTTCTTTAAAATACAGTTGGAGCCGATCAAGGCGCTGAGATTATACAGATTCAACCCATAAATAAAATCATTTTGAGCCATCTACGTACCATCCACAGTAACCTGTAAAACCAGACTTTCCCAACAGCCACAAAAGGTCTTCGAAAAGCCCACCTGGCGACAATATTTCGTGCGCCTCAGGGCAGACATTACCAGCCAGAGCAAAGGTTACAAGTATTTTTTTCCTTTATTGCCCCAGCCAGAATATGTAAAGACCTGCAGGGCCTTAATCAGCCAAATTTAAGGCGTTGCCCGGTAATTGCGCCAGTAAGCTCGCCATCCCGCCAGACAGCCTCACCGTTGACCAGTGTGGCCTTGATGCTGGAACGAAACTTATAACCCACAAGAGGTGACCAGCCACACTTATATATAAGGTCTTTGGTGCGTACCTGAGTGGGCCGGTCAGGGTCAACCAGTACAAGATCCGCAAAATACCCTTCCCGTATATACCCGCGCTCCTGCACGCCAAAGACATCCGCTACAGCATGACTGGTTTTGCGCACAGCTGTCGCTATATCCAAACCACCATCATGCACAAACTCCAGAGTCATAAGCAGCGCATGCTGCACCAGTGGAAGTCCGGCTGGTGCCTTGAAATAGCTGGAAGCCTTTTCTTCTGCCGTATGGGGCGCATGATCAGTAGCAATCACATCAATCAGGTCAGATGCCACGGCCTTTAGCAGCGCCTCACGATCTGCTGCAGTCTTAATAGCAGGATTACACTTAATCTGCGCACCAAGCCTCTCATAATCACTGGCATCAAAAAATAGATGGTGCACACATGCCTCTGATGTAATGCGCTTGTCAGTTACCGGCCCTGCTGTAAATAGCTCAAGCTCCCGGGCAGTGGTCAGGTGCAGAACATGCAGACGTGAATCATGCCGGCGAGCCAGCTCAACTGCCAGCGAGGAGGATTTATAACAGGCTTCCTCTGACCGGATATTTGGGTGCTCAGACATAGGCACATCCTCACCATACTGCTGCCTAGCAGCCTCCTCATTGATAGTAATCATTGGTGTGTCTTCACAATGAGTCGCTATCAGCAAAGGCGAATCGGCAAATATCTGCTCTAATGTCTGCTCATCATCCACCAGCATGGCACCGGTTGAAGCGCCCATAAATACTTTGACGCCACAAGCCTGCCCGGGTCTGATAGAGCGAATCTGCTCAATATTGTCATTGGTGGCACCAAGATAAAAAGCATAGTTAGCACTTGCACGCCCTGCTGCACGCGTATATTTGTCTTCCAGAGCATCAAGATTGGTGGTTGGTGGTTTCACGTTGGGCATTTCCATAAAACTGGTAATGCCACCCGCAACTGCTGCCGCGGACTCCGTTGCCATATCGCCCTTTGCAGTCAGTCCCGGCTCACGAAAATGCACCTGATCATCAATCATGCCAGGCATCAGCCAGGCACCTTCTGCATCGATGACACTCTCACCTGCCACTGCAGACAAACCTGATGCAATCGTATCAATACGGCCAGAACAGATACGCACATCACCCTCAGTGACCTGCCCTTCATTGACTATACGCGCATTGGTAATCAGGCAGTTATTACTCATAATTTATATTCATCGTCCTGAAACTAAAAGCAAGCATGTTCTTAAAGTCTAAAGCGCCGCAAATCGATCTGTGGCTTCAACCAATTCATGCACTATACCCGCCTCAAATGAGGAATGACCTGCATCCGGAACTATGCGGAAGTCTGCCTCGGGCCAAACTGTATGTAAGTCCCAGGCTGTCTGAGCCGGGCAAACCACATCATAACGTCCCTGCACAATCACAGCAGGAATGTCACGAATTCTGTCAATATTATCAAGCAGCTGATCCGGCTTCTCCATAAAGCCCCCATTAACAAAATAATGCGCCTCAATACGCGCCAAAGCGAGCGCAAATTCATCTGACTGGAAACGCCCCACTGCCGCCTCAGATACAAGCAGGTTGCTGGTCACACCCTCCCAAACAGACCAGGCATGTGCTGATGCCATACGCGCCTCATCATCATCACCTGTCAAACGTCGGTAATGAGCCGCAATGAGGTTATTGCGCTCATCCTGCGGTATAGGCGCAACAAAATCCTGCCAGTAATCAGGGAACAGTCGGCTGGCTCCTTCTTGATAAAACCAGTGCAATTCCTGCGGGCGCAGCAGAAATATACCGCGTAAAACCAACTCCTTAACTGCTTGTGGATATGTCTGGGCATAGCTCAGTGCCAGGGTACTGCCCCAGGAACCACCAAATACCTGCCAGCAATCTATACCCAGCTGAGTGCGTAATTTTTCTATATCCGCAACCAGGTCCCAGGTTGTATTATTTTCCAGACTTGCATGTGGCAGGCTGCGACCACTGCCGCGCTGGTCGAATACCACGATGCGATATCGCACCGGGTCAAAAAAACGACGAACGGCTGCATTAGAGCCCGCACCCGGACCACCATGTAAAAATACTACCGGCTTACCATCCGGATTACCGGATTCCTCAAAATACAGTTCATGGCCAGCAGATACGGGCATCAGTCCGGTGTTATAGGGTGCAACGGGCGGGTACAGTCCACGCCGTGAGTTACCATCAGCCATCACTACCTCTATTCTTAACCCTTGCCTGAAAAAGCTATCGACCCACCTCGGGTTTGTTGCTTAAATAGGCTTGTAATAACAGTGAACCAGTATACTGGATGCTTTCGTGAGATTAACGCTGCAAACGAAAACAGCACATATATCAACAGATAACTAATGGAATCCCGCATGACCAAATTTGTAAACCACTCTCTACTCCGCGCTGCCTGCAAGGCAGCGCTAGTTATCTTTTGCACATTATTACTGCAAACCGCATGGGCCGAAGAAGAGCTGATTCCCTATAAGTCATTCACACTGGATAACGGCCTAACCCTGATCGTTCATGAGGATGATAAAGCGCCCATTGTGGCAGTCAATATCTGGTACCACGTAGGCTCACGCAATGAAAAACCAGGGCAAACCGGCTATGCACACTTATTCGAACACCTGATGTTTCAGGGTTCAGAAAATTCCAATGGTGAATACCTGGAATTACTGGAAACAGTTGGTGCAACAACACTTAACGGAACCACCTGGTTTGACCGTACTAATTACTATCAAACCGTGCCAGTTGACGCCCTGGATCGTGTGTTATTTCTTGAGTCAGACCGGATGGGCCACATGCTTGGTGCGATTGACCAGGCTGTACTGGATGAACAACGTGGCGTTGTACAAAATGAGAAACGTCAGGGTGATAACCAACCCTATGCCGCCATCTGGGAAGCGCTACTGAAACAGGTATTCCCCACCGATCATCCTTATTCATGGGAAACCATTGGCTCAATGGAAGACCTGCAAGCCGCAAGCCTTGAAGACATGCAAGAGTGGTTCCGCACCTACTACGGCCCAAATAATGCTGTACTGGTAGTTGCAGGTGCTGTCAAAGCAGAAGATGTACTAAAAAAAGTAGAGCACTGGTTTGGCGACATTGAACCAGGGCCACCACTAATTGTTCAAAAAGAATGGATACCTACCCATACCAGTGAACGCCGCCAGCTAATTCAGGATAGAGTGCCTCAGGCACGCATCTACCTCGCCTGGCCGGGCCCCCGCTGGGGCACAACTGATGCCAATCAGCTAACACTTGCAGCTGACATACTGGCCAACGGCAAAAATTCACGACTGTATGAACGACTGGTTTATCAGGATCAGATAGCTACTGATGTCAGTCTTGCAACTTTTTCTCTGGAAATTTCCGGCATCATGATTCTGGAAGTATCCGTAAAACCCGGTGTGGATGTTGATCTGGTCGAACGCGTAACCAGAGCAGAACTGGAAAACTTTTTTAATAATGGGCCCAGCAAGAAAGAACTGCAACGCGTCAAAATGAAAGAGCGATCTGCCTTTATAAGAGGCATCGAACGCATAGGTGGATCCGGCAGTAAATCATCAGTACTGGCTGAAAATGCCGTTTATGGAGGCAACCCGGGCGGCTACCAGCAACAACTCGATGACCTTAGCTCAGCCACACCAAAACAGGTACGTGATGTTGCCCAACGCTGGTTTGATCAACCGCCGTATGTTGCACATATCGTTCCATACCCTGAACTATCCTTTAGTGATACAGGTGCTGACCGCAGCACATTACCTACGCCTGGTACGCCTGCAACAGCAAGGTTTCCTCAGTTCACCAGCACCAAACTGGATAACGGCCTGAATATCATTGTGGTTAACCGACCAAGTATTCCGGTTGTTAATATGAATCTTATTTTTGACGCCGGCTCTGCAGGCGACCGCCCTAATCTCACTGGCGAAGCCAGTATTACTATGTCAATGCTGGATGAGGGCGCTGGCAATAAAGACGCACTGGAAATCAGTGAACAACTGGCATTACTCGGTGCAGAATTGTCTGCTGGGGCTGGTCTCGATACTGCATCTGTTAGTCTGTCTGCATTAACTGAAAACCTTGAGCCATCTCTGGATCTCTTCGCAGATGTTGTTCTGCGGCCAACCTTCCCTGAGGCCGAGCTGGAAAGAGTACGTAGCCAGTACCTGACGGCTATTCAACAGGAAAAGAGCCGCCCACTCAGTATGGCACTCCGTTTGTTGCCCGAGTTTTTGTATGGTGAAGGTCACCCCTATGCACAACCACTAACGGGTAGCGGCACCGAGGTATCAGTGGCCGCAATCACACGCGCTGACCTTATCAACTGGCATAACACCTGGTTCAAACCAAATAATGCCACGCTGGTAGTTGTCGGAGATACAACACTGGAAGAAATTACTCCACATATAGAAAAGTTATTCCATAACTGGGAAGCAGGCAAAGTTCCTGAAAAAAATACGGCTACTGTTGAGCGAGTCCAAACTGATGGTCTGTATCTAATTGATAAACCGGGCGCTGAGCAATCCATCATTTTTGCCGGGCAACTGGTTGTTCCTATGAACAACCCCAATGAGATTGCTATTGAGGCCATGAATGATGTGCTAGGCGGACAGTTTTCTGCACGTATCAATATGAACCTTCGCGAAGAAAAATCCTGGTCCTACGGAGCACGCAGTCTGATTACAGCAACCCGTGCACAACGCCCATTCCTTATGTATGCACCAGTTCAAACTGATAAAACCGCACCCGCACTAGCAGAGATGCTAAGAGAGATCACTGAAATCAGGGGTAAAACACCACCTACCACCGCTGAACTTGAGCGCGTACAAAAATCCAACATCCTGTCATTACCAGGGCGCTGGGAAACCAACCCAGCTGTGCTCAGTGACCTGGCGCAACTGGTTACATACGGACTACCAGATGACTACTGGGATACATACCCACAACGCCTGAATGAACTCCAATTAGAACAGGTTGTGACAGCCGCAAACGATACAATTGATCAAGCTGAGCTTGTATGGATTGTTGTTGGTGATCGGGCGCGTATTGAAGAGGAACTAAACGAATTACAACTTGGTGAAATCAGAATTATTGATGCTGATGGCAATGCTGTGACCAGTCATTAACTTCTGCTTATGAGTCAACTAAGTCCTGGCAGCAGAGCCACTACCAATCTGTTCATAATTCTGGGTGTGATCACACTGATTGCGCTTGCGGTGTCCGTTAGCCGCAGACAAGACTCAGAAGACCTGTTACCAGCAGCCATCTGCAAAGATCGCTTCATCTCAATGGGGCCAACAGTATGGGACCCTGACGGGCCTATTATCCACCCCGGTGAGACACAGGCAGTCAATCTGACTTATACAGTAAATGCTAATGGCAGCATCAAAAATATACTTATTACAGGTGCAACATCAGACTTTGACTCAGTCGCAATCAATGCGGCTCAAAAAGCTCGCTATACAGCCAACCCTAATGCTGAACCGCTAACATGCAGTTACAGCATGACACTGCAACTGAACTAAAATAATTTTCAACCCGGTAAACGTCAACCTGCAGTGGAAAAATGCAGGCCATATAAAACAAAGTTATGCATACCTACCGAAGGCGTTTAAAATCTGAAAGTCTGCACATTACGCTTACAAATACCAGTCAATGCTGAAAGGGCTCTTGATCAGTAGCAGAACCACCTATGGTTGCAACTAACTGCAATAGCAGAACCTCCATAAATTGAGGGTCTTTGAGTCAAATAAGCATCAATAAATCACTCAATTAACGGGCTTAATAAACCGTAATGTAAGCCGGTCGCTTTCACCTATGCTCAACCATGTTTCCTTACCTTGTTCTTTCATTCGCAGAGTTGGCGGTAAGGTCCAGACACCCTCCGGGTGATCCTTGGTATCAGCCAAGTTAGCATTAATCTCAGAGCTGCCATTTAAGACAAATCCTGCTGACTCTGCGAGCTCAATCACATAATCCTGATTTACGTAACCTGTGGCTGCTTTTGGATCCTGCGGAATAGCAGGGTTACCACGATGCTCAACCACACCCAAAACACCACCAGGCTTAAGGGCTGTATATATCGCCTGAAACATTACCCCCTGAGCATTGCGTGGCATCCAGTTGTGAACACTCCGGAATGTCAGCACCACATCCACAGAATCAGGCGGTACAAAGTCCAGCTGATTCGGCGGCATTAGCACCACAGTTTCAACCTTATCGTAAAGCTCTGGGTTGGCATCAAGCTTAGACTGATACTTACCCGCTGCAATACGAATAAATTCAATATCAGACTCAGGATCAAAACCGGCAGCTATATATCGACCTTCATCACGTAAATACGGTGCCAGTATTTCGGTATACCAACCGCCACCAGGCCAGATCTCAACAACGCTCGCATCGGGTGTCACACTAAAAAATGAGAGCGTTTCTGCCGGATGGCGAAATTTATCACGGGCCTTATGCTCATCTGAACGATGCTCACCAGCCAATATAGCAGCCAGTTTATCATCCGCTTTTTTATCCACCACAATTGAAGATGGCGTTACACTATTTTTCTCACAGCCTTGCAACAAAATGATCATTGTAAAAAATATAGCTGCACATAAAATTTTCTTCATGGATATCCCCCTGACCGGTACAGGCATCTGATTAAACTGGATAGAGCCAGCTTAGAACAAAGCTGATGATATCAACAAGCATGTACAGCTATTTGACCAAAATACTTTAGTGCTGTTGATCACCATGAGAAGGAGGCAGCTGATAGATACTCTGACTTCTACGCAGTCAGGCCATATATCGGCCTAAAATCAGGCTAAACTGCTTACAACCCGCCTAACCGGTACGTTCCAGACTTGATTGCCACCCCAATTCAGCAATGCGGCACATCTCTTGGGAGCAATGGAAATGAAATACAAGAAATTCACCCTCCTGTCGAATAGCAAAGCCAACAATAAAGGCTATTTCTCCTGTACGCTCACCAATCTCTGCATTGGTATCAGCGTCACATTTAATATAAAAAGACTGCTGTGGGTATTCGCCTACAAGTATGGAACGTGCATGTAGCTCACTTAAAAACTCACTAATCTGGCCCGTAAGCTCCTGCCAGACCGCCTGATTGGACTCTTTTAAATGCGTCCAATAAGCACCACTACGAATACGCCGCAGAATAAATAAAACCTGGCGCCGCATTTCAAGCGCATTCCAATCTGCCGAAATACTCCCATACCGAGCCTGAGTCACTTTACCCTGCAACTGCAGGTGTAACGCACTACGCTGAACAAGTGTATTAATCCCCGCTCGTGCAAGACGACGTATTGCATCATCATCGACTACAGCTGTCAGCTTGACCCCAGCTCGTAGCAAAACAGGACCCTCAGCATACAGTTGCAATACTTCGTCACAACGGTCACTGGCAGTTAATGCAGCCGCTATGGAACCCGCTGCACTAGTCAAAACTTTTTCACCCTGTGAATTCCGGATGTAGACACCAGGAAACCAGGTAATGGCATTTGGACTGGTGAATCCGGAACGCGCCTGGTCTGCCATGACATCCTCAACAGTAACCCAGCATGCTGGCGGGTCTATGATGAGCAAGGACTGATGACTACGACAAAAACGATCTGCAGCAAGTAACGCAACCGGGCCAATTGGAGTGCCTTCAGCACCCGACAGCAGTACAACCTGACCAATATCATGGATATGTTCCAGGGCATTTAACCCTGTTCCATCAGCAGCCGAGCCTATCAGGTCATAATCTGATGGAGGGGGGCTGTAAACAGGATCTGTCAATATATCAACATAGTCTGGTTCACGTACCGTACAGTCTTTATAAGTGGGCTCTGGCCGGGAAACAGGTGGCTGACCAATAACTTTTATAAGGTCTGACTGGCTAAGTATGTAACCAAGGTAGTCCCGACTCCCCGGGTCTATTGATACAGCCCGATAATATTCCTGCGCATCAATCCATGCTGACCCTGGGCGGCGCAAGCGCTGCACAACCAAATTGAAATAGCTTTCATCCTCAGCATTGATACCGTCGTAATCAACTGATGCACGCAGATACTCAAATGGGCCAGGATTACGTGCTTCAAGCACAAGCTCCTCACTACCTGCCCGTAAACGTATACGGTGACATACACTTGTACCAGAAACACGGACAACAACGGCATTCCTACCACCATTGGCAAAAAACTGGCGGATAGAAAATTCCAGCCGACAATGGTATTCAGGCGCGCCAAAGTTTTGCAGAAAATCATCAGGACTATTAATTTTTACTGCATGATCAACCGGGCCACGCGGAGCAGGCCCTACAAATGCAGTAACAGAATCACCATCAACAGGAATAGGCTGACCCTGAGCAGAGCCTTCAACAACATATGTGCAGCTATTATTTATATCTGATGGCATTGACAACAAAACCATGGCCCAGCATGGATGCCGGAAGTATAGCCTGTTAAATGCACTGCGGCTAAATTATCTGTCCATACCTTCTGCAGCAACCTGTTCACGCACCAAAGGCGGTAACACAATAATATTGTTTACCATCAGGGCTGTCTGCAGGTAGCTTTGGGTAGTAGGTTCATCAAACAACACCGGTAATGGTATACCACGACCTGCATTAATAATTGCATTAACCCGATCTAAATCAGGGTGATCAGCAATTTTTAACGGCGCTGAAGTCATTGCGCCCGCTAACAGACCAGGGAGAATGCCCGGCCAATCACGGGAATCATCTTCAAGTGGCGGATGAGCCTCCAGATAAAGCCGGTTATTGCGCCACCCCACCAACCAGGGCTGATCAACAATAGTTACCGGCTCCCCAACAGGAACCTCAGAATAAAGACGTTCAATATTTTCTGGAAACAGCCTTACACAGCCATGACTTACTCGCATGCCTACCCCAGCAGGACGATTGGTGCCGTGAATCAGGTAAGAAGGCATCCCTAGTAATAATGCGTAACCACCAAGTGGGTTATCTGGACCAGGCAGCACCTGCTTTGGCAATGGTGTGCCTTCAGCTGCATATTCTGCACGAATCGCAGCAGGCACAAACCATGTTGGATTACGAATTTTCTGCGTTATGGTCGTAATACCCGTGGGCGTTGCCGTACCCTGCAGGCCTATACCAATAGGAAAAGTCATAACTGCATGCACGCCATCTTTATCTGCTGGCAGATACCAGAACAAGCGCTTGTTAGCGAGATTAATAACGATGCCCTCATGAGGAGCATTTGGCAGAATAAACTGTGTTGGCAAAACAACTCGTGTACCTTCTCCTGGCAACCAGGGATCTACATTAGGATTCGCCTCAATTAATTCATCAAAGCCAAGGTTATAGGTGCGAGCAATATCAACAAAGGTGTCTTCATAGCGTGTATGAATTACCTGTAATGCACCCACAATTTCCTGATCTGGTGATGTCAGTAAGAACCGGTCAGTAACTAGTGGCGGATTACCTGTCACATAAGTAACCAACTGCTTATTAGCAGCAGGCTCTTGTCTAAGCGCCGCCGCAGGTTCAGGTGATACTTGAGCCGGCCGAACGGTACAGGCAGCAAGAATAGCGCCTGTAAAAATACTCAGCAGTAGCTGTCGGAAAAAAACGACCATGAGGATGCATTATATAGAAGGCTGGGGACACTACAGATTTATACTCAGGGCTTGGTTTAATGTCTGCAATTAGGCCGGCGGCCTTCCTCTAAGGCTTTGTTATATATAGGTAATATATCAATCATTTCCCCCGCCAGTTCAGCAATACGCGCATCCCCAGATGGGTGTGTCGACAACCATGGCGGTGGCCCAGCACCACCTGATACCTTCGCCATATTAGTCCATAAGGTAATACTGGCAAGTGGGTCAAAGCCTGCAGCAGCCATATAAATAAGGCCTACTGTATCAGCCTCACTTTCAGCTGACCGCTGGTAAGGCAACATCAAGCCCACCTGTGCACCAAAAACCATGAGATCTGTTGTTTCCAGCCCTGTTGATGCATCCAGTACTTCTGAACCAAAGATTGCTACATTCCGGGTCACAGCATCCCGGTTGGCACGCTCTAGTGTGTGGTCCTCAGTCACATGTGCAACTTCATGCCCCAGAACTGCTGCCAATTGATCCTGATTTGTTGCCACATTTAACAGTCCTGAAAAAACACCAATTTTACCACCCGCCATTGCGAAGGCATTCACATCCTGACTATCAAAAAGCTCTATTTCCCAGTCATAACTGGCGTATGGTTCATCCAGCTGTTCAATAATACTGAGCGCTACGCATCTGACATATGCCCTGTCCGTAAGATTATTAGACAAGGGCATTGAGGTGCGCATTCGCTGAAATTCATCATCGGAACTTATTTCAATCTGTGACTGACTCACGCACCCGCTTAGTACTGCTGCGATTACAGCAGAAAGAAAAAAGCAGATAACTCGACTAATGATATTCATACGCTAAACATAAACTATAAATACCTAGCTAAGCTCAGAATAATAGTGAATTTATTTCACCAGACTGCCTTTACCGCAAGCCACTACCAAAACCCAGAGAAGCTGCTAATGAACCAAAAGCTCCCTGTATTTTTTGCATGAAACTTACACGGCCTTTATACGTTACCGCATAAATTTGCGCATGATCCTCTGTAGCCAAACGCATAAGATAATCATCACTGGAGCCAAGGTCATCAATCAACCCAAGTTCAAGTGCACGTGAGCCATACCAGTATTCCCCTGTTGCAACACGCTCAATCTCCAGTGCCGGTCTGTGCTCTGTAACAGCACCTTTAAATAATCGGTGCACCTCTTCAAGATCTTCACGCGTCTTTTCACGATCTGCCTCAGTATTCTTACCAAACATGGTCAAAGTACGTTTGTATTTACCTGCAGTCACCTGCTCAAAATCAATTCCCCGCTGCTCAAGAAAACGATTGAAATTTGGTAATTGAGCAAGCACACCAATAGACCCAATAATGGCAAAGGGCGCCGCAATAATTTTATCTGCGATGCTTGCCATTAGGTAACCACCACTTGCAGCAACCTTATCAACTATAACTACCAGTGGAATGCCATGATCCTTTATCCGCTGCAGCTGTGAGGCACCCAGACCATGTTCATGCACTGTACCGCCCGAATTTTCAAGCGTTACAACAACTTCATCTGCTTGTGTAGCAATCAACATCACAGCACTAACTTCTTCACGTAATGAATCCACATGACTGGCACGCATATCACCCACAAAATTAATTACAAATATACGCTTGCCACGCTCTTCATCAGATTGTTTTGCCTCTGCCTTACGCTCTTTCTTTTGCGTCTTGTCATAGGCATTCCATGCTGTTTTTGACATCACAGCCTGACTTAACTTGTCAGCCATTGACTGATACTTCTCATTCAGTTTTTCAATAGTAAGGCCATGACCGGAATCAGCACCGCGTGATGCCGATATAATTGCCATAACAACAGCAATAATAGCCACCACAATTGTGAGTGACTTAAGAAAAAACAAACAAAATTCCAGAAAAAATTCCATCATTAGATTCAAATCTGTCGGCAACCCGACTCCAGGTAAAAAGACTCAGGCACTCAGGCCTGCATTATTCTTATCAAATACTCGATCGGCACGGTAACTTGAACGCACCAATGGTCCTGCCACTACTTCTACAAAACCACGCTGCAACCCCTCTGCACGGAGTAATGCAAATTCATCGGGTGGAACAAAGCGCTCTACTGGCAGATGGTGTGTAGTTGGTTGCAGATACTGCCCAAGGGTAAGTATATCCACATCCTGTGCACGCAAATCATCCATAGTTGCAATAATCTCATCCATCACTTCGCCAAGGCCTAACATCAGACTTGTCTTTGTTAGGATTTCAGGCGCGCATTGTTTAGCCTGACCCAATACATCCAGAGTTTGAGAGTAACCTGCACGGGGGTCACGCACATACCTGGTAAGCCGCTCAACAGTTTCTATGTTTTGCGCAAAAACATCCAGACCAGAAGTTGCCACCCTTTCTACAGCCTGCTTTGAGCCACTAAAATCCGGTGTTAGCGCTTCAACTGCAGTCTCCGGGGTCAACAGCTTAATAGCTTGTACACAGGCTGCATAATGTGCGGCACCACCATCTGCCAAATCATCACGATCAACTGAAGTGAGCACTACATAGCGCAATCCCATAATCTGCACTGACCGCGCTGTATTCTCCGGCTCTGCCACATCCAGCCAGCCATTAGGATTGCCTGTATCTACAGCACAAAACTGGCATGCCCGAGTACAGACACTACCCATGAGCATGATGGTGGCCGTACCATTATTCCAGCACTCACCAATATTCGGGCACATTGACTCTTCACAAACCGTACTAAGTTTATGCTCATGCACATTTCGCCGAACAGCTGCAAAAGCTTTACCACTGGGAATCTGGGCCTTTAACCAACGAGGTTTACCTGTAACCAGAGGTGATTCTTTGCCAGGCTTTTTCTTAACCCCATTCTTAATGGCAGACACACCCTCATCATTCCGGTACTTGGTACCGGATTGAATAATGGGTATTCCTTTAAGAGTGGCCACAATCTTGTTCTTATTCCAGGGTTGGCGGGGGTGCAATTCTAACTTGAAACGGGGGTAATCAGGAATGAAGCGGGCAGCAGGCTTTTAGGGGCTTTTTTACATAAATTAAGCACAGATTATGTAGAAAAGCCTTCTGGCGGAGACACTCATCAATTAGTCTTAATGCTGCTTAAGCAGGCATAAGTCACTTATTTTAAATATATAACCTGTGAATTAGCTAATAAAAAATTGGGGATTTGGGGTTTGGGGATGAAAAATTTAATAGTGGCTGCACTGTCGCTTTGTTTGCTGGTGGCAACCAATGCCTCTGGGCAGATCAAACCAAATATCATCATCATGATGACAGACGATATGGGTATCGGCGATGCCGGACCCTACCTTGGCATACCGCTGGGGCCTAATACGAATCCTGTTAGGAAGACACTTGTCACGCCCAATCTGGAACGACTTGCCGCCCAGGGCATGGTATTCACTGACGTACATACCACATCATCAATGTGCTCCCCTAGTCGTTACGCTATGCTGACTGGCCGATACCCATGGCGGACCTACAATAAACACAAGGTAATCGGAGACTGGGCTACCCGGCCCATGATTAGTCCAGGCCGACCAACTCTAGCCACCCTTCTTCGGCAAAACGGCTATCGCACGTCGGCCATCGGAAAATGGCATCTCGGTTTTAGCTGGATAGGCAAAGATGGCAAGGAGCAGTTCATCACCGAGAGCAATCAGGCCAACTGGAATAAAATTCAGATTGGTAATACAGCTAGTGGCTACCTTAAAAGTATTTTTGATGGCCCTCTGGCCCATGGTTTCGATAATTTTTTTGGGCTTGGCGGAAATTTCTACCACAACAAGAGGTATTCAATTAAGGCTTACATCAACAACAATTCATTTGTTGGAGTACCGTCATGGAATGGTGCGCCAGGTAATAGCATCGGGCCCGGAGTATCAGACTGGGATCAGCAACGTATCGGCCAGCGTTATATCACCGAGGCGCTGGGCTATATCGATGAGCATGTAGCAGACGCCGAAACAAAACCATTCTTTCTCTACTATGTGCCAAACGCTAACCATGAACCCCATAACCCTCCTAATCAACTTCACGCACAGGGGCGGTCCTTTCCTATTCGTAACCAGGCCCGTTTTAGTAACGGCAGTGATGGTGCTTTACGTGATGACATGGTCTATGAGAATGATATTTCATTAGGGCTGCTGCTGGACAAACTTGCCGCACTGAATGACCCGCGTACAGGCCGCCCACTCAGTGAGAGCACACTGTTTATTTTCACCAGTGACAATGGTGCCGATCGTCCAGTTGGTCAAAGTGCAAATGCCGGATTACGCGGCAAGAAGGGATCTCTATATGAGGGAGGGCATCGTGTACCGTTTATGGTTGTCTGGCCAGACGGCGGGGTTCCCAGTGGTGCAATCAGTAACGCCAATTTTAGTCAGGTAGATATGTACGCAAGCCTTGCAAGTCTCATCAATCACACACTAGGACCAGATGAGGCGGAAGACAGTGCCAATGTGCTTACCGCACTATTAGGTCAGGAAACAGACTCACAGTTTCAACGATCCCACTTGTTAGTAAGCCACGATGACAAGATCTCAGAGAACGATTTACCGAATGATTCAGTTCTTGCTATCCATAACCATCCCTTCACAATGATGATTGACGGTCAATTGGTGAATCGAAACAAGGTAAATGGTAAGAACCGCGGTCAGGCAGTGCCGATAAAGCTTTTCGATCTGGATGCTGATCCTCACCAGGACACTAACGTATTAGCGATACCTGCCAATCAATCTCTGGTGACAAGCCTGACTGAACGCCTGTTGCACTTTCACAATCAGGGTTTTAGCCGCTCTCTCAAACTCGATACCGGGCCAATTCTTCATACCGACGGTGGCGCGAACCTTATGAACAACAGGGACGGAGCAATTGGTTATGAATTTACTGTTGGCAATCAACCCGTCGCTGTACAAAGCCTCGGGATGTGGGACGATGGTACTGGTGACTATTTAGATCAGGAAACTTCCACCAAAAGTGACGGGCAGACCGTAGGCAATCCAGATGGATTGCACGTGACGCATACGGTAAGGTTGTTTGACGCCTCCTCTCGCAACCTTCTGGCCTCCGTTGTGGTGAACAACGATAATAGCTATCTTGAAGGCGAGTTTCGCTACGTGAACCTTGCACAGTCTTTTTCACTCGGCGCAGGGCAAACTTTTGCTTTGACTGTGGATACCAATTCTGGTGACGGTGATCTATTCCATCACTTTGCAGCCCACACCGCCGTCAGCCCATCTCCATCAAGTCTCATTGGCAATTTTATCGCACGTGTTGCAGCAAATGCGGGCGCTTATCCGGATCAGTATCCGGACGGTTCTGATGGGGTGGGCAACCGTCATTCTGATATGTTCCAGCACCGCATGTTTGTCGGGCCCAATGCACGGATTGTGACAGAAAGAACAATGAATGCAGCTCCAATCGTGACAATCAATGGAGCGCACAATGGCACAAGTGTGATCCTAGGTACTGTACTGAATTTTATGGTATCTGCCTATGATGGCGAGGACGGCGACGTGAGTGCCGGTGTCAGCTGGCATTCAAGTATTGATGGAAATTTTGGTCTTGGTGCATCCGTTAGTCACGCACTTTCCCTTGGTATTCATACAATCACTGCATTAGTAACCGATAGTTCCGGCCAGTCCGATTCACAAACAATAACAGTGAAGGTAACGGAAAACGGGGATGACCCAGTTGATATCAACCCCAATGGTGCCCCTGCATATAACCCTTCCACAGACAGGGGGATTGTTTTATGGCGGCAGCCCGATCAATCCTGGCGAGTGCGTGCTGCCGGAGGTGGCCGTTGGGCAAATTACACAGGTACGATCACTGCAGATCAATCTTTTGCATACGTTAGCCCTTACTCATTGGAAGGCACCGACACCTTGAACAACAGTATTCCCAGTGCCGTATCATTCAAGCTCGCAATGACCAAAGGGTGGGATGATGGTTTTGATTTTACTATCCTGAGCAGTGCCAAGGTATGTTTTGATATAGATATGCCTGATGGCGCAGAAATTCTAGTAGGCGCAGCCCGGGAACCGGTCGTCCCACCATTCAATCTTGCTGATTTCAAACCATGTGCACCAACCACACCCAGCATCAACCCGGATGGTGCCCCTGCATATAACCCTGCCACAGACAGGGGGATTGTTTTATGGCGGCAGCCCGACCAATCCTGGCGAGTGCGTGCTGCCGGAGGTGGCCGTTGGGCAAATTACACAGGTACGATCACTGCAGATCAATCTTTTTCATACGTTAGCCCTTACTCATTGGAAGGCACCGACACCTTGAACAACAGTATTCCCAGTGCCGTATCATTCAATCTCGCAATGACCAAAGGGTGGGATGATGGTTTTGATTTTACTACCCTGGGCAGTACCAACGTATGTTTTGATGTGACATTACCTAAGAACGCTAAAATCCTGGTCGGTCCGTCTCGCACCGAGGTCTCAATACCATTCAATCTCGCCGATTTTGGCTCGTGCAATTAAGCAGCATGCTAAATGGTATTGGCGTTGAGGATTCAGAGCTGTCAGCTATGTGGCCACTCACTACCCAGACATCAAACACTAAAACCAAATTACCCCTATCTCCTTAAGACCAAAGGAGAGTTTGTTTGGCGTCAATAACAGGAGAGATGGGTCCGAAGAGCAAAGCTCACCCTGCTGAGCTACGGACTGCTGGAAAATGGATCTCATTAAAAAAAGCCCGGTCACTAGGACCGGGCAATACAGGGGGAAGTCTGTGTGCCGCCTTTTGCGGCTGATATATAGGTCAATGCAAAGGCGACCAATTAAGTAGCTCTACTTGCTCTGACTTAAGATCAAAACTATTGGCCAGCAGGGCTTCAATCTCTTTTGAATCCAGTACAGACTGGTTCGCAACTTGTAGCTCCACTACACCGCTATACTCATCGACTTCAGTTTCGTCGACAGCCTGTAACAAAAAACGTGTGTAGTACTTAGTGCCCATGACTTAAGATTAGGGGGCTAACAGCACAAATACTGTGAGGGAATCCACAATTTAGGCGCAAAATCTGTGAAAATTATGCAAAGTAACTCCATACAGGGGCTGACAAGCAATTCCTCTGTAGCCGCAGTACTTAGCTATTTATGAATTCTATAGTCAATTAAATACAAAGACTTACATCACCAAGACCCAGGCAAAAACAGTTTTCAAAGATCATTGGATACATAACAAACATGCATCATCAATTAAACATAGCCCCTGTATGCCTGATTCTGGGAATAACCCTGTTACCCCTTATAAGTTACGCACAGGATCTTGAATCAACTACTAAGGCACGTGAACTCGCACGCCAAGCTGATGCTGAAATACTGGCCAAAAAAACCTATAACTCAGCACAAAAATCACTTACTCGAGCCATTAAATTACTCGAAGAAAATAACAACCCTGATAAGGTTACAGCTGCATTTCTTGATGCCACTGAATACTTTTCAGTAGCACAGCTCGAAGCACTCAATAAAAAGCTACTGGATCATGCCCGAAACGCTATCAATGATGCTGATGACCTGCGCGCCAAACGTTATGCGCCTATAACCCGGGGGAAAGCCCACGATCTGCTTGATGCAGCAGAAGTAGCTCTTGAAGCAGACCGATATGCCACTGAAACCATATCTGAGCTGGCCAACCAGGCCGCTGTTACCGCACGTCATGCAGGTCAGATAGCTATTCTTGTCCGGAGTAAGCCTGACCTTGAGGAACTAATACTCAAGTGGGAAACCTACATTAATCGTCTTGAACTGGCTGCTGGCATCAATATATCAACGGATACTGATCCAGATGATGCTGTTAGTGACCTGGAAGGTCATATCACCAAACTTTATACAGCCAACCAACAACTACAACGGGATCTCTCTGAACATCAGGCTTTTGCTGCGGCTCTCGAAAATGAAATTCGTGAACTGGATAATGAGCTAGGTGGTGCCTCTGCTGAACGACACCAACTAATACTAGAACTGGAAGGTCAAGCTCGCACAGAAGAGCAACTTACTCAAACTGAGGAGCTGTTTCTTCCCTCAGAGGCCCTAGTATTTAAACAATCCAATACTATAGTTGTACGACTAATTGGCCTTAAATTTTCTTCCGGCTCAGCAAAATTTGATGAGCGTCACACAGAATTACTAAGTAAAATTAAACGTGCTATTAATATTTACCCTGACTCAAACCTGTCTATAGAAGGTCATACAGATGCTCAGGGTAGCGCTGATATGAACCAAAGGCTGTCACAAGAACGTGCCGATGCGGTTCTGGCCTATATCATCAACAGCCTGCACATTATCCCTCAACGTATCAGTGCTATTGGCTACGGCGCCAGCAGACCCATTGCCAATAACAATACCGCTAAAGGTCGTGCCAAAAATAGGCGTATAGACCTGCTGATCACGCCTGTAAAATTAAATATTTCCGGCCCGATACCAGTCGAGTAAAATCTGGCCGGTCTTCTGACTAGCAAAATAGCCATAACATTCATGTACATTCAGGCCATCCGGCCCATGAAACTGATTGACCAGTTCCAGATCATCATCAATGGATTCCAGCAGCCCTAATACCCGCATTTCTGCAAAACAATGACTCAACCTGCGATCCATTGAAGTCACCTCACCGATTGCAGTCAGGTTCACCCACCGCCTGATACATGCCGGATAACGGTCATTCCCACGAAGCTTTGCCCCCTGTAAGTGCTGCCTTATATAACTCATTGTCAATGGGCTCCCCATAGTAAGAAACATATCAACTTTATCTATCGTTCCTGCACTAGAGAGTCCCCATAAGGCATCGTATGCAATCACTGAGCCAAAACTGTGGCCAATGAGTAACACCCTCTGCTCGTTTGCCCATGCATGTTTGATTGCCCCTGCCACCTGTTTCCGGGCGACAGTGGCCGCCCCATCAGCATTGCTAAAGTACCGGTTAATTTCATGTACTCGCGACTGCATACGGCGCGTGGAGAACTGACTCCCAAGGATAGGGAACCGATCTGCCAATGCATATAGGATTCCAACAAAACGACGACTAAATGATTGTGCCTCACGCAAGTCATCTTCTTCCTTGTCCTCACCACGCAGTAAACGTTCTACCCCAGGCATATCCAGCATAATATCAGCATGCTCACCATAGAATGCATGTGACCAGCCAACCAGATTAAATGCCTCCGCAATAACAGAAGCCTCAGCTGAAACACCTCCTGCGTGAATGATGCCCACCTCTAAGCAGCGGCATAATTGCTCACTGTGCAAATCTGGTGGCGGCTTTGCACGGATGCCAGGCACAAAAATAATGCTTATATCTTGATGCTTCATTACACTAACTTGTGCACTCCAATAGATAAAAGTAGGTTAAAGCCTACTAACACATTTTCCCAATATACTTTTCTATTGCATATTTTGCAGTTATACATACCTGAAGATTACTGATACGAGATACCCCAATGAAATACCTTCATACCATGATTCGTATACACGATATCGATAAATCACTGGATTTCTACTGCAATAAGCTCGGCCTTAAAGAACAAAGACGTTACGACAGTGATACTGGTCGATATACACTTATATTTCTCGCTGCAGATGGTAATAAATCAGCCCTACTGGAACTGACCTACAACTGGGATCCTGAAAGCTACAACGAAGGACGTAATTTTGGGCATATTGCTTATGAGGTAGAAAATATTTACCTAAGCTGCCAAAAACTATGTGATGCCGGAGTCACCATCAACCGCCCGCCACGTGATGGCTACATGGCATTTATACGCTCACCGGATAATATATCTATTGAGTTATTACAAGCTGGTAGCGCACTTAAACCAGCAGAGCCATGGGCTTCCATGCCAAATACCGGACACTGGTAAACAACCCTAAGAAAAGTAAGGGCTAAAACCTAACTGGCTTCCCTTGCCCGGAATCGGCCTGTTGCAACATCAGTTGTGCCAGATTGCCTGATCACAACCCGATTTCGTCCATCTTCTTTAGCCTGATACAACGCTTCATCCGCCATCCGGATAACACCACCCAGACTACAATTAGTATCAGGACTAATTACAGCAACACCAATACTGATACTTAGAAATTTAGTATGTGTTGCCGCTTCATGCACTGTTCCCAACTCAAGAACCTGGCAACGCAACCGCTCTGGCAATTTCTTCACATATTCTGTTGCAGGTCCATACAAGACTAATGCAAATTCCTCACCACCATAACGAGCTGCAATATCTAAAGGTCGCTGCATGCCTGAAGCAATAACATTTGCCACCTGGGTCAGTGCATCATCACCAGCCTGGTGACCATAGAAATCGTTGTAAGACTTAAAGTGATCAATATCAATAAGCATCACAGTCAGTGCACAATTCTCACGTTGTGACTGCCGCCAAATACGCTCTATATATTCATCAAAGGCACGGCGATTATAAAGCCCGGTAAGCCCATCACGTTCAGCCAGCTGTGCAAGTATACGTGACTCTAAAAAAGTACGACGGGCTGAGTACTCAATTTTGTAGCAACTATAGCCACCCAGCAAATTCACGTTTAAAAGCATAAAGCCTTCAAAGAATAACTGTTCGACTGGCAATCCAACATATGAGGCACACCCCATATATATAAGTGAAACAACAGCGCACAAACCAGTTGCTGAAGTAAACAACAGGCCAAGCATCGACCAGATAATAAATAACCAGCCAATCTGGCCGGCAAAGTAGTACCCCTGCCCTACGAGACTGGCCTGTACATCTACTATAGAACCAGCAACGCCTATAACCAATGCACTAAGTGCAACTGTTGATTGATAAATAAAACGGTTACCCATATACGATGCAAATAGGGACGCCAGCAACATGGGCATCATAAGTGACAACCCAAACCGACCCATAACGGGTGATGGCGCAGCATTGGAGTTATTCATCAGAGTTACAATGACAACACCAATCAGCGACATACCCATAACAAGTCTGGATTTCTGAAAGTTTTGTTTTAGATAGTCATCACGAAATTCTTCTTCCAGAAAATCACCAAAGCGTAAGGACTCAAACCCTGCTTTAAGTTGATCCTCATAAAGGGAGGTTGCCTCCTTGTAAAGGGAGGTTACCAACTTGCTATTTTCTGTACCTAGTACCATACCATCCTTTTTTCTACCCCAATATCACTGGAGTACTTTTAAGAAACTACGCAATCAGGCCGTTATGCAATACCGTCTATTTCACATTTCCTAGTATGCAACTAAATAAATCTGGCATGAGTGCGCACTGGTGCCTGCATGAATACGCACTGGTGTCGGATTCTAGCCTAAAATGTTTTAGGTGAATTGGGTAACTTACTGGTGACAATCTTCTTGTAGGTATTGCGCACTGGTACCTGCATGAATACGCACTGGTGCCGGACGCTAGCCTAAAATGATTTAGGCGAATTAAGTAACGTACCGGTGACAAATTTCTTGTAGGTATATCGAGGACTCAGCCCCATTCAGAGAAGAGTAAATAGATTCAGCAGGCCTGGAGATGAATACTTGACGATTGCCGTATCCCGGGATGTTTAATATGCGCTTCCCTGTCCAGTAATTGCTGTTTCAAAGCAGAACCCCAACGATACCCCCCTATCCCTCCTGCTGCCGGGACTACCCTGTGACAAGGCACTAAAATAGCAATATGGTTGGCCCCAACAGCACCACCTAAAGCCCCTGCAGCCTTATGATTCCCCAGCATTGCAGCAAGGTCACCATAGGTCACTCTGCCACCACAAGGAATACACAAAAGTGCCTCCCAAACACGCAACTGAAATGCGGTGCCACATAAATGGAGGTTAAGTGCTTTTTCACCCCCCCCCAGAAAATCAAGCAACTTTTGCTGTGCCCACTGATCATCACGAGTAACAACCGCTGGCATCCAACATCTGATTAACCGTAAACTACTATCTGCTGTTGGTTGCGGCTCAAACCAGCACAAACCCTGCTCGGAAAAGGCTATGAGAAAACTGCCTGAATCACTTTCACCAAAACCATAAACAATGTTCTCATGCAGATGATCTTTGCCTCGTTGGCATTTGATCATCTGAAAATTGCTACCCTGATCAAGCAAATACTCTATAGGATACATAAGGTCATTTACTCTGCCCGCTGATAAGTGATAATTGTTTTTTGTTATTTTAATTGAGTCTGGCTCAAAACCAGTTTAACGCAAAATGAAATCTTCTGAACAGCCCAAAAAAAAGGTGCCGGGCTTGCAAGAAAGCATTATCAGAACAGCCGGTTTGTGCTGCATTGTATGGCTTAGCTGGCAGGCTTTTACGGCTCCTGTACTTAAAACCGGCAGTACCAACGACTTCAAGAGACGGTTGCTTGCACCCTGCATCATGGACAATGATGGGTATCTGCGCGGGCAGCTTTACGGGACTATTCAAAGCAATCTGGACTGGCATGGCGCCAATATGCGCTGCGATGGCATGCAGCGACCAGGTGGGCAGGGCATAAGGCTGGTATTTGATGAACATCTGGATGAAGATCAACCTGGCTTACTAATTGTTATTGGTATTGCTGATGCCATACTTGGACAAAGTATTAAAGAACTACCTGCCAATATTACGATTATCAATCAAAGCAATAGCCAGTTTTTCAGCACCCAGGAGCAACCTCGCTGCTGGACAACCTTTGATGAACAGATCTTACTAACTGGCACTACTAAAGAAACCTGGCGCATCAATGGCCACATTTACTGTGCAAGTGCACTAGCCGAATTAACAGGGCCTGGCTCAATCACTCTGGGAGAGATTGAGTTTTCAGGCCTGTTTAAACCTGACTCAGGCCAGAATTAGTAATCACCATGAAAATCTTCTGTCCGGCACTTATGTCTAAAAGTATCTGCTCTTTATTTCTAACACTATGCTCACTGAGCATTTTTACTATTGAAATTCATGCTGCAAAACCTGAAAACCTGCTCAGGGAATTCCCTCGTACACAACTCATTATTAATACAAATAATGGCAAATGTATTTTATTTGATGTCTATGTTGCACAAACCTCTGCACAGCGCAGCCAGGGTCTTATGCATATTGAGTCTATGGGTACTTATGAGGGTATGATTTTTATTTATGAGGTCAATACACGCATATCTATGTGGATGAAAAATACCCTGATACCCCTCGACATGCTTTTTTTAGATAAAACCCTGAAAATTGCGAGTATGCATCAGGGCGCTGTACCTCATTCAGAGAAAATAATTCAATCCAGACAGGAAGCAATAGCTGTTATCGAGCTTAATGGTGGCTCAATTGAATACTTCCGTATTAAAGCTGGTGATGAAATTATTTTCCCAGCGGGTTAAGCCCGTATTTCTAAACTCAGGGGGCAGGAACTTTACACTGGACCTTATATCGAAGGTCATAGCGAGCAGGATTGTGCTCAAGAAATTCAAACTCTCTTCGCTCTAATATCTCATACCCATCAGCGCAAATTTTACGAACTTCAAGCCATGTCTCCAGCCATTGCATACGAAGGGCTTCAGCATTTTCATTCTCACCAGGATGCTCAGGGGTCAGCATTACATCAAACCAGAGGTAATCACCGCCCTCTCTAGGCTCACTCATCTGACTGAGGCTATGCCTGTAAAAGTCCGGGCTGTCATGAATGGAGCCACAACCAACAAGCACCAGTATGGCCAAACATAAGCAAATAGCTCTTTTCATCCCTTACTCCCAATACCTTATACCCAAGACTTAGACCACCTGAAGCGCCCGCCCCTCATGATAACGCGACTTTTGTGAACGTGCTGCTAAACTAAACTCAATATACATATTGATGATGAGACTCTACAGATGCTCCAGTCAAAATTTAAAGAATTTCTCAAATTAGAGGCCGCAGGTGGAATCCTGCTGATCTTTGCTGCTGCTTTAGCAATGATGCTGAAAAACTCAGGATTTGGTGATCTGTATAACGCTTTTCTCAATACTCCTGGCGAGATACGTGTTGGCGCACTTTACATCGCAAAACCCTTATTTTTGTGGGTAAATGATGGCTTGATGGCAATATTTTTCTTCATGATTGGCATGGAGGTAAAGCGCGAAATTCTTATCGGCGAGTTATCTGAATTGAACCAGATCACATTACCTGCCATTGCAGGTGTAGGCGGAATTATTGTACCCGCTGGCCTGTACTACCTGATCACCATGGATGACCCTCTAGCACTACAGGGCTGGGCAATTCCTACTGCAACAGATATTGCTTTTGCCCTTGGCATACTGGCACTGGTTGGGCCACGTGTGCCTACTGCATTAAAACTATTTCTAATGACACTTGCAATTATTGATGATCTTGGTGCGATACTAATAATTGCTTTCTTCTATACCTCAGAACTATCTACCATGTCACTTTCAGTAGCAGCCGGAGCGATTGGCTGGCTTTTTCTGCTTAAGTTACGCAAAGTCACAAGCATTACTCCATACCTGATGGTTGGCTTGATCCTATGGGTAGCAGTACTTAAATCCGGGGTACATGCCACACTGGCGGGCGTAATACTTGGTTTCTTTATTCCTCTTAAAGGTATGGATGAAGACAATAAAGAGTACTCACCACTGGATAAATTAATTCATGATCTGCACCCGGCTGTCGCATTTGGCATCCTGCCTTTATTTGCTTTTGCCAATGCCGGAATCAACCTCAGTGGCATGAGTACAAACGACCTGCTCTCCGGCATTCCACTTGCGATCGTAGTTGGCTTGTTTTTTGGCAAACAAATCGGTGTATTTGGTTTTGCCTGGGTAGCAATCATGCTGGGACTGTGCAAAAAACCTGAGGGTTCTAACTGGGGCCAGATTTATGGCGTAGCACTTTTATGCGGTGTTGGTTTCACCATGAGCCTGTTTGTTGGCTCACTGGCATTTGAGGGCTCAGGGCTTGGCTATTCAAGGCCTGACAGGCTTGGCATTGTTGTTGGCTCACTGGTAGCCGGCATATTGGGTTTTATTGTATTGAAACTGGCGAGCAAGAACGCTACTGACACGACAGACAACAAAGATAGGCCCCAAATTTAATAACTTATTTATGACCCTGTATCAACTACAGGCTTATTACGCTGCTTACGATTAACCAAGTCATCACCTACGCCAAGCAAAGCAGGCACAAATACCAATACCAGAAATGGTGAGACCAGCATGCCAAAGACCAATGTCACTGCCAGTGGTTGCACTAACTGAGCCTGCAAACTGGTCTCAAAAAGCAGAGGCGTCAAACCCCCTATAGTAGTTAGCGTTGTTAGTATCACAGGACGAAGACGGTCCTTTGAACCCTCAACCACAGCATCATGCATATCCTTGCCTTCTTTTAGCAGGCGCCGAATAGCCGTAACCAGAATAATAGAGTCATTAATCATCACGCCGGCAAGCCCCACCAGAGCAAAAATACTGAGCATGCCCAGGTTAAAGCCCATAATAAAATGACCAAATACTGCACCTATCAGGCCAAAAGGAATGATGGACATAACAATTAGTGGTGCACGGTAGCTGGAAAATACCCAGGCAAGAATAATGTACATAGTAGCGAGTGCCACCAGTGCAGCATTGCCAACATCTTCTGCCGCCCCCGCCTGTTCTTCTGCCCTGCCTTTATACTCAACCAATACACCATACTTCTTCATAACCGCAGACGCATAATTTTGGTCAAATGCTGCAAGCACTGCATTTGACGTGCTGATGTCCTTATCTATATCAGCACTGATGGCAACCTGCCGCACTCCATCCTGACGCCTGACAATTGAAAAGCCAACTCGTGTAGACAGGTCCACCACCTCAGTTAATGCGACTCGATTACCACCAGGCGCACGACTACCAATGGGTGTCAGCAGGTACAGATCACGAATTGTGCTGGATCGGTAGGTATCTTTAGGCAATAACACCCGTACGATTACTTCTTCCTCATCACGGGAGAAACGCTTAGCGATTGAACCTTCAAAGGAATTACGCACCTGCCGTGCAACCATCTCAGTTGTAAAGCCCATAGCCCGACCAGCAGGCTTTAGCTGCATAATAATCTCCTGCTTGCCCCATGGGAGATCATCTTCAATTGCCATCAAACCTGGCATATCACGTAAAATTTCGCGAATTTCCATTGCTGCCGCTTTAAGCACATCTAATTCTGCGCCAGATACACGAATATCAATATCCTTCCCAGGTGGCCCACCATCACTGCGTTCTGAGAGCACAACTTTTTCAACGCCGGCTACTGCTTGTATCTCATCTTCCCAAGCACGCAGAAAAGCCGTATTCCGAACATAACGCTGATCACTGGGTATAAATTCAATTGTGTAACCACCGAGATGGTCACCACCTGCTTCTTGCTCCATTGCCCGGCCTTCACGTGTAGCAACACTGCCAACACTGTAGGCAATCAAGCCCCTTTCGCCCTTCGTAAGCTTTGCTTCTGTTGCATATGCTGCGCGTTCCAATTCAGCCATCATTTCAACAGTTGTTGCCCGCGGACTACCAGGGCTAAGTGCAAAATTCCCAAATATCATATCGGTTTCAGGTGTGGCAAAAAACTCAAACGATACTCGGCCAGAAATCATAATAAATACAGAAATAATCAAAGCACAGACTGCAGCCGTTACAGCACTGTAGCGTTGCGTAAAAGCCGCACTGACAAAATTCTCGAAGTGAGTATCACGAAACTTATTAAATGCAATATGAAATTTACCAACCTTGGGCCCTCCTGCTGCATCCAACCGCTTAAGCGCACCACGTAAATGAGTTGGCAATACAAGAAAACATTCGATCAGACTGGCTACGATAAGCAAAATAACAGTCTTTGGCATATCACCAATTATCTTGCCAATTGTCGCACCAACCATCAGTAACGGAAAAAATGCAGCAACGGTCGTTAATGAGGCGGCCATAACCGGCGAGAGCATTCGTTTTGCACCCAACAGAGTTGCTTCTTCAGGCGACATGCCGCGACGGTGCAGGGTCTCAGTATGCTCACTCACCACAATAGCGTCATCGACAATAATGCCAAGCCCCATAATGACGGCAAAGAGACTAATCATATTGAGCGACACGCCCAAAAGGTACATGCACCCAAGTGATGCCAGAATTGAAATGGGAATTCCTGCCGCCACCCAGAATGCAATACGACCATTCAGAAATAAATACAAAATTCCCAGCACCAGCAATAAGCCAGTAAGGCCATTCCATAGCAGCATATCAATACGCTGACTAACTGCTTTGGCAAAAACATCGTACATATCTATCTGTAGTGACTGCGGCAAAGTTGGCCTGACCTCTGTGAGATAGTCCTCGACCGTCTTCTGCGCAATGATCGAATCGATCCCCTTGGCACGTGTAATCACAATCCCGATAGATGTTTTACCGTCATGGAGATGTGACACTTCACCTTCTTTAAAGGCTTCATGAATTTCTGCCACATCCCGGAGCCTGACCTTTTCACCTGAGTCACGCGAGATAATTTCTATATTGCCAACTTCAAGCGGACTACGCGCCATGCCTTCACTACGAATCTGACGGGATCGACCGCCTGATTCAATACTTCCGGAAGGCAGATCCTGGCTTGCGTCAGCAATACTTGCCGAAATATCATTCAGACTAAGGTCGAGCTCTCGCAGAGCAGTTTCTGGCACCTCAACCAGGATTTCAGAAGGCCGGCCACCATTAATTTGTATACGTGTTAGCCCACGGTCTAGCAGGTCATCCCTTATCTTCCGGGCATAAAATTTAAGTGCCTGCTCTGAAAACGGGCCATAGATTTCCAACCGACAAACTTCATCAGCATTAATTAACTGCTTTACGACGGGACTTTCTATATCACTAGGAAAAGTGGTAATACGCGAGACGGCTGATTGCACATCGGTTAGTGCCACCGACATATTGGCACCTTCCTTAAACGTAATACTTAGCTCAGCACGTCCCTCAAATGCCGTAGCTTTAACTGTATCTACACGGTCAATAAAACGTACTTCAGGCTCAACAGCCTCAATAATATTTTCTTCTACATCCTGTGGGCTAGCACCTGGCCAGGCGATTGTAATATTTATAATATCAAGTTGAAAATCCGGCAGCACCTGCCTGTTTAGATTGCTAAGCCCAAACAAACCAAACACAATCAAAAGACACATCAACAGGTTACCGGCTACCGGGTGGGTAGCAAACATACCAACTATGCCTAAGCGACCTGCGGGCATCAGCGAATCTCGACTTTAATTCCTGCGCCACCCTCACGAATCTGTGTAGTAACGACTTTATCCCCATTATTAATCGGTGGTTGACCAGCACTACTAAACAACACATCCTCACCAGCATACCCATGAACTTTAATGGGCCTTGCTTCCAGCCGGTTTTCCTTATTTACGATGTAGACCTCATCACCATAAAGAGAACTTTCAGCGGCACGATACACATTCTCATATTTTCGATCTGTAATTTTTGTCCAGACAAAAGCTCCCGGCCGCAATAGTGTTTCTTCATCCGGCTCTATAACCGCATAAACATCAACACCGCCTGTAGTCGAATCAATCTCGGCGCCAACACGCTCTACTGTAGCTGCGAACCTCATCGTGCCGTCACCTACTTGCCAGCTCACTTCAACCAACCGCCCTTCCAGCGCTTCGCCTGCCTCAATAATTCGCCCATATTGGGATTTTGATAAGGTAAACCTCACTTCAAGAGAAGTAGTATCAATAATCTCAGCAATCTTGTCATTAACACTTAGCTGTTTACCAAGGTCAGCCGAAACGCCATTAACCACGCCATTAAATGGAGCCACTAAACGAGCATCTTCCAAATCTCGCTGGGCACGATCTAAACCAATTCGCCGTTGTGCAAGTGTCGCTTCCTGCTGCTTAACCGCCAGCCCTGCGTCATCAAGCTGCTGGTCTGAGACATTCTTCTCTGTATGCAATTCTTTAATACGCCCAAGGTCACGGCGCACTACATTCATTCTTGTCTGAGCTTCAGATAACAGTGCTTTCTGTTCTGCAACATTATTGTTGTATTCAAAGGGGTCGACCTGCACCAGAAAGTCTCCTTGAGTAACACGGGCCCCTTCATTAAACCCTTCACCAACTTCAACAACACGGCCCGGCACCTGGGCTCGTAACTCTGTACGCCGACCAGCAGCCACCTGACCAAACAGATTCAATGACGGCTGTTCATCCTGTTGCCATACTTCCACCACATCTACGGGCCAAATACGTTCCGGCAACTGCACGGGTGCCAGTTTTGGCCTCGTAACCATCATCAGGACAATCACCGCCACAGTTAACACTATTAATAGCAATGGGCGGCGGGCAATTGCACCAATTATATTTGAGGCTTTTTGCAGTAATACTTGCATGTGATTCCTGATTCACCCCGTAGAGCCATTTCTGGATAAATGTGGGTGAGCTTATATAAAGATGTTGTTTATGATCCACAAAAGCAGCAACAATTCGCTGCCATCCGCATGGATAACGCTGTATTTTATCGTATGGTTGCTGCACTCACACTATCTCGGAGTGACACAAGGCCTGTACAAACTACCTATGGCAGTAGCTCAACCTCTAAACGTTACCACCCGGCACCACCTGTGTCTCAGTCGCACCTGACATCCATATCTGCCGTGGGGCATAGCCTTCTTTACGCATCAAATGTTCCGTATAAACAATACGATCAGGAATAATTCGACACAACTGGCCTTGTGGAGCCTCATCCAGTGCCCTGCCCAGTTCAGAGGATGAAGCCGCCCATTTGAATACCTTCATGCCATGCTCCCATTCCGGAGTACCAACATCCAGTAAAGTTGCCCGCCCGAAAACCTGACAGCCCATGACGCAGGCCCAGCCTGCCATAGGATTGGCCATAGCTATAGCCACGCGCGGGTCACGTTTAATGGCATACGCTTTTGGACTTTTTGGCTGTGGAAAAATGTAGAGCTCAAAACCATCATTATAAAACTCAAGTGGACTCACAATAGGAGACCCATCCTTTTTCACCGTCCCCAGATAGCCAATATTGGTCATTGTAAGCACCCGCTCAATACGCTTCTCCAGCATATCAATGGGCATTTTTTGTGTTGGCCAGGGTTCCTGCTCCAGCCATGGGTGTGCAACACTCATTATATTACTCCCTGATGATTATTTACCGGCAGTGGCTTTTTTTGTTGCCCGCTTACGCTTCCAGATTTCTTTCTTATTCTTTTGAGCCTCTTCATAAAACTCGTCCCAGTCATCTCTCACCTGCATTTCCATAAGGTTCTCCAAGAAAACAGCGGCTGTAACTGGTGATTCAGCATAATGAATCCATTTCCAGCCATCATCCGTTTTACGGAACACGCCACTGGCACGAACCTCTTCTCCAATCGGATTTGAACCAATCACTTTCATCTCAAAGTGCAGGTACCAGATTGCGATAGCAAGATCCGGCGCAATCTGTTTGACCTGAATATCATAATAATCCAGGCGCAATGCCTCAATCGCAGGATTTGGCCTTGGTGGGTCAAGGTATTCACGCAGGCGATCCCAGCCAACAAACCATTGCGCCTGCTCCTCTGCAATATAGGTTGGGAATTCCTGATCTTCATCCCACAATTCCAGTATTTTGGCAAAATCCTGTGAGTTCCAAGCTGCTTCTGTCGCCATCAGCGTTTTGGTTACACCTTCCTGAACTTCTAGGTCCACAGGGATATCAACCATCGGCTTAACTACCTTATGCCCACCGGCCATGATAAATGGCGCAACAAGCAAGGCAAAAAGAACTGCGAGTATCTGTACAGATCTTATTTTCATTAGATTGGTTCCTTTTCAAATGGCACAGGAGGCAACGTCATAAAGAAGTCATACAATGCCCCCAAATCTTCCTCTGTCATTCCAGAAAATGCATTCCAGTTCATAACTGTATTTGCATTTTTTGGCACACTAACGGGCTGGCTACGGCGTTTGAATAAATTAATAAACTGCTCTTTGCTCCAGGCACCAAGCCCACTATTGTGCGGCGTAAGGTTCATCGGATACATCACACGGCCATTGAGAAAAAAGGGCATCCCTCCGGCAAAACGACGACCCTCAAACCCTTCCATTGAGCTTGGGTCTTTAGGCGTATGACAAAACTCACAGCGGGCAACAGTGGCAAGATATTCACCATAGGCAATACGATCTGATGGATCAGGTGCAAATACCGGCCCATCTAAAGGTTCTGGCCACATTTTCACCATCAGATTAAACGGGAAATCTATCTGTCGCTCAGGAAAATCTGAAACAACCGGCTCGACAGATCTCAGGTAAGCAACTACAGCCTCCATATCCTCATCAGAAACATGCCGGTAAATAAAATACGGCATAATTGGGAACAAGCCTTGACCATTATGATCTACACCTTCACGTACAGCCCTAATAATTTCTCCATCAGTCCACTGACCTATACCGGTAAGGTTATCGGGTGTGATATTGCGTATACATAACTTGCCAGGAAAGCTTTCCTGGCCGGAATTTACCCCAGCAGTCTGCGTGGCCTGAGTCATACAGGAACGTCCTGCACCAACGGGCGCTAACGGTGGGCCTCCATATAAAGTCCAGTCACGTTCCGAGTGGCAATCAACACACTGGAATACATTGATCGCAAGATAACGACCTCGTTCAATATTTTCAGGGGTCATGGCTACAGAAATATCAGCTGCTGGCCTTTGTAGTGGGAACAGGGAGACCAATGCCACAGCACCAAGCGCCAGCCCAACAATAAGAACAGCAACTATCCTGAGAAAAATTTTCTGCATCTAAGACCGGTACTTTTGATTATTTAAGGGCACATTCAAAGATCAAGCAATCAGTAGGGTTGCGCAAATACGCACGTGGGTAAAGCAGCACCGCTGTCAAAACTACTGGGTGGACGTAAAACTGGCCATTTCATCCCCAGCATGGTTTACCATGCAATCTGGAGTTCTAAAGCAGGCATCACTCAGGGACGGGCATGCCAAAGACACTCATCAGGGATGGTCACTGGGAGACCTCACCATGCTTAACCGTCTAGACCCTGCCCGCATTATTTCAGGCACACAACTACTTGATCGCAGAAGCGCACTACTTGGATTTGGTGCATTAGCAGGTACTGCCGGACTTGCGGGCTGCGCACCTCCTGAACCTGCTAACCAACCAGAAAAAAGCCTGAATCTAGATTTTTCCAATCCCGAGGATAATCTAACAGCATGGGTAAAACTTGTATCGAGCCTTGAAAATGGCGTCGAGACCTGCGGCTTCTTTTCAGGCACACATTACGCTGTAATCGGCGCACAAAAAGTTATTGAACCTTTATTCCGTATTCAGGGTTTTGGCATGAGCCGAGTAACACGCCTACCGGATGGTCGTTATGAAAACCTGCACCGTGAACTTGTCTATTACCTGCCATTAAGGGAAGACCGAATACTTGAAACTTGGGACAACCCTTACACCGGAGAGACAGTCGAAATATTTAATACCCACAATGATCCGGTTAACTCCTATTATTCCACCCGCTTTAAACAAACTTTTGGCACGGAGGAAAGTGGCTTTGAAACAGTAGAGTTCCCTTTTATTCTGCCCTGGGAAACCTTTGGCGACCGTGTGATTGTTTCATTTGCTGTTAATACCCGCTGGCCCACCCCACTTGACCCAGAAAAATGGCAGCGAGAACATTTTGGTGACTGGTACCGGACCAGTGAATATTTTCAAATTCATTCCAGTCTTGCCAACCTGAATAACCCAGATATGCCAAAGGTTCCCTATACCGGCGCCTGGCAAAAAGTTGCGCCCTGGCATCCATGGATGTTGATGGATAACCAGGAAGGCGGCATTCTGGGGATCTCAAATGTATTTTCTCTAAACAGCACAGATGAATTGCCGGCACATATTAAAGAGTACACCGAGAAACATTATCCTGAATATCTACATGCGCCGGATAAATGGGTGGAACCCAATATGACAACCTGGGAAACCTTTGCAAAAGAACGGGAGCCAGCCAAATAACACAAGATAAATTCACTACAATTTTTTCCAACTGCCTGCGGCGAGATGCAGCGCTAATTCGGAACATCATTTATGCATAATAACTTGCCGCTATGTGTGATGCCGTAAAAGCATCCGGCGAGATACAGGCAATGCCAGTTCTCGTGGCAGAAACCTGATTAGCAGAAGCCCGCCTGCCAGCAGTACTGATCCATATCGACTTGCATTAAACCGTTGGAATGGAGCAAACACCAACTCAGTAAATCCAATAGGTGATTTTCTGCGCTCCATCAGACTCAATAAATGCCGCATCAAAAAAATGCGCCAATCACGAATTTTTCCCAATTTTTTTTCATCAACCGGATAACCAAGCTTCATTGCCCATGCTATAGCAAACTCAATACGGAGATCCTTACTTTTAATACGCTCTTGCAAAAAAGCCCGGGTAAACTGCTGGGTCATTGGCCCTTTATTCTTACCATGTCGTCGGTAACAACCAACCGGGGCAGGAATAAACTCAATGCTGCCAAATAACCGGTCTATAGCGGTGAGATAGCCATCCGGACCAATCAAATCCATCTCTGGGAGGGGCAACACTTGCTCTAGAAAACTACGAGACCACGCATGGCCCGATGTAAAACTCAAGCCATAAATATCGAGCCCATAATTCAGGGTAGCCTCTAGATAATTTCCAGACTTACCAAACCTATCGGGCAACCGCCTGCCAAGCAGGTGTCCATCAGTATCTATAACATCAAGATAACCACAACTCTTGACCACATCGGGTTTCTGCATGCATCTGACATGCAACTCTGCTGCATTTGGCAACAGGTAGTCATCCGCATCTAATAAAATGACAACATCACCATGACTCTCAGCCACACCAGCATTTACAGCAGAACACTGACCGCCATTACGTTTATAAAGGGCAGTAATTTGGCCGGTATAGCTATCTATTATGTCAGCAGAGTTATCCTGAGAACCATCATCAACCACTATAACTTCTACATCAGGCCAATTTTGATTCAACGCACTATCAATAGCGTCTCGTAGATAGCCGCCATAATTGTGACTAGTAATTATTATGCTAACCTGCACTATTAAATAGCCCGCCTGACAAAAATCTGCCTGAAAAAATTGTGAGAAATTGAGCTTTTATTTTCAGCATGAGTAATACCTATACCGCTTGATACATATTGATGACCAACCTTAGCCAAGCCTAAATACATAACTAGTCACTCACCGATGCCATCCTACCGAACAACCTCTTCAAAGTAAGCGGTTTCCAAAGCCTCCTAAAACAAAGTATTAAGCTAATACAAGCTATAACCCCTGAGTCTATTAACCTATCTCAAAATATACCTGCTCAATTCAGCAACTAATGCATACACTAAGAAAATCGAGCATAATTATTAACATACATATCTACGTTTTAATCAAAAAAGAGGCCGAGACCTAAAATGGGGGAACTGTATATAGGCCTGAAATGGCTGCACATCACAACTGCAGTTATAGCACTTGGCTCTAACATTACCCATTTCTTCTGGCTAATCTCAGCTAACAAAGATCCTGTACACAGAGCCAATATTCTCAGCCTGGTTAAAAAAATTGATGATCGCATGGCTGTCCCTTCCTATGCAGTCACCGGAATATGCGGCATAACGATGTGGCTTTGGCAGTGGCCAACTTACTCACCATGGATTATTACCAGCCTGATAATTTTTACTGTACTTACCATTATGGGCATAGCCTTCGGACCCTTTATGTACAAATGGATTAATCTTGCCAAAGATCAGGGTCCGGATAATCAGCAATTATTCACACTAATGTACCGCCTGACAACCTGGTGGGGAGGCATTTGCATTGGCGCGCTTGCCATCCTCTACCTCATGATATGGAAACCAAGCCTCTGGTAGCAGAAAAATAGTATCGGTCAAAAAAAACCTTACGAGGATGGGTTTTCCATAATATTAAAAAGACACACATAGCTGAGCTTTTGGTAAGCATGGTCTATCAGCTTTGCACGAGGCTTTAAAGACTACTAAAACTACTTAATAGCAACTCCGGGAAGAATTTCTACTTAAAATCTTTTCAACTGCCTAGGACAGCCGGAAAACAGTCTCAGTTATCAGTAACCAGAGTCACATCAATTTCATCCTGCTGCATCTCAAACATCTTTGAATACCACCCACCCAACGCCACTAACTCCTTATGTGAGCCACGCTCTGCAATCTTACCTTCGAGCATGACTAGGATTTCGTCACTATCCACGACAGTAGACAAACGATGAGCAATCGTTAAAGTGGTCCGGCCTTGGGTCAGCTTTTTTAGTGCTGTCATGACACTAAGTTCAGTCTCAATATCAAGGCTGGAAGTTGCCTCATCAAGCAGAACTATGGGCGCATTCTTAAGTACTGCACGAGCAATAGCTACACGCTGACGCTGACCACCTGATATCTTGCTACCACGTTCACCGCATTGAGTACCCAGACCATCTGCTGCCGTAGCAAGGAATCCCTCCAACCCGGCTTCTCTGGCAGCAGCCATAATCTCATCTTCAGTTGCATCAAACTTACCCATTAGAATATTAGCGCGGATCGTGTCATTAAATATAAAACTGCGTTGCGAGACCACAGCAAACTGTTTTTGCAGTTCTTCCAGCGGGAATGCCTGTAAAGCATGCCCACCCACAGCAATACTCCCGCCTTGCACATCCCACTGACGCAGCAACAGATTTACAACGGTAGATTTACCAGTGCCACTAGGGCCTACCAGTGCAACATGCTTACCGGGTGCGATATTTACATCAAAGCCATCAAAAACCTTCTTCTGCCGACTCCAGTCCTTATCATCAGCATCATATTCAAATTCAACATTATCAAAACTTACCGAAGATGCCTGGATAGTTGGTGTTGAGGTAGCAGTATCCTCTACCGCCGGATCCTGATCCATCATGCCAAATAAACGACGCGCCGCATAAATGGATACACGAAAGTCAGTGTAGTTATTGGCAAGGCCTACTGAGAGGTAAAAACCAACTATAGAAACAGCAATCATTGCAGGCAATTCGGTCAACACCTCTATCTTACCCTCTAGTGCCAGCTCTGTGCCCCACAAAGCTGATGCCAGAATACCTACCGTAATAAATATCTCAGCCAGTGCACGCTGATTTGCATCTGCACCATAAAGTTTTTCTTGGCCTTCCTGCATCTGTGCACCAACAGTAAATAAATGCCTGGCACGTTGCTTCTCATACCCAAAAGCAACAGTGTCACGAACACCCTGAATGCTGTCAGAAACAAAGGCATTCACTTCACCTAGTTGACGACGATAATCAACACCATCACCGCCCAGCTTAGAAACAATCCAGGGCAACACAACCGTGGTCCCTAAATAAAACGGTGTCAGCACATACACAAATGAAGGCTCAATGGTGTAACACCAGGCTAGAATAACAAGCGGCACAATAATAGCCGTAACCGCTGGCGCAACCGTATGAGCATAGAACGGTTCAATACGTTCGCAGTCTGTCATGACGCGAGACACAGCCTCACCAGACTGCAGCTTAGCGGTCTTGGCAGGTGCCAGGGGCAGCATCGCAAAATAGAATTGATCACGGAAGGCGGCAAGAATCTTGAATGCCACATAATGGCCCGTGTAGTTCTCTATATAAGATGTAAAGCCTACGATTGTGCCAGCAAATGCAATCCAGCCAACCCAGCCCCAGATAATGGACCAGTTTGCATTAGCCGCACTACCAACCATATTTCCCCAAAAAGATGAAAAGCTCATCTCCAGAGCCGGATCATATTTTGTAATGTAATCACCAACCGCCCAGGCCGCCAAACCAAGCACTGCTGCCTGACCAATAAATTTTATTGAACGAGCAACCAGTGAATAAAGCATGATCGTATTAAACGGTTTCATAAAACCGAGCAAACGCATAATCATGGTGAAGTTACTGCCTTTTGCCAAGCCTGCTTCAGTTGCGTCTATAGTAGTCATATCTATTCTCCACCTCAGACTGCTGCTGCAGCGGCTTGTTCAATATCGTGTTTAGTCTGCAGCATGGAGGCATAAATGCCCCCCTGCGCTATGAGCGCTTCTTTCGTACCACTCTCAGCCAGGCCGCCCTGATCCATAACAATAATGCGATCTGCCTGTTCAATGGTACTGAGCCGATGCGCAATCAATAAAACTGTCTTGTTTTCACACAAGCGTCCCAACGCACGGTTGAGCAGAGCTTCCGTTTCAACATCAATCTGTGAGGTTGGTTCATCAAGAATAACCAGTGGCGCATCCTTGAGCAGTGCACGCGCAATAGCCAGTCGCTGCGCCTGACCACCTGAAAGCGCCATGCCCTGATCACCCACTTTAGTTTCCAGACCATCGGGTGAGGCATCAATAAAACCTTTCAACTCAGCCGCTGTAATAGCTGCCATCAGTTCTTCATCCGTGGCATCCTCTTTGGCCATTGTCAGATTGTCACGAATCGTCCCATAAAACAGGAAGGGATCCTGTGGCACCAGGCCAATCTGCTCACGAATCCACTCAAGCGACAACTCTTCCTCTGGAATACCGTCATAGGTAATCTGACCTGAGTCCGGATCAAGTGTACGTAACAATAAGTTGGTTACAGTTGTCTTGCCTGAGCCACTTTTACCGATCAGGGCTATGGTTTCACCAGGTGTAATACTCATTGACAAGTTATGAATGGCTGGTTCTGTTGCGCCCGGGTAGGTAAAGGTCACGTCCTTTAGCTCTATACCTACCGCCTGGCCTTGCTCAGCAGCACGCTTGTTGCTATCAGTACTTTTAACAGGTGCTTTCTCATTAAGAAACTTAACAATACTGGCAGCCACTTCACGGCCCAGTGCGCCGGCAAAGAAAAATTCACCAATCAGCAACAGGGTACGGCTGAACTCAAGACTAAGCAGTACCACAGCTACTGCCTCACCCGGGGTCATAAAGCCATTACTCAAGCGATAAAGTGAAACCACCATGGCAACCGCAGTCGAAAACAATGCGAAACCCAATTCCAGAAACACAAACTGAACCTGTGCAACCAGTAACAACTTCATAGTTGCTTTACGCTGAATCTCATTATCATTCTGGATTTGTACACCACGACGTTCTGCCTCATTGAACATCTTCAATGTCGACATACCCTGTACCGAATCAAGGTACTGAGCACTATTATGATTCTTGACTTCTTCATTGGTGCCACTAATACGGCGGAAACCTTTTGCCGATGACCCAACAAATAATGGCGTCAGTGGGACACCTGCCAACATCCACCAACCCACGATAGGGTCAATCCAGAAAATTGCAGCACAGAGGAAAAATGGGATAGCAATAGCAACCCAGACCTGTACAAAATAGACACTAAAGTAGTAATCAAGGTACTCAACACCTTCTGTCGCGGTGTTAGCAATCTCACCCGTACGGCGTTTGCCGAGTATGCCAGGGCCCAGACTTACGACCTGCTTATATATCCGGTCCCGAACATTCAGTTTGGCCTCACTGGAAGCACGAAACTGCCCGGTACGGAACAGCCAGGAAAGAGCTGCTTTCACAAGTACCAGCGCTATCAACCAAGGCATATAGCTAATAACAAGGTTCCCAGCCTGAACTGTAATTCCTTTACCAGCCCATTCACCGCCATAGGTCAACAGATACTGCGCATACGCCGCATCTACCGCCATGCCCAGCACTATATAAAGAACTATGGTCGCAGGAATTGTTGCAAGACCGGAAATTAACCCTACCCTGACCCATTTCATGGTGCCATCGGTCACCAATCTGTCATCTACACCCAGCATCACTATGCTCCGAAAAATCTGGTTTGAAAGTCAAAATCCGGCCCCAAAAACCTTATTTCCAGGGATTGTATGATTACATCCTAGAGCCTAAAGTACACTTTAAGGTCAAGCTGGATTTTTATATCTGTCACACATACCAGTGGTTTTTTCTACTCTAATTATTAGGCTTATAGATAAGTATGACCAAGCAAACACTAACCATAGGTGAACTCGCAAAGCAGGGCAATGTAGCCACCTCACTGCTGCGTTATTATGAGAAAGAGGGCTTGCTTGAGCCCGTAGGTCGCACCGCTGCTGGATATCGCTTCTACTCACCTGAATCTGTCCGCCACCTCAGATTTATACGCCGTGCCCAGCGCTATGGCTTTTCCCTGAATGACATCAAACTTATGCGCGGTGCCGCACATGATAGTGATGGCTCCAAGCATGATATTCGCAAAATTGCTGAACAGCGATTTCTGGAAATCGAACGGCGCGTTACAGAAATGCTGGTGCTACGGCATGAGCTTGAGATATTTCTTGATGATGTCACCGAACAAATTGGTGAGACGGCCGGACCGGAGGTTGGCAATCAGTATCGTGAGTTAATTGAACAAATCTGCGGTCATGAGCATGACGACCAGCAACGATCTTCACTACAAAAACTAACCGAACGTCTGGGCTGTAATCTGGCCTCGGCAGAATGGGAAAGTTTACTCACAGATTTACGTGGAGAGCACCTGCATATTTGGCAAGATGATGATGAGAGCTATTCAATCCTCTTTACAAATCAGACAGCCATGGTGGTAAAAGCCCTGCAAAAACTCGCCGCATGTGAATCAGGCTGTGAAGCACACCTTGAACCCACTATAGAAAAAGCTGATGGTGGCACCTTGTTTCGTGCCCGTGGTAAGAATGCATTTTTGTTTGCCCAATTATTCTTGGCACTGGAGGTTGGGGAAGCATAGCTGAAAAATAGTCAGCACTATATTTGGGCTTTATAGGGCAGCTATGAGCAAATAAATATTATATTTCTTATTTTTCAATAATTTAAATTGCCGCTTGACCTTAAACCCAACTTTAAGCCACAACATATACAGCATATTAAACCGCCACTAACAGGCGCAAGGAATGCGAGTATGAATCAGGCTGTAGCCAAAACCAGGTCCATTCAGGATCCGCTAAAAATCAGGATTATTGGCATGGACTGTGGCAGCTGTGCAATGACTATCGAAAGCAGCATGCAAAAGTTGGCCGGCGTTGAAGAAGCAACCGTAAGTTTCACAACTGAAACTATGGAAGTAACAGGTGATGTCAAAGTGGATGACATCGAATCACGTCTGCGTGAACTTGGTTACCGAATTGCCAGTGAGAATGATGCAACCCAGATGGCTGTACCAGAGCACCGCGGGCTGAAAGGCTTTGTGCATTTTTTATGGGAACAACCACCCCTGCGCCGTGCACTCATGGTTACAGCTGCCGTATTTATTGGCATCATAATTATTCCAGCTTCTGACATTGGAGCTATAGGCGACATACCTCCACTTAGTATTCTCTTTGGTGCAGCAGTCATTATTGCCGGTGCGTCTGTTTTTATTAAGGGTTTCCGTTCACTGATATTTGCCCGCCGTATCACCATTGACCTATTAATGGCTATTGCAGCAATTGGCGCTATTAGCATTGGTGAAACCGGTGAGGCCTGTACAGTCATACTGTTATTCATGCTCGGTGAAGCACTTGAAGCCTATAGTGCAGAACGGGCACGTGATTCCTTACGTACGCTAATGTCATTACAGCCACAAGAAGCAACTGTGCTGGAATTCCATGCCAGTGAACACAGAGACAAGCAATGCAACGACAATAATTACAGTAGTTGTGGTGAACACGATCATGGTAATCATGACCGCAGTGAGCACGCATATGCAGCACTAAAAAAAGCTGAAGGTGGCGCTGAAAAACATGACCAAAGCAAACATAAACATGGTAAATCCTACGGTAGCGATAGCTCACAGAATGAGCACGCTGAAAAAGTGCACGATCACCAAACCATTAAACCTATAGAAGAGATTAATGCTGGTGACCGGGTACTCATCCGACCTGCTGAACGTATTCCTGTTGATGGTGAAATTATTAAAGGGCTTTCTACTGTCAATCAAGCACCGGTAACCGGTGAAGATATGCCCGTTCTTAAAGAAGTTGGTGATGAGGTCATGGCAGGTACCGTCAATGGCGAAGCTGCATTGGAAATACGTGTAACCAGACCTTCTTCTGAAGGCACCATTGCACGCATTGCCAAACTGGTTGAACAAGCTCAGTCTCAGCGCAGCCCAGCTGAACGTTTTATTGATCGGTTCGCTCGTTACTACACTCCAGCAGTAGTTTTACTTGCAACTCTGGTCGTTGCAGTTCCTGTGCTTATATTTGCACAACCCTTCCTGGACACAGTTGATGACACACGTGGCTGGCTGTACCGTGGCCTAACCCTGCTGATTATTGCCTGCCCCTGTGCATTGGTTATTAGCATTCCCGTCACAGTGGTTAGCGGATTGACACGCCTTGCTCAATTGGGCGTACTGGTTAAGAGCGGTGCACTCCTGGACCGGATGGCCGATATACAAACCATTTGTTTTGATAAAACCGGCACATTAACAGTCGGCAAACCAATAGTTACTGGCATGCGTACCAGCGATTGTGTACATAGCGCTATCAGTCAAGGGGATTGCAACAATTGTGATGATGTAATTGCGGTAGCAGCCGCTGTTGAACGAGCATCAGAACATCCAGTCGCACATGCAATAGTTGCAGCTGCCCGTACTCGTTCGGGCGTAGATCACATTGCAATGGCAGAAGATATACAGGCTATCCCTGGAAAAGGAGTCATCGGCATCCTGAAAGATGGTTCACGCGTGTCCGTGGGCAGTACCAATCTGTTTACCCAAAAAGAAGAGGGCTGGGATGTGGTTGCTCCTCACGCACAGGCAGCTCAGGCTGAAGGCCGAACCATCATGTATGTTGCGCAGAATAATAAGATAATCGGATACATCGGTGTGCAGGATAAAGTACGTAAAGACTCCACTAATGCACTTACCGTATTAGGTAACATGAACCCACCGGTACGCAGAATCATGCTTACTGGGGACAACTATCAATCAGCCAGCCGTGTCGCAAGACAGATTCCAGGTATAGATAAAGTGTATGCAGACCTTCTTCCTGATGAGAAGCTTAAAGAAATTGAAAAACTGCACAGCGATACTGCTGCAGTTGCAATGGTGGGTGATGGTATCAATGATGCACCAGCATTGGCCCGAGCAGATATAGGTATCGCTATGGGTGGCGGTGGAACAGCGCAGGCCATGGAAACTGCTGATGTCGTGCTTATGCAGGATGATCTGTCACATGTTGCTCTGGCTTTACGTATAGCGCGTAAATCAAGGCAGGTAATCAAACAAAACATAATGCTCAGTCTGACATTAAAGCTGGCTTTTCTTGCGCTGGCCATACCAGGAATAGCAACGCTATGGATGGCTGTACTGGCCGATGTAGGTGCTACACTTTTAGTCACCCTAAATGGCATGCGCCTACTAAGACAGTCCTAAGCAGATACCCCTGAGCCTATGAATGCACTAATCGCAGCCACCTTCGGCCCGGTTCAATTGCAACCGGGTGTAACAACCCGACACGTCCTGTGTTTTCTTTTTGCTGCAGGTATCAGCATCGGCATGTTTACCTATCTGATGTCATTAACACCTTACATCCTTAAGGTTAACCTTAGCATTCCAGAAGAAGAACACGGTCGTATTATCGGTAACCTACAATTCCTGCAAGAAATAGTTGTTATATTGTGTATAGGCTGGTGGGGCGCCCTCTCAGACCAGTTCGGACGACGCCCCATCTATATAACAGGCTTTCTGTTAATGACGGTGGCATACAGTATTTATTCTTTCTCCACGTCCCTGCCACAATTATTCGCCTTCCGCATTATATTTGCCTTAGCTGTGGCCGCCACTACAACTAATCTGGCCGCCATCATGGCTGATTACCCACAGGATCAGTCTCGGGGCAAATTTACCGGCATAAGCTTTATCTTAAATGGCCTGGGTGCTGCTGCTTTTTTTGGCGGCTTAAGTCAGCTACCCAGCATTTACCAGGGACAGGGTGCAGATGAAATATGGGCCGGGCATTATGCTTATCTTACAGTTGCCGCCATTGCATTTATTGGGTCTCTGGTTATGTTTGGCCTTAAACCAGGCAGACCAGAAGAAGCAGCAGAAAAAGTTCCTGTACTCACACTGCTTAAAGAAGGTCTTAAGGCCGGACGCAATAAACGCATCAGCATAGCCTACCTTGCTGCATTTGCAGCACGTGCTGATATGGCAATTATTACACTGTTTTTCATTCTGTGGGTTGTACAGGCCGGGGGTAATGCAGGGCTAACGCCTGCTGAAGCACAGGGTAAAGCAGGTTTATATGTAGCTATCTACTCTGTAGCGGCACTTATATGGGCCCCCATATTCGGCATTATTGCTGACAGAATAGATCGTCTATCACTCACGCTGATTGCCTTTATATTTGCTGCAATTGGTTATGGATGGCTCGGAATAAGTACGGATGTACTCTCCGTTTGGTCAGTTACTCCTGCACTTATAGTTGCAGGTATCGGGCAGTCCAGTGCAGGACTGGCTATTACTGTTTTACTTGCTCAGGAATGCCCCTCTAGTATTCGAGGCTCTGTATTTGGTGTGCAAAGCTTCTTCGGTGCCGTTGGTATCCTTGCCATCTCATGGGGTGGTGGGCAATTATTTGATCTCATTGCGCCCGGCGCACCCTTCATTGCTGTTGCTGCTGCAAACGGTGCTGTCTTCATCTGGGCTATGCAGCAACGGCTATCTGAGGTTAAGGCAATAAACTAAACGTTTTTCATAAGCACATGGTAAACACGCCTGCCTGTTCTTATAAGACATACCAGTAAATTAGTATTCAACAGTAAGTGGCTTCTATAACAAGAGTCTGATTCATAACAATTTATACATAAGGTGTTATGAGCGCCCCTTAATCTATTGGCAGAACCAACATAAGCAATACCACAGAAATTGGCTATGTAAACAACCTGTCAGAATGCTAGCATGACGCGCAATGAGAACTGCCCAAAAACCTAATTTCTTTATTATAGGCGCGCCTAAATGTGGCACGAGTTCACTCATCAATACCCTGCGCTGGCACCCAAAGATATATGTACCACTGGCTTTTGAACCTCAGTATTTCTGTACTGATTTTCCGTCTATAGCAAACTACACACCTGAAAGTTATCTGAGATTATTTGATGCCGTAACTGATGAACATAAAGCTGTGGGCGAAAAGTCTGTTATTTATCTTTATTCAGAAGTAGCGGTAGATAATATTCTCAAGTTTGACCCAAATGCACGCTTCATCGTAATGCTTCGCAACCCCATTGATCTGGTTTACTCATGGCATTCACAGCTCTATTACACATTCATGGAACAGATTGAAGACTTTAAAACTGCCTGGTATTTACAGGAAAGCCGTCAAAAGGGTGAAGGTATTGTCCCTAGATGTAAGGTCCCTTTTGCTTTGCAATATCGTGAAATTGGCGCGCTTGGGAAATACTTACAAAAACTCTATACCAAAGTCCCGCGTGAGCAGGTCAAAATTATCTTTATGGAAGACCTGCATGCAGATGCCGACAAGGTATATAAAGAAACACTGAAATTTCTAGGCGTCCCCTATATGCCTCGAAGAGACGCGCGGAGCCTGAACACTAATAAACGCCACAGGTTTCGCTGGCTTGGCGCCAATCTGGCACATGATTCAACATCAAGGGTTTCCAGAGCATTTAACAAGTTCGAAAAATTGCCGGTAATACAAAAAACTAATCTTCGTTACTGGCTGCATGAATGGAACAAAATTGAATACAAACGTGAACCGCTTTCAAGTGAATTACGCCAGATGCTTACAGAGGAATTTCGTGATGACATTAATAATCTGGCAAAACTAACAGACCGTGATCTTGCTCATTGGCTCCCGTAAGTATGCAACAAGTGTTCTGAACTTAAGGCACCCGGCTTTCCTGATTATTCCCTGAGCAGGAAATACTCTTTATTTATATTGGCCACGAAAGACTACCAAGTAACCCAGCTTTAGTAATCTCACCCAGCGCAATAAACAACAGATACCAGGCCAAGGCACTAACACCACTAGCACAGAACAAAGCATCCATACGAAGCCCATCACCGTCTAATTGCTGGGCGTAATCCACTCGATAATTCACAGTATTATTTCCTGTATATTGTTTAGACCAAGCACGGTGAACCCTCGCCAATGAAGCCATCCAATAGGGAATTTAGCAATTTCATCTGCAAGTGGCTAACCATGAGGTATGACAGTACCCGGTCATGGGGCTAAAACAAGTGCTTAGTTCTCAATATTAAGCAAACAACTGACATGTTGCTGAGCAACATTGCGCAAACTTTAAATTTCAAGCACGGCAGTAAGTATGAGAACCATTGCCTTCAGTATGGTTGTCTCAAAACAGACAGCCCCTGGCTTTTCTGTGGAGCCCAGAAAGCCTATCAATGCTTTTAGCTAAGCTATAAGCACCTCACAGGTACGCTCGCTAAATCCACCATCTAAAAGCCCACACCACCTTTGCGGTCTCTGATATATCAGGGCCTTTAGAATTATCTCTACCCTTCGATATGACCCGCTACAAACCTCCTAAACACAGAGAATATAATTACACTCTGTAGGAACTACTCTAGAATTCCGCTGAAAATTGTGCGTAAACAATACGGTCATCGTAATCCCTAAACTCTCGATTCGAGGATCTCTTTTCTGCATCAAGCCCTAGTGAAAGGTCAAAAATATTATTCAGCTTCCAGTCTACTGAAATATTCCCTGTATACACATTATCATCACGAGACCCCACACCAGGTGGAGGGGGGATCAGTCCTGCACCCTGAAAATCTCTATACTCGTAACCCATTTTAAAACCAAATGCTATTTTGCTGGATAACTGCCACCTCGGCTCTATACTGACACCCTGCACGATTGCAAAATTTGCAATCTCATCATTAAGGTTGCTGAGTTTACGCCATGCCTTTGCTGTTAATTTATCGCCCTTCGCCCCCTTGCGAACCAGAGTGACGTCAGCTGTAAAACCATCATAATCAATTCGGTTAATGTCATCATTCTCACGTCGACTGTAGCCAAGCTGACCTCTCAACTTGGTTTTTTCTGTCATCTTCCAGTCAAATGTAGGGCCGATCTCCAATTTATTGTAGTTTTTCAATGAATCATTATTGTAGCTACCCGATGTTATTTCGATATCAAAACCAAACTGATTGCCAGAACGAGATACGTAATCAATAGACCCTCCTGCCGCATTACGATCAAGATTTAACAATTCTGAAGTAGTGAAATCTATCTCTGCCAAGCTCCCCCGTAAATTCAAAACCCAGTTACGAAGAAGCTTAAAATCCATACTGGCGAATACCGTCTTCTCGGTCTTCAGATTTTTTAGGGGATTAGGAATAATCTGATTCTCAAAGCCACGCATTCTCCGATCATATTTATAGCCCAACGTTCCATCCAGTTTTTTTCCGCCACTCCAATTCCACTGAGCCAGCCCATTACCACCCGTATAGTCTAGATAATCATAGGTATTGTAACTATTCCGATACATATACCCCTTAAGTACAAGCTCCTGCTGGCTATACTTAAACGCTGAATCAATACCTCCAGTGATTGTTGAATACTGGTCTGAACGACCATCAGCGGGGGGAATCTCATCCGGAAGACGAAACAGATTTGAATCGTGCTGATACTTTACAGAGGCATAAGGGCTTATAGCCTTTACCAAAGCAGACCAACTACTCTTGGTTGCAATATCATCTGCGGATAGAGATATATTTGATGCAAGCCCAAAAGCAATTAATACAATGAGCTTTATCGGATTAGCTCCAAAGCCATTCCAACAATTCTGTAAAAAAATTGCTAGATGAGAAACGTATTTAACTAACTGTGTTTCGGTCAAAGGCGTATACCCCAAATAAAAATTCTTGCTATATAGCAACAGTAATCATGTCACAGAGCAGCAGAGGCCTGACGACACCTGCTCTGCACTTACTAAGCCAACAAAGGATTCACAGAAATCCATCAGGCTTTAAATCTATAAATATTGCCTCAGCCTGCTTTCCGCATAAGACAATTTTGTGAACTAAGTACCACTTTGCAAAAACATTTATGTGAACTATACCCCTCTTTATAAAGCGATTCACCGCAATAATCCATTTTTCATTTATATGGATTAAGTAAAGTGATGCTAGATTTTATTAAACAAAAACGTCTGATACGTAACTCAGCCGCGCTATGCTTGGTGTTGTTAGTAGTTAGTTGTGGCACCGGTGGAGGTGCAAATACCAAAACAAGCGAATCAAACGCTGAAAGAAGCGAATCAAACGCTGAAACGAGCGAATCAATCCCAGCCTCACCTTCGGAAAATGTTGCTGTAGCAACACCCATAGCAGAAAAAAAATATAACCCAGGGCATTACATTTCAATGAATCCATGGGATACAGATGACAACATGCTTAATGCCCTTCGACCAGGGGTGGCGGGGTTACAAATACGCTACCACTGGAAATGGTTAGAGCCAAACTATAACGAATATGATTTTTCTGCTGTAGAGGCCGACCTGGATCTGCTTGCAGCCCAAAATAAGCAATTAATAGTTTTCATTGAAGATAAAACTTTTAACGGTGAAATTCCCACGCCACTGTACTTACAGGCAAACTATACTGCCCCAAACAAGGCGGGTGGCTATACCGCTATACGCTGGAAGCCTTATGTCATAGAGCGATTTAGCAAACTAATTGATGAGCTTGGAAATAGGTTTGACAACCACCCTGCCTTCGAGGGAGTCGCTATACAAGAAAGCGCACACGGCTTTACACAAAGCACACTTAATGCTTACGGCTATACCCCGGCAATTTACAGGGATGCGTTGATTGAAACCTTATTGAATGCCGCTGAAAGTGTGCCTAATTCCAGAGCATTTTGGTACATGAACTTCCTTCCAGGGAATATGTCTTACATCAGTGACATTGCAAATGCTGTAGCTCCAGCAGGTGTTGCTATGGGTGGGCCGGATGTTTTACCGGATAGCCACTCCCTTAAGACTCACACATATCCGTTCTATGACGAGTTCAATGGAAAGATGACATTGTTCAATTCAATGCAATACAATAGCTACAATCACGAGCACCTGGATGCAAGCTATAGCACGACTTACTGGACTATGGATGAACTTTTTCAGTTTGCCAGAGATGAACTGCATGTTAGCTATTTATTCTGGAACCGCAAAGCATGGGCTGACCCAAGTGATTCCTATACATGGAGTGATGCCCTGCCTGTAATATCCAGCAACCCTGTTTTTAACCCCTAAAATACCTTAAAAGCATTAACTGCAAGCATTCAGTTATGTAAACACTTACTTTTATTGCATTACATAACCCCATTTTCAATCAAGCCCAAATAGCAATATAATTTGCATTAGCCCTTTTAAAGAATAAAAAGACGGGCAATGCACATATCAATTTTATACTCCATACTTAGACTTCAGTAGTTTACCCAATCAACGCATAAATTCGGCCACACAGCGTACGGGAGCATTAAATGTATTTAAGTACACATACATTAGGGCTTTTTAATGATGTCCCTCATTAAAGAATTAGGTGCTCGCTTAAAGAGATACAAAAACTTCATGAGGAACACAATGTCGTTTAGAGCTTGCAGTCTATATTTTCTTTTAATCCTGCAAATGGGATTACTGCTTGTTCCGCTGACAAGGGTTGAGGCCGCTGCAGGGGATGGGCCACCAAATGTTGTTTTCATACTTGCTGACGATTTAGGTTACGGTGATGTAGGCCCCTACAAAACTACAACATCTACAATTCCAACACCCAATATTGACAGACTTGCTCAAGAGGGCATGATATTTACGGATGCACATACACCATCATCCGTTTGCGCACCATCCCGTTATTCATTATTAACAGGTAATTATCCGTACCGGGGCAGAGATCGCTGGGGAGTTTGGCGGTTCACCCACAAATCAAATTTTTTATCCGGGCAGCAAACTGTTGCTGACATTCTGCGAGCCGCAAACTATGCCACAGCATTTATCGGGAAGATGCATCTGGGCGGAGACTTCTACGCCAAGAATTCTAATTCAATCTATCGTGGCAGTGATGCAACTCAGATAGATTTTACCAGACAGTTTAGAAACGGCCCCACAGATCATGGCTTTGATTATTCATGGGTCACCACTAATGGCATTCAGGCCAGCCTCTATGCATATTTTGAAAATGAAACCTACATTCCAATAAATCAAAATGAACCCGGCATTGTCGCATTGGATATAGGCCCTATGGGTGGTGGGGTTATACAAAGAGCAGGCTTCGGAGATGCCAACTGGGATAGCAGCCTAGTCGGGCCAACACTTACACAAAAAGCTGTCGAATTTATTGACTCACACAACAATCAGTACGGCACCAGCAAACCATTTTTGTTGTACTACTCAACACAGGCAATCCATGAGCCTAATACTCCGCCCGCTACATTGGCTGGACAACCTGTTCAGGGAGTTAGCGGTATTGATGCAAAAGCCGACATGATCTATGAGCTGGATCTTCAGGTCGGCCAGATTATTGATGCATTGGAAAGCAGAGGAATAGCTGAAAATACACTGATTATATTTACGAGTGATAACGGCGGTAATGCTTCATGGACACACAAAGTTGCTGGCCATGACAGTGTCAATGGGTTAAGGGGTCGAAAAACACTAATTTATGCCGGCGGACACGGGGTGCCCTTCATCGCAAAGTGGGGTGACGGAACTCCCGCAGGCTCTCTGATTGCACCCGGGTCCGTCAGCCAGCAAATGATCAGTGCTCAGGATTGGGTAGCTGCCATGTATGACCTGACTAATCAGAACACTCCTGAAGACCAGGCACTGGATAGCGCTAATATAATGCCCATCCTCCTTGGGCAGCAACCGGAAAATAACCCAGTTCGGAATGAACTCATAATACAAGCCGCTCACTGGGGAGAGCACAATAGTTATCGCGGCATACGTGTTGACGACTGGGAACTGGTAATGGATCCAGATGACAACCCAATTGAACTCTACAACCTTGCTAATGATTTAGCACAGCAAAATAATCTTATAAATAACTCACAACATGCCGCACGAATTACTGCAATGCTGAACAGTTATGACTATGCGGTAAATCAGTCAACCCGTACAGTGCCAACAAGCAACTCTTCACCACCTAATCTGTTTATAGCTGATAATTCAGTCGATGAAGCTACAGGAAGCACCAATTTTACTGTCACTCTCTCGCCACCAAGCAGCTATGAAGTCTCGGTAAATTATATGACATCTGATGGATCAGCCACTGCCGGATCTGATTATCAAGCTACAAGCGGAGTACTTTTTTTTAGTGCAGGTGAAACCAGCAAACAAATTCCTGTTGCAATTATTGATGACACTGATCAAGAAGGAAATGAAATTTTTCTTCTAACACTAAGTAATCCGGTTAATGCCGAGTTAAGCGATCCAAATGCTACAGGAACTGTTATTGATAATGAGATGTCTGTATGTGATGCACCTGTATATGACCCCGGCTCTGAAGGCACCATATTCCTGTGGAAAAATTGCACGACCAATATCTGGCATGTTCGCCTGACTGCAGGTGGTGGTTATACCCGTTACCGGGGTACAGTAATTACTGACCAGAACTTTAATAACGTTGTTCCATACAGCCATGAGTCAAGTGATATTTTTGATAATTCAACCGACCCAAGTACTATCATTTATGACTTGCGGATAAGCCCACCCTACGAAGATGGCTTTAGTTTTAGCTTTCTAAATAGTGCAAATATTTGTTTCAATGTAGACACACCATCAGACACTTCTGTATTGGTAGGCTCAGCGCGCATCCCTGCAGGCGCATCGTTTAACCCAAACACACTGCATCCTTGTGGGCCAGTTACAACTTTACCAAAATTATCTATTAATGATATTAGCATTCAGGAAAATACTGGCGGCACTTCATTTAGCGTAACGCTGACTCCTACCAGTGATGATGCAATAACTGTTGATTTCTCTACTCTGGACGGAACTGCAGTTACAAATACTGATTACCTGACAACTACAGGAACATTATTATTTAATCCTGGGGAAATTAGTCAACCAGTAACTGTATTAATTATTGATGATAGTGAGCCTGAGGATAATGAAAACTTTAAACTTGTCCTGAGTAATCCTACCAATGCAAGCTTTGCCGACTCTACCGGGCTCGCCACCATTCTTGATAATGATACATTGATCTGTGGAACCCCCAACTACAATCCTGCAATAGATCATGGTGTATTTGTATGGCAAGACTGCACATCAGGAAATTGGTCTATACGTGCTGTCGCTGGTAACGGCTACACAGCGTACTCAGGTTCAGTGTCTGGCAGCCAACCTATTACCAACACGGTCCCAGTCAATTTGGAACCAGGGGATTTGTTTGATATCAGCAGCGACCCTTCTGCAATTTTCTATACGTTAAAAATAATAGCCCCCTGGTACGATGGATTTGATTTTGCCTATCCCAATGGCGCAGATATCTGCATTAGCATTAATACCCCAAGTAATGCGTTAGCATGGGTGGGACCAGCCCGTATCCCTATTATGGGGCCATTTGACCCATACACACTTGATCCATGTTAAAGGCTTGCCCAAAACCATGCATTTCTTGGTTGCATTGCATCATATTTTATTTATAAACTGCTGTTATCCATGTGCCTGACGAATTAGAATGAACCATGTTGGGTATTGCTTTCTGGCACCGAAAAATAACAATTTTTAAAACTACCCAACGCAAGAAGCGCAAGTAAAATAATAAGTCATACATTGGTGGACCAATGATGCTCAGTAAAACCCTGAAAATACCCTCATTTACCTTTAGTCTGAAAAATGCACTGCCAGGCATTCTTTTGGTCTTTGCAGCCAACAGCACAATTGCGCAGATAACATTCGAGGATGTCAGTCAAGATGCTGGCTTTTCAGGGACAGGCTCCGAAACATGGGGCGCAGCATGGGGTGATATTAATGGTGACTACTATCCTGATGTATTTTCAACCAACCACCGAACTCGCTCAACGCTCTTTAGAAATAACCTTGATGGCACTTTCACAGATGTTTCTAATGAGGTAGACCTGTCAGAAACACCAGGCTGGACCGGTGGACGCTCTGATGTAGACACGCATGGTGCCATTTGGGGCGATATAGATAATGATGGTGATGATGATCTGTATATAACAATAAGTAGTGATGATGACATATTACTTATTAACGACGGCGGCCTGCTAACTGACCGATCAGCTGAATGGGAAGTCGATCGATTCGGCCATGATGGTGGACGTATGTCACTATTTCTTGACTACACAGGTGATGGCCTTCTGGATGTAATGGCAGCAGCATTAGGCAATCCCCGATTTTACCCACGTCAGAATAATGGCACCTTTGGTTACAGTCGCACATGGTATACAAGTGTGGATTGCAATGATGACGCCTCCTTTGCACATATAGCTAATATTGATGCAGGTATCGGCCTGGAACTAATATGTGCCCCACGTAATGGGGTTTACCCAGAGAATATTTATGGTTTTGCCTCCGGAGTAGTATCCGATGTGACATCAGATTTCCCGCAAACAAACCGGGTCAATGATGCAATAACAGCAGATTTTAATGGTGATCTTCGTCCGGATATATTTGAGGTTATTGCCTCATCACGCCCATCAGGTGCTGTGCAGGTTGATAGCTACAGAATAGAAACTCAATTAATTACTGCAAGTGGAAATGTAAAGAGCACCTATTTTAGGACAGCCGGAATTCTTACGGTAATGGCTGATCTGCGTGCTGGTGACCCAGACAATGGAGATCCAAAATATATAGATATTGGTGCAGGAGGCTACAGCCCATCTGACCTTGAATTCAGCCTTGACCCAAATGATTCTGCAAACTGGGGAATAAAAACTAACTCCTTGGGCATAAATATAGGCTATGACACCAATGAAGGTGTCTGGCAGATTCGGCAAAATGGTGAGGAATATAGGTATGCTTTTGTAGCAGTTGATTCAGACCAGCCTATTACTGATGTTGTTTTTGAGGGTGCCACCAATGCTGACAAACCAAGCGCCCCAAAACTATTGATAAATAATCCTAGTGGTTTCTCTGATGAAACCACTGCTCGAGGACTCAATGACAAAATTCTTTGCGTAAGTGCGGTTGCCGGTGACCTTGATAATGATATGGATCAGGATATTTTTCTGGCCTGTACAGGTGGGCCAGAAAATATAGCAAATATACTTTATGAAAATCAGGGTGACGGTACGTTTACCGCCCTGGCAAATGCTGGTGGTGCCGCTGGCCTTATAGGTGCTGCTTATGGCGATGGTGCAGGTACCAGTGAAAGCGTAATTATTGCTGACTATGATATTGATGGGTTTCTAGATATTTTTGTCACCAATGGCAATAACATGCGACCGGTTGAATACGGCGGGCCCAAGCAACTGTTTCATAACCTTGGTAATAGTAATAACTGGCTAGAGATTGATCTGGAAGGCACAACCTCAAACCGGGATGGGATAGGGTCAAAAATCCTGATCACTGCAGGCGGTATCACACAATACCGTGAACAGAATGGCAAATACCATCGTTGGTCACAAAACCATAAGCGTATTCATGTAGGTCTGGCCAGTAACACACTTGCCGATATTTCAGTTGAATGGCCAAATGGTGATATTGATGAATACACAGATGTTGATGCCAACGGTATGTACAAGATTACCCAGGGAGACTCCATTCAGCTGATCATCTCAGCAAATGGCATTGTTGATGATGATGGTGATCTCGTTGACAATACTGAAGAAGCAACTGATGGAACAAATCCAGCAGACCCATTAGATTATAAAGATACCGATAGTAATGGAGTCCCTGATGCCGTAGAAGTTATTGACGGCACGAACCCTAATCTTTATACCGATATGCTAGACAGTGATGGCGGTGGTATTCCTGACTATATAGAAACAGTACTGTCCCCCAACTCAGGTCAGGCTACTTTCAATCCTGCAGATCCTGCAGATGATGCAACTCTGGATACAGATAGTGACGGGCTGGCCGATGTACTGGAAACATTACTGGGGACTAATGCCAATAACAGTGACAGTGATGGTGGCGGTATAAATGACGGTGATGAACTAATCAACGGAACAGACCCGCTCAATGGGGCTGATGATAATTCAGGAAACCTGGACACTGACGGGGATGGTCTTACTGATGCACAGGAAGCTTTGTTGGGAACCGATCCCAACAAAGATGATAGTGATGACGATTGGTTAAAAGATGGCCTCGAGGTTAATACCTACGGAACAGACCCGCTTCATAAAAATACAGACAGAGATGGAATTAATGACTTT
>JAAERX010000165.1 GCA_024229935.1 Gammaproteobacteria bacterium | reverse complement strand
TCTTGTTTAGGACATGCTTCTAACAGGCGAAAACGGTTCATGAAAAACTCAAAAGGTCTATCGTGATCCGCAACCTCTTGTTCGTCAATTAAGTAAGGTTTCGTTAAATCTAAGAAGCCGCGTGGGTGCTTTATTTTTGTGGTGCGGACAATGCGACCATCAGCAAAACTCAGCTTGCCATGAGCCCCACACCCAACCCCTAAGTAGTCACCAAAACGCCAATAATTTAAGTTATGGCGGCACTGATAACCGACTTTACTGTAGCCTGAAATCTCATATTGAACATAACCGGCGTCAGCAAGAATTTGGTGGCCTTGTTCAAAAATGTCCCATAAATCATCATCATCTGGCAACGTTGGTGGTTTATAATAAAACACCGTATTGGGCTCGATAGTTAACTGATACCAAGATAAATGTGGCGGATTAAGCTCAATCGCTTGTTTTAAATCAGATAACGCATCATCAATACTTTGGTTCGGTAGGCCATGCATTAAATCAAGATTGAAGCTGTTTAATCCGGCTTCATGAGCAAGGCGAGCAGCGCGAATGGCTTCATCTTTACCGTGAATACGTCCCAGTTTTTCTAACTTCTCTTGCTGAAAACTTTGTACACCAATGGAGATGCGATTAACGCCTGCTTCACGGTATTCAATAAAACGACCTGCTTCTACGGTTCCAGGGTTCGCTTCCATTGTGATTTCAATGTCATTAGCAAAAGGTAAGCGTTTTTCAACTTCGGTCAATAAACGCTTAATCTCAGGAGCGGTAATTAAGCTTGGCGTACCACCACCAATAAAAATAGAGTGCAGCTTACGTGATTCATTTTGCATATCATAACGCGCAAGATCGGTATCAAGATCGTCAATTAACGCTGAAATGTATTGTGCTTCAGGGATTGTTGTTTTCAATGCATGAGAATTG
>JAAERX010000164.1 GCA_024229935.1 Gammaproteobacteria bacterium | reverse complement strand
CAAGTCCAAACCGAGTTAGCCGCTATCGTAATTCCTTCAATAACCTGCTCTGTCGGCTCAAAATTCTGTCTTGCAGATAATGAATTGACACCAGCAACAGCACGAACACGCGAGAATATAGCCTCCATTGTTTTAACTGACTGGAGCGCTAAAGTCTGATTTCTTTCTGTTCGTGCTGAAGGGTCTGACTGCTCAAAAGATCCAGGAATAGCCGCATCTGGATTGGTTGCAGTATCCCAGCCAAGAATTTTGGTCTTGATTTTTGTTATCGTGTTTGCTGCTGATTGAATCGGACCAGGCTCTACAGCTTTAACCCAAACTAATGACGCAGCCGACTCGACTAGCGTTACTTGCTGTGTGGTCTTGTATATGTTGCCTTGATCGTCCTCTACCTCCGAGTCTTTTAATATCGGAGTTCCAGCAACACCAGTACAGCTAATAATTGCTGTTGAATATTCAAGAGGCACACGCTTGCCGCCAGTGAGCGCCCAAATTGAATCGAGAGCAACACCGCCCGCCATATTTGGGTTAATAAGGTTTAATAACCCAGCGCTGTTTTTTGCAACCTCAGATTTTACCATTGCCATAGCCGTGACTATTTGGCCTTGCGCCGATGTTGGAGTGGTTACGAAGTCTTCGCCGTATGCCGTTTTATATACCTGCTCAGTTTCGGCTAGTATGTCGGACGTGTCAGGGACAATAACGCCACTTTCAACAATTAAATCATATAGTGCCATTGATTGAACCCGTCCCGAATGTTGTTTTAATGTCTGCGAAATATCGCATTAAGTCGCCCTTTTGGGTCATGTCGAAAGCTGGCACACTTAAAACGCCGTCTACTTTCATTATTTGAGCTTTAAAGCTTGCTTCAAACTGAGATGGATTCAGTCTTGACCATACTGTATTTTGATAATCGACACCGCCACCAGTGAAATAAACCATTTCACCCTTTAGTGTTTTAGCTGCCTGCTCGCATGATTGCATAACAGCTTCAATCCCTTCAATTATAACGAAGTACCCATTTTTTACAATTGGGTCGCCGTTCTCGTCTGTTTTGTATGTCTTCATTATGGAATCGCCGGTGTGTCAGGTTCAACTGTTTGCGAAGCTGTAGGAGTAGCCGCTGCGCCCTTGCTGTCAATATATCCATGCCAGTGAGCAAAGTAGTCAACACCGTTCATCATTATCTTAGGTGCCGATAAGTCTATTTGCTTAGGATGCTTAATTTTTACAGTATCATCGCTCAGACTTACTTTTATTGTTCCGTCTAGCGATTGAATTACCATTGCTGCTTTGTCTTCTTCTGCAATAGTCCATCCCTGCATAACGCTGGGAATAAATACGCCGCTAGAGAATGAATGAAATCTAGCCGTATCTGGCGGCGACTCCTCATAACTCTGTAGGAATAAAGCCCAATCTCTGTCAAGCGCTTTGATAAATCCAGTACTGCCAACAGGTAGATCAAAGCTCATCATAAAGCCACCACCGCCCATAGTAATTACAGGTACTTCAATCTCATTGGGTCGGGTAGTTTGAGTGCCATCAGTTAGAACGATGGTTATATAGTGCTTAACCGTTACTGTACCAGCGGCTCTATCATGCGCCAGTACTTCTACAGGCAGCATATCATCGGTTTGCTGTAATGCCTTCTTAATTGCCCAAGCAAAGGCCGCGCCGCTGTCTGCTTCTAGTCCCGCTGGAATACTACTTGTAGCTGTCAAAGTGTGCCTCCCTGTAAAGCTCGTGAGCCGTGAACAGTTATATAGAACTGATTTGCTCTTGTCGTCAGATCATATTCTATTCTAAATGCCCGATAAGTGCCATTTGCTGAGATCGAATAAGGGCTATTAGTGTCTATCTCGAACAGGTCGCCGATGTTTGTTTTACTATCGAATAGATATTTAACAACCGCGCCGCGTTCGGATACCAAAGGCATCCCGACAAAATCACTTGATGTTAGTGTGCGCGTAACTGCCCCAGTCCCCTTGCCTTTATCTGTCACAATCAAAGTGTCAAGATCTGAAAATACGTCAATGTCAGCAAGCGAGGCAACGTATTTTAACTGCTGTTGAGCGCCGCCGCTGAATGTATACGACCTGATGTTTTTATCTGTTGCTGAAAAGTTTAAATCTAAACCTAGATCATCCGCTGCATGCTGGCAAATAGCAGAAAGCTTGTTCATGCCCGGTGTCATTTCCGTTGCTGCTTTCGCGCCCTCGAAAAAATAAGCCCTTGATTCTATTGTTAAAACTCTGTCAGGCGGCTGGCTGGAACTTGCCCTAAATATGTTCCCGATGAATATATCAGAACTTCCGCCCTTCAGTCTTCCAGCCTTGATGGTTATCGTTTTTGGGGTTCGATTTTGATTAAACGGCGTACCCTCAGTAATGATTGCTGATGCCACTTCGTTTTTTAAGTTTGTTATTTCAATATAGGCAACGAGTGGCGCGGTAGTAATCCACTTTTCCATTTTTACGGATATAGATAGATTTTCATAAGTGCGAATGACTCCATCAATTTCAATGCTCATACTTAAAACGCGAGGGTCTAGCTCTGTAGCCGTCATAATGCTGCTAACTCTTCGTCATCCAGCCATCTAAAGAACTGAGACACGCCAAGCTGGTTAAATGTAACTATGTCGTCATTGTCGCTGATGAATATAAAGTTTCCTCCGAAGTTGCTATAAGGCATTAGAACCTGTCCAGTAACCACGCGAAAGCCGCTAACAACAGGGATACTATTTCTCTTGATTGTCGCTTCCATAAATTGGCCGATATTCTTTAGTTCAATATCATAGCGAACAGAGCCAATATTTACGGTAAACGTCTGATTAGCAACTTTTGCAAGTGTGTATTGAATAGCCATTAAACCACCGTCCCGCCAAGTACGCCGCGATTATTAGAGGCATCATCACTAGCATCGATTGGTGCATACGCCTCGTTAGTGCTAACAATTATTGACTGCCTCATTTGTACTACCATTGAGAATGTATTGAATTTTTCAGCGCTTTCAGTGTGCGGCATATCGCTGATAATTAAGTTAGGCCAAGTATTAACCTTGGTTTGCAACGTAAGGTTTGTTCCCTGCACTCTATGAGCTTCAATAGATGCCCACACCTCGCGGTATACGTCAGCCTGAGCGATTATTTCAAGTCTAAAGTCTGTAGGCATATCAACCTTATGATCTACTCTGACTTCGCTTGTTTCGCTTGGGTGCTCCATTAATTTAGAACTAGGGCTAACTTCTGAGACAATTATCTCAGCACCAGGGAAGGCTATCTCATAGCTTTTATCCTCAACATTAGCAATCGTCACAAGGTCGCTGCTAAATGGGTTTAAAGCCGCCAACTGATCTGTTGCTGAGTCCCAAGCGCTTTGAGCTGCGCCTATTGGCTCCGTAACATAAACAAGGTTTTCGTCTTGGCCGAATGGTATTTGTATTAAATACCTTGGGTCGAATAATTCAGTGTTGAAATAAGTAGCCATTATTTAGCTATTCCATCGTTGAAATTTGTGGTTATAGAGTCAACTTGCATTGACTTTACCTTTTTTTCCACTTCGTCAGCAATGGCCTTTGGGTCTGCATTAGAACCCGCGTCTATTCTGATTGATATATCATTCTGAACGCTAACACTCTTGCTGCTTGTGCTTTGGTTTACCGGCTGATTAAACGGGCTTTGCTGCGCTGCTGTATACTTGCTTATGTCATCGCCTGCCATAGCTCCATTTGGATTAGTTTCGCCACTGCCGCCAAAATAGTTAGATACTACATTGACTACGCCCGAAGCTGCATTACTTATAAACTCAGCCGCGTCAGACGCGCCCGAAGCCTTTAGCGCATCATCCATGCTCATGTCAAAGACGGGTGATAATATCTCCCTAACTTCACCGCCTAATTCATTTATATCAATCAGCAGCGCTTTTAATTTTTCAAGCCCTTTTGTTAGCGTAGGAGTACTAGCCGTGGACATGTCGCGTATTATCTCGTCTATCACGTCACCGACATCTGACCACGCTTTTAGAAGCTCTCTCGATGCCTCCGCGTCTTCTTTAGTCGCAACGCCTAACTGCTTTTGTGCCTCAATCATCTTGAGGTAGGCGGCTTCGCCCTGCATTAATAAACGTATTGTGCCAGGATCAAGACCAAGCGCCTTGCCCATTCCCATAGCTGCTTCCTTGTTTACCCCCTCCATTTTCTTGGCTATCTCTGCCAATACGTCAAAACTGTCCCGCTTCTTGCCGTTTATCGTGTCAAGCTGAATACCAAAGATGGCATATTTTTCGCCTACATCCTTGATTCCTGCCGCCATCATATTAATATCATCTTGAATAGCAGAGGCGCTAGCGATCGCAGCTTCACGAGAGCCGCCCACCTTCTCAGTGGCGCGGCCAAGAGCGTCCAAGCCCTCGACCGGTGCCATTGCATTGAATGCCTGAAACTCCAATTTTCCTGAGTCGCTGACAGCCTGCCCCATTGATTTAAGAAGCTTTAATACTGAGAAAATACCAGCAGCAGCAGGTATAGCCTTTTTAGCCATACCAGCAAAAGAATCGGTAACCTCATCACCAGCAGCAGCAGCCTTGCCCGCTGACCTGTCATAGTTATTCAGTTCTGAATCTAAGCCCTTAACATCTTTTGCGGCCTTGTTCGCGTTAGTATCAAACAATAGGCCAAAGGTTTCTAAAACTGACATTATTCTCTAGTGGCCTCTTTCATTGCTTTATATTGATTAATGCGAGTAACTACAATAGTTTCCCACATGTTCATCACTTCTTCGAACGAGTAGTATTCTTTGAGTTCTCGGAGGGTTGCGAGTCGTTCCCCGATGATACAGCTTGCAATGCCGTCAAAGCTTTGGACAGTAGCAGGGGTAAATTCCGCTTCCATTCCTCTAGGTATTTTTGGATAGACGAAGGTACGAAAAAACCTTTTACCTTTTCGAGCATTGCCGCCTCAAGCTCAATACCTGTTTTAAAATCAGGGACAAAGTTAGCCACCGCATCACGAGTATTTAAAACAACCTCTCGGCCATCCTCAGCAATCGCCGCCGTATGGGCTAGCATGATTTCTGCAAGCTTTTGATTTTCATCATAATTACCGACTTTTGGAGTGGCAGTAATTAAAAACTGTGTGCCGACTTCTCGACCACCGTTAAAGTATGGGATTGTGCCAATTAAGAATTTTCTTGAGATTCCATCATCGCCTGTGATTGAAACTTCTGTAGGGTTTACCAGCATAGAAGCAGACATTTTTTATTCCTTGCTTATTGGTGAAACCGCATTTTACCGCGATTTCACCATTTTTGCTATGTACTTACTTTAGACTCAAACTGGAATGTATAAGTCTTTGTTTTGAAACGGCCATCCGATGAAACCGAGCTAGCAGACTGCCCGCTAATCATTGTCCCGCCTGATACAGTAACGATACGCCCATCAGGAAAAGGAATAACAAATGTTATCAAATCCTTAACAGACATTTTGCCAACTGCTACGCGGTTATTCTCAAAAATAACGCCTAGATTTTGGTCGTCAGAACCGCCAGGCACCACGCTGATTGAGATAGGAATAGGCGTGGCTTTGTTCCAAACCAGCAAATTACCGTTAAGTGTCATTGCAGTATTGGCAATGTCTTGCGCGTCAAATACAAGACCGTCAACATCATCAGCATAGTCAGCAACGTCAAACCCGATCGGGAATGACTTGCTAGCTATTACTTTGACCTGTGTGCCTAATGCACTAATATTGCTCATAGTATTCTCCTATCAGATTAGTATCTGAGAACCTTCAACCTTACGAATTGAATCATTCTTAGAATAGATTAAGGTGTATTTGATTGTGTATTCAGTCGCGCCGCTTTCCGCCACTTCTGATACGATTATAGCGCCCAGCCAATAACCTTGATTAGCTACCTGGAAGTGTGCTCGCTCATCACCTGATATGCTAGTAATGAATACCTGCTGAGTCGCTGTCAGCGCCTTGCCTTGACTAATCGTGCCGTTAATCTTGGCTAGCTCAATAGATGGATTAATGGCCGCTACTACTGTAGCAACACCAGAGGCATTTGCCTCAACAGATACGGCGGCTAATAGCATATTCATTAATGCTGTCGATACTGAGTCCTTAAACCACTGTTCGTTAGCATAAACGCCCATGTCACGCGCATCAGTAGCCAAGCCCATTAGATAGCCGCGCTGGTAAAATTTAATACCTTTGCCGCCTGTTTGAGTCTTCCCCATGTAGTTTGCATTGATAGCGTCCATTGCGTCAGCCGTGGTGTCATCAAATACAGTAGCGGGAATCACCGAATCTGTGAACATGTAATTCTGAGCCGCGCCTGCTGCATCAAAATTAGTACCCGCAAGAATGCACATAGGCTGCATTTCTGGATAAAAGTCATTATCAGCAATGCTTAATGTAACACTTGTCCCTGCATAATCTGCAAGAGCTGTGCAGGCTGCTGTGATAGTTGTAGATGTAAACGCAGTGCAAAACTGGAACATATTATTATATGCTTTGTTTGCTGCTGCGATTTCTACAATATTAGCCAGTGCTATAGCGTCTATTAAATCATCCGTATAGCAGAATGAACCGAAGTTATTATTTGAATCAACCGAGGCAGCAAAACTAGCAACAATGCTAGCCGCGTCAGTGGAATCAACACCGTAAAAGCCTAGAGTTTTAGGCGATGAAATCTGTTTAGTAATGAATCCAAAATAGAATACAGCTCGCTTGTACTCTTCCGAATCAGTGCCGAATTTATCACCGACCGCGCTTGCGCTTGTGAATGTTAATAACTCACCATCTGTAATTTCTGCCGCACCCGTGAAGATCCGCCCCATGAGTTCACGTCCAGCGACTTGAGCAGCACCGCCCACTCCGCTTGTAACGTCAACATATCTATTAATGCTTATTGCCATT
>JAAERX010000163.1 GCA_024229935.1 Gammaproteobacteria bacterium | reverse complement strand
GACTGCCATCATGTCGTTTTACCCTGCACCTTTGATGAAGCAGGCATCAGGAAGCTTCTATAAATTACCCTGGTCTACTCTACAGTGTAAAGAAAATCAGTTTGCTAACCTTATTGATCTGGATGCTGATGGGCATCTGGACATTATCTGTGTACATAAGGGTGGTCCATTTGCACAAGTTGCTTATGATATTTCTACTTCACCTTTGCAGAAAGTTACTTCATCACTTCCTTCAATATCTAATGTAAATGAAATTATTACGGCAGATTTTGATGGCAACCTGCGTACTGATATGGTTTTGCTCAGGGGAGCATTACGTCCATCTGAAGTTAAAGTCTTCGACGGTAATTCAATTGAAGCAATGTTTGTGAGTAAAGACCGTAGCTTTAGTTTTCAATCAGCGGGAGTGCTTAGCGTTAATATTGACTGGAACAAAACCTTTAATCAGTTTACAAATATCTGGATAGGTGAGAATGGTGGGCATCCGGCATCGGAGACGTTTACATTGGATCCAGCAGACCCCAGTGTGGCTGGTGTAAGGGCATATCAGCCCAAGTCTTATGCTGAAATCTATATTGGATATGACCAGAGTACACAAACCTGGCATTTCAACGCCTATTCAGCTCAGTGGATGACGGCTTATTTTGAAATTGAAAGTACCTCATCAGTAAGCAACCTTATAACGCAAGGCCTTACTTCGATGGACAAGCCAGTTCAACCTGTATTGTTATCCAATACTTCTACTGGCCTGCAGGACATTACAAACGGTAGTGGACTTGATGAAAAAATATCGTGTGTTGGTGGGACAGCCGGTGATTTTGATAATGATATGGATGTAGATATGTATCTGGTGTGTCGTGGCGGTGTACAGAATATCCAGAATCGTATGTATGTAAATGATGGTTTAGGTAATTTTACATTGGCCCCAAATGAGGGCGGGGCTAATAGCGTTACAGGTATAGCAGTAACGCATCAAAATGGTACTGGGGAAGGTGTGGTTTCAGCAGATTATGATGTAGATGGATTGCTTGATTTGTTTGTAACCAATGGATTGAATATGTGGCCACATTTCAGAAATGGCGGGCCTGATCAGATGTTCCACAATATTGGTGACCCGAGACAGTGGGTTGAACTGGACCTTGTGGGAACAATTTCTAACCGTGATGCGATTGGTGCAAAGGTGTATGCAACGGCAGGAGGCAAAACCCAGCTTCGTGAGCAAGATGGTGGCTACCACCGCTGGGCACAGGATCATCAGCGAATTCATTTTGGCTTAGCCGATAACACATTGGTAGATTTGGAAATACAATGGCCAAGTGGAATAACGGAATATCACAATAACGTAATTGCTGGTTCCTTATATCGGGTTACAGAGAATGAGGGCATTGAAGAAATAATTTTGGATGGAGGTGGAGGCCAGTTGGGTGATGAATGTCACCAGCCTTCTTATAGTGCTGGGTCAGAAAAGGCTGTTTTTGTTTGGAAGGACTGTAATGGTTTAGGCAATTGGCATATGCGTGCAACAGCCGGGGGCAGCACTTCTATAGTAGCGTATGCTGGTAACGTTACTTCTGATTTAGGCTTCACTAATTTAACCCCTTTCAGTTTTGAAGGGGCTGATGTTCTTGATACTACTGACCCAACCAAGGCCAGCTATTTGCTGCAAATGTTAAGAGCTGGGCAGGATGGTTTTGACTTTACATTACCTCCTGGAACTGATGCCTGTTTTGATTTGACGACTATGCCCCCTGGTACAAAGTTACTGCTGGGAACTGGAAAAGTTGAGACATCAGTGCCTTTTAATATGACTACATTGGAGGCCTGCGCCTCAACTCCGCCACCACCTCCATCAGGAGACTGTGGGGCACCTGCCATTAATAGTAGTGTTGATGGTGGGGTGTTTTTATGGAAAGACTGTGACGCTGATCGCTGGCATGTGAAGGCATTATCTGCTGGTGGATATGTTAGTTACACGGGCTCATTGGATGCCAGTGAGCCATTTCAGGACCTCAGTCCGGACAGCCTTGAGTCTGCTGATATATTCAGTAATAGTCCATCAAACAGAATTGACTTCACTCTGAGGCTGGCAAATCCCTGGTACGATGGCTTTGAGTTTACAATGCCTTGTAGCGCTACTATTAGTTTCAGTTTGAATGCCCCTACTGGCGCATCTGTCTTCGTTGGTGCAGGTCAAGAGCCTGCACCGTCGGCTTTCAATCTTTCAGATTTACCTATGTGCAATCCATAAACAGTGTTTTTGAAGCCTTGTCATGTGTCAGGGTGGTGAATATAAGCTCTATATGCCGCCCAGCTGAATACGGTGGACCGTGTATTTGATTTATTGCAGCATCCGGGGGCGTTTATTCATCCAGAGTATGCTGTTCTGCACCTAAAGCCAGAGTGTTTTGTTCAATTGGCATATGTGGGTCAACTGGTTTATTAAGCAAGCCACGAAGCATGGCAAGTGAAGTAACCTGCCACACCACCTGGCCAAATAAGGCGTCAGTAAGACTACCAATACGTTGTGCACGGATGGCTATCAGGCCTATTGTCACCACTACAGTAGTTGTTAGTAGCCATGGTATTGCAGGCAGCAGAAGCACCCCTATGATTAAGCCTGCCCAGATGGCCAGACCAATAAATAAATGCTTTTGTGAAATAGCCACATCACGTAAGTAGGGCTTTCCAAGTGCGGCTCGTAGTAATTCTCCAGCACCATCCAGATACCTGCTTTTCCAGCGTTTAGTCAATAATGACCAGTTGCCAGTTTCATAACCATAGTGGAGCACACTGCGTACGGGTAAGCGTTGTAGTGTCCAACCAGCATGAGTAAGGCGTAAACCCAGGTCCATTTCCTCATAAGCATGCAGATTCCGATCAGAAAAATAGCCAACTTCATGTAATGCTGACCTTCTGTAAAGACCACCCATATCGAGCCATTGGGGTGTACCTGCAATGCGTTCACTTTTTCTTCTTTTCCGACCACGAAATTGATAACTGGCTTCACTTTGTTCCTCTATAAGCCCGGCTACACCTGCCAACTGCGGTTGTTGCTCCATGGCCGTAAGAGCGGCGGGCAGGAAATCAGGGTCCAGCTCCATATCACCATCGAGGATGTAGATAAAGTCACCTGTTGCAACCTGATAGCCTAATTGTGGGCCAATGCCACAACGGCGCTCATTGGGGTTTTTTAATTGCACAATTGTTATGGGGTATTCACGTGCTATTTCAATTGTTCTATCAGTTGAATAGCTGTCTGAGAGTATGACTTCACCACCAACTTGTTTTACAGCTGCCAGTGCAGAGCTGATAGCAACGGCAATTTTGGACTCTTCATTCAGAGCCTTAATGATTACAGAGACTTTAAGTGGTGAGGGCTTCGTCATAATGATTTGTATACAACCAAGGGCACGGTTTTAGCATTAGTACTTGTTTTGCCTGCGTTGTCTGAAAGCTGTAAAGGGCTTGGAGAGTATTACACGCCATGGTCTGTCTATCTTGCCGCCCAGTTTCAGTATGATCTCACGAAAATATTGTACAAGAACATCCTTGGTGTTCCAGTAACGGCGATTGAGCCATGAAATGTTTATATCAGAATCCGGATAATCTGTGGTGTAGCCATGTTGTGCCAAAGTGCTACCACATATTTTCTCCAGGCTTTTCCTTGTTTTTGTATTAAAGTAACTTTTCCATTTTCCGGAATTCGGTTGCAGACCGCCAGCTTCCATTTGCAGGGATTCTGTATTTTCTGTTTGTAAATATGGTTGTGCTGACTCCAGTACGGCAGGGTCAAATGGGATACCAAGAAAATTACAGACTTGTGAGAGGCCATTACTGGGATCTGTGGTCAATTCTTCATAGTGGATTTCCATATAATGCTCTTTGCCCAGTTGTAAACCCTGAGAACAGCCATTTCTCACAATATTTTTCCAGCGATATATGGTCAGTTCTGGTGTGCGGTGCCACCTGCGATTAAATGATGCGGCACAGTCACGGCCATCACGGATTATATGTATGAATTTGGCGTGTGGAAATAACCTGGCGATTGACCTTATGTGTTGAACATGCTGAGGCGTCTTTTCACACCAGCGTTGTTTACCAGCTTGTTGAGAGAAATAGCTAAATACGCCATCCAGCACGGCAGCCAGATTCCGAGGGAAGTCTTTCCAGTTCTCTGGTAGTGGCACGGCGGTATTATTATTAACTTGTTGGAACACATTTAGTCTGAGCACTGTGCGCCATAGTTTTTGAAAATTAGCATCATGATGCAGATCGCCAAAACTTTCTTGCTGTGCAATAAGGTAGGGTATCAGTCTGGTTTCTTTTGGAAATCCATATACAGTAGGATGGCGTCCAAGATTATCCAGTAGCATGGTCGTTCCTGAGCCATTCATGCCTACCACAAAGATGGGCTCTGGTTCTTTATAAGCACCTTTCATGGGTTCAGTACTTCCTGGTAAACTGCTGCTACACCCTTCGCCATAGCTATGTCTGAAAATTCCTTCTGCTGCCTTTGCTGGCCGTTATTGCCCAGGGCAGTTGGGCTGGCCTCACCATTGGTAATCCTTAGCAGAGCAGCAACCAGATCTGGGATGCTGCCAGGCTCAGTGAGCAGGCCTTCCTGCCCGTCTCTCACTACTTCCGGTATCCCTTCAACGTGGGTACTGATGACTGGTAGACCGGCAGCCATCGCCTCTAGGACTACCATGGGCATACCTTCACCAAAAAGACTGGGTAAAACAAATAGATGCATCTGCTGGAATTCATTAATTACATCTGAAGTAAACCCTGTCCAGGTTACCTGTTGTTCAAGACCAAGTTCAGATACCAGCTGTAATATTGAATCCTGATACTCGGGTGTTTCAAACGGACCCACCGCATGCAACTTTACTTTATGGCCTGCTCTTTGCATCCTGGCGAGCGCTTGCAGAAGTACCTCTATACCCTTACGAGGTCGGAACAAGGCTACCGTTCCGATAACCAGCTCTTCACCCGCTATATATGGTTTCCTAATTTTATTCTGGAGTGGAACACCATTACATACTGTATGTATACGGTTTTCTTTATAACCCTTGTCAAGTAGATACTGCTGAAGACTTTTTGATACAGGTATTAGTTTGCTTGCTTTTTGTAAGCTGAGTTTCTCAACCGTACTATTACGCAGGTTGCGCCAGCCTTCTTCGGTATCTCTTTGTGATGGGCTATGAACATGATGAATCATGGGTATGGAGGTGAGCCGTGAAACCAGTTGCCCAATCAGTGCTGCTCGAGGCGTATGAGTATGAATAAGCTGGTAGTGCTTTTGTTTAATCAGTTGAGCTAATTTATACGTAAGACTAAGATCAAGTCTGGAGCGCATAGGGAAATGATAGAGTGCTGTATCTTTTGACTCAAGCTTGTCTGCAAAAATACCGTCCTTCAGACAGGCAAACCCTACTTCATAGCCCATAGTGGGTAACTGCTTGGCTAGCAGATCTTGTACTCGTTCAGCACCTGCATAGAACTCTCCATTAATCAGGTGGAGCACAGATCTGCCTAATTTGCTCATGATGAAGAAAACCCTTTTATCAGGCGTGCAGCACGCTGTCCCAGGCTGCGCTCGATAATGGCTGTTTCACTGCTCTTAAATGGTTTAGTTATTCGTATCAATAGAATAAAGATTGGTATTGACAGAATGGCAATAATAAATGGATTCAGTGTGGTTGTTAATGGAAAACTGGCGGCAATGATGAGTGTTGCAGGGAGTAAAACGGCCATTTGGCCACGCCAATCAATTTTAAATTCCCCGGTGGATTTTATGAGTATGGCTATGGCTATCCAGTTTGCCAATGCTGCCGCAAAAGCCATTATTACAACAGCAATATTCAGCCCATGATCAGCAAATAGCCAGACTGCAAGAAGTGCTATTGGTGAAATCAGTGATGTTGCCCGAAGTGCGGCTGTGTGTCCTGTAATCTGCATTACCATTTCTATAACCATGCGCTGTGAGCTTACTGCCAGTGCAATGAACATCAGTAAGAGTGTCAGACCAGCATCAAGAAATTTTCCACCGCTTACCCATGCAATAGTTTCGTTGCCAGCTATAGCAATTACGATAGTGCCTGCTGCCACAATGATTAGGTTACTTTTTAAAAGCAATCCGGAACCAGACTCTAGAATAGCTATACCGTCTGCATCTTGAGTGCGTGCAACAAGAACTGGCCGGACCAGTCCTCGCAGTAAGGTGCCAGGCAGATAGCGGCCTATTAGTCGTTGTAAACTCTGGAGGAATGCAAATAAGCCACTTTCAACAACGCCAAGTACATTTGCCAGGGCCAGTCTCACGGCGCCAGGTGATGATGTGGCGCCCATCAGACCAACTATTGCCATATGTCTGGCAAAACGTAAGATTTCTTGTGTGGGTATCGTTCCCCGAGCCTTTGAAGAATGCAGATTTCCCAAGGCATTGTGTAGAAAGCTATAAGCAAGTAGCAGACAAAATGCGGTAACAGAAATATCTACAATAAAAATATTTGTCAGGTTAATATCTAAATCAGTAAGCAATAGCACACCGATTCCAGTAACACGCGCTGTCGGCATTAGTGCCCGGGTAATTTGAGCTTTCCCCTGTTCCAGTAAGGCATCCAGCATCTCTACCGAGAAGCGGAATGCCGGAATCAGCAGAAATAGCCAAACAGCTATATATGTGGCTGTGGTTTGTTCTGCACTAAAGCCTATATAGGGGGTTAAAACAGACCAGTACTTGCCCAGAACTATGGCTATGAGACTCAAGATGGCAATTTGTGATGCGGCCAGAGATGCTACAAATGCATAAAGTTTCTTTATAGGCAGTGTCGTGAGCATTTGTGGCAAGTAGCGCTGGCCCACAGGGAGTATCCCTAAGGATGCAACCAGAAGGAGCATCTCAGATAAACCAATAATCAGCATATAGGCCCCGTAATCGGCAACATCAAGCAGCCTTACAAGAACCAGTATTAGTATTGCCCGTGCTGAAGCCTGAACGGCACGCCCGCTGATAAAATGTACCAGGGCTTTTTGAAATCTTGCTATACGGTAGGGTTGATTAGTCACGGCAAATAAAAACTAATTTGAGCCTTGTGAAATTTGGAATCGTGAAACAACCAGAAATCCAATTAAGAGCATTACAAGTGTCTGGTAAGGGAAATGAAAGGCGAAAAAATCCTTGTGAGCCAGGCTAAGCAGTAAAACTGCAATACCTGCGCGTAAACCATCAAAAATGCTAGCCTTAAATATATCTTTATGACGATAGTAGTGGCTTAGCCAACTTGCAGTGCGGAAGGCAGAAATGAAGAGCCCTAACACGGCAATTAAACCCAGTATTCCTGTGTCCCAAAGTAAGGCAGAAAGAGCGGTGTATCCAATTTGTAAACCGTTGTAGCGTTGTTCTGCTAATGTACTGGCCAAATCCAGACCGCCATCTTGTACCCTTGAAGCTCCTGGGCCATGACCAATAAGGGCATATACAGGGTTTGCAGAAAGGTGCTCTTTTCCCCAAAATGTTAAGGCAGTTAGACGGCTCAATTCACTAAACTGACCCTGTCTCTCACTTGTACTGGCTGTCTGTCGCTCAATCGTAAAGTTGATTAAATCTGCCCATGTCTTATGTTTTCCAGATTGCTGTGAAAGTGTCAGAGCTGTCATTAGTGCTGCAAGTACCCCAACCATCACTAAGCCAGAAATCAAAAATCGTATGGGTTTTTTGAGTATTTCCTTATAGAAGATGACTGTAAATATTATAGGCAAATACAGGATAGATATTTTTGCTTCATTTACAAAGACTGGCGCTAGAAATAGTAGCGACATACTTGCTGTCTTGATGTTTGATAGCACACCATTTTTCCATAGTGCCAGTATGCAAGCTACAACTATCATCATAAATGCAGCTAAAACTGCATTGGCTCCGCCGCCATAGATTGATGCACCAAATGTTCCTGCAACAACATCGACGGCTACAATTCCAGACATCATCCCAACTCGCTGCGGTGCTAGTACAAAATACTGATGTAAAACAAATGGTATTTGCAAAAAAGCAATGAGTAACACCCCTTTGGGTATGGAGTTTATGGTTTTCGGTGTCCACTTTATAAATATAAGACCAAAAAACAACGCCCACATCTGAAAGTAGCCTTTCATACCCATAACAACGACGCCGATATCGCTGATATTTATAATTGCTGAAACTATTGTTATGCCAATAAAAGTGATCGCCCACAGAATAGGGGTGGGAATTGAACTAGAATTAGATGAAGTCTTTTTGCCTATATAATCCATAGCGCCATGAAAAACCAATACATATGTGGCCAGTGGGATGATATAGCGTATATATTTTGAGCCAGGCAAATAGAGCTGTGCTGTGCCTACAATAATTAAGCCACCAATTATTACAAACCATAATAGAGCTTTCCGTGATGAAGCGACTGCAACACCAGCGATCAGGCCTATGAATATTGCCATAAGGTCAAATTTTCCAGTGGCGCTTATTACACCAGCCGATAAACTGACTAAAATGGCAGCGCCATAGGTGGCTACTGTGCGCCTGTTATCTGGCCAAGCTTGGCTCAGACGTGTTCGCACAGAGATCTTGTCAATTACTTCAGCCATGCATCCAGCGGCCTCCCTATGATTGCCTGAAGCTCCCGAACTTCTGGCTCAAATCTCTCTCGCAGCATGTCAAGCGTTTGCTGTGTAGGTTCTGGAATTACTGCATTACTTGGTGAGGTATTAATGTTGCGATAGAGCATCTTTAAACCCATCTTGGATCCAAGATTCCAGATCCAGCTAAGGCCGGGTATGCGGGTGGCGTTGTAAATAATATCTTTCAATCTGGTTAAGCTATGCGAGCGGTTAGCGTAGCTTTGGTTAAATTTCTGATTAAGGCCTATTGGCTGATATGCCTCATTTACACCCAGAAATTTATACATATCTTTAGCGACGGCTAATGGGTCTGATTTGATCTCCTCCATTAATACAATCTTAATCTGATCAAGTGGGAAATACTCTAGCCATCGTTTTAGTTGCGTTGCATAGAGCCCCTGTTCTATGTACATAGGGTTGTTGAGTAGCCCTGTTTCAAAGCTCAGATCAGAGCCAGTTATATGGCCAACCCTGATTTCATGACGATGATTAGAAAGAGCACGTTGTATTGGGTCCCGTAAAATGAGTAGGATTTTTATCTGTGGGAGGTACTGATAAATTCGTTCAGGTGTTGCTTGCTCACAAAAATATGAAGGTGATATTTCGCCAAGTTGGCATTGAGCCGCACTGTGTGGAAATTGAGCTTCATACCATTGGTAACCATGGTCAAAGTAAAAAGAAAAGAAGTTTATTTCCTTTCTTTCTGGAACAGCTACTTCCGGGTGCTCGGCTAATATTCTGTGCAGCCATGTGGAGGCACTTTTTTGTACACCAATTCCAATATATGTTGGTTTCATGGCGCCTTTTGAGATCCTTGATCTATGTAGCCTAGCGCATTCAATAAAGGCTCTTGCTCCCGCATGACGCATGCCAGGTCATTTGATGTCCAGTGCTTGGTCCAGGCTGCTGAGCCTTGCTTTAGTTTGAGTGAGTTAATAGCATTATTAAACTCCTGCGTTAGTGGTAATCCAAGAAAACGGAGCACAGACTCCAGTGTATTGATTGGATTATTGAGTAGATTTTCAAATCGCAGATCAAGTATGTTCCTCCTGTTTATAGGGGCAAGTTGTTTGTTGATTTCTTGCATCTCAAAAGCCCAGTTTTTTGCACAAATTGAAAGTCGTTCCTCACCTGCCAGTTCCATCTCTATAGCGGTTCTACCGTCCCACCAGATAGTATGGTTATTCCACCATTCCACAAGTGATAGGGAGTGGGCGACCTCACGCCCGTCACGTATGAGATGAATATACTGTGCTTCTGGGAATACTGAGTGTAGCTGAGATATACGGCGATTGTTTGCTGTACGTTTTGATAGAAAGAGCTGCGCGTGGGCACCATTTTGGATTTTGGCAAACCGTTGGCGAAGATGATTTTTTATTGTATCGCTGGGTTTGTAGTTAGGTTTGTGTCGCAGTGTTAATCCACATGATTCATAAACAGATTCCCCTTCATGTGGTGTCGGAAAAATCCTTTTTTCAAGGGGCCTCCTTGTAAAGTAGGCATTCCCACCCTGATTAAACCATGTATTTATTTTTGAGCCAGTCTTATTGGCTATCAGCCTTGCAGCAAGACCATCCGGGAACCATTTTAGTCTGTTCTCATAATTACTGATATAAGCAATATCAGGATGTAGGCATAGCAGCTTGTAGAGAAGCGTAGTGCCTGATCTACCTGCCCCAACCAGAAAGGTTGCTCTTAAATTTCCCTCAGTCTTATTCATTTTAATCTGAGCCAGTTAGAGTTGACTGATGGTTATTGCGCCATGAGAGAGGGGCATTGCATCCAATAATCTCTGGCAGTGCATCCATACTTGGCTGATAATATTGCAGCAGCTTTTGTCGTGCAGATTCTGGCATAGGATCATATCCGTCACGTGCCTGGTTGACGTTCTTATAAAGATTAACAAGACGATGTTTAAGTTTTGGATGTTTTCTAAGAATTGGTTCGGTGATGGAGTTGCCCCATATTGCTGCCTTATGCAGAAGTTTGTTTTGCCCCGAAAATGTTACATTGCTCTTACGAAATTCATAATTATCCCAAAAAGCAGGGTTAATTCGTAAATATTCACTTACCTCATGCATGAAGTCATGAGCGCTTTCCTTCAGGTCCTCGAAAAAAAGGACTTTAATATTATTGCCGTCAAAAGTTTTTTTGTATAGCGACAAATGTTCTGCATAACAGCCAAAACGCATTACCTTTAGATACCATTCATCCATGCCTAACTCATGGGCACTGGCTGTTCCATCTTCATAATCGAGGCATCGTTGTACGTAGTCAGAAAATGTAATATTTTCAGAAATATTTAGTTTGCCGACATGAAAATTATAGGATGAATAAAGCCGGTCAATTGGATTACGAAGAATAAATAGAAATTTTGCCTCTGGTATTAATGTGTGTATCCGAGGCACAACAAGTGCTGCCTCACCAAGGTAACCAGGTGATGCTTCCATTACTATAGAGCATTCTTTATTTTCAATATCAAAATATCTTGAGTAGTTCAGTTGATCCTGTGCTGATTCGCCGATGTATCCGTTGCGGAAAAAATCTGTTTCTTTTTTAGATGCAGCACAAACATCTGGGTGTTCGCTTAGGTAGACAAAAACAGATGTCGTACCCGCCTTCTCAGTTCCGCCTATTATAAAATTTGCCAACCTTGGTTTTTCGGTTTGCAATAGATTTCTGTTAGGTATTGATTCAGTTTTCATATTTACTAATGAGATTGGGTGAATCTCAACTTGAGTACGCGTAATATAAATTCAGGGTTGCCAATAACATATCGGTGGAACATGCGTTTCGGCTCCAGAAGCAGGCGAAATAGCCACTCCAGGCGAAGCTTCCGAAGTGTTTCTGGTGCTCTTGGGACAGACCCCGAATAGAAATCAAATAGGGCGCCAACACCAAGAATTACTGGTATGTTCAGTTTGCTTGAATTTTCCTGTATCCAGAGTTCCTGTGTGGGAACGCCCTTGGCTACAAACAGAATCTGTGCTGCACTCTTATTCAATATGTCAATTTCCTGTGCTTCCATGGAATTACTCATAAAACCATGATTAACATAAACAATTTTTATACCTGGATAAAGGTTTCGCAAATTTTCGGCGCATAATTGAGCAACGCCCTCATTGGCACCCAATAATGCAATAGGAGTGCGCGTCATGGCTGCCAGACTGCATATATGTGGGAAAAGGTCTGTGCCATTTAGATTATTCCGCAGGCGAGTGCCCCATATGCGGGCCGCCATGGCCATGCCTGCCCCATCAGCAAATAATAATTTTGCTTCCTGCAATAGCAAAGCATAGGCAGGATTCCTGGATGCAATATTTATGCAATGCGCATTAACAAAAAATACATCACGTTTTTGGCCTGCATTTGCAGCATGAATTAGCAATTCAGCGGCAGCTTCTAAACTGCAATCAAGAAATTGCAAACCAATTACATTAGTATGCAGTGCGTCGTCAGGCGATTCACCCTTTATATTCCTGTTCTTTGAGGGAGCATCCTGATAATCATGTTCTATATGTGATTCAGGGTTTGTCATGCTCAAGCCTTTCTGGTGGCATTTGACTTGCTGCCATCAGTATCCTTTACACCTTGTTTAATGGCTTGTTTGCTTTTATGACGCTGGCCAAACAATGCGCGAGCCTGCACCCAGGCACGCCGTGGGTTGACGATGAGTACTCCAAACAGGTGAAAGAGGTAAGTAAGACGATAACGGAACTCATTGTTACTCCGTTCATCCATTTGTCTTAGTTGTTTATAACCATGTACATCCATTAAGGAATGACAAAGCCTATTAGCCACAGAGATTTCGCCCGGCGCTAGAATTCTCTGCCACTTATCAATAGCATCTGTATGTAAGCCCTTTCTTGCTCCACCAACGGATGATTGATGTGATGAATTAATTTGTCCAACGTCCAGCATATTCGGGTCAAATTGAAGGTCAAATTCCTTGCATAAATTCTGAACCGTCTTTTCTGGCTCTCGTAGCAGGTCCTCAAATCGTATAGTTGTAAAACGTGGATGATTCTCCATGCGTAGGGCTTGTTGGGTTGCTTTTAGCCACATGCGTGCGGCGGTATACGGGTGATAATTAATCCATACTCGCAAAGACTGGTAGTGTGAGACCCCAGTTTTAATTGTTGCCAGACTGCGTCGTCTCCAGCGAAATTTTTGTGAAGCCATTACGGCACGAGGATCGCGTATTACATGAACAAGCTTAGCATTAGGAAATAGTTGCAATAACTTGTCCGCATAAAAAATATTTCTGGGTGTTTGTTCACAAGGTATAGATTTCCCTTCAGCCTTACAAAGTTCTAAGACGGCTGCCATGAACAAGTTGGCAGGGTCACGATCGTTACTATCCAGGGAATTAATCAGATTCTCTGCACGTTTATGGTATATGCCTTCATTTTTTGGGGCGAGGACACCTTCTGCCTGACACTTATAAATATTGGAGACGGCAGCCACCATTTGCCGTTCGGTCATTTTTATATTTGGTTTGTGCGGGTCCCATGTGTCACCAAAATAATGCAGCTCTTTTAAACCAAAAATATTACTGTTTTTGCGTAATATAATGCTTAAAAGAGTGGTGCCGGATCTTGATGCTCCAGTTATAAAAATAATATTTTGATCTGTTAATGGCATTTTTAGCCTAACTCTGAGTATGTCTTAATAAAATCTGCCGTAAGCTCTGATGGTTAGGACAATGACCACCCTCTCATTATTATTATGGTTGAGATGAACCATAAATATACCGATTAAATTAACTGTTTTGCTCAATACAATACATAATTTTGTCAATATAACTGAAACTAGTTGCAAAAGTGACGCAAGGGCCTGGAAGTTGGACTGGCAGGCGCTGCAGAGCTGAAACAGATCAGGATTGTATGGGGATAATACAGCCGTTGGAGTAGGGCCTATTGGGAACATAGCACTTTTCACTCCCTGAAGAGTACTGTTTGAACAGTGTTCGGTCAGCTAATCATAAATGAGTTTTAGGTTCGTATTTGCATACAAGAATCGGAGCTCAGTAATCTGTCATTACTGTGCCAATTATATTAACTCTTTTCTCACGTAATACATCTAAAAGGGCCCGGGCATCTTTAAGGCTTGTATAGTTCTGTCGTAAGACAACTAGAGAGCTTCCACATGCTTGGGCAATTAAATCTGCACCACTGTCAGATCTCAGCGCTGGTGTATCGACGATTACCATGTCAAATTTTCCACGCAGTTCTGCCAGAATATTTTTAAGTGCTTTTCGCCCTAGTAATTCAGTTGCATTTGGTGGTATTACGCCGGCAGATATAAGGGAAAGGTTGCGAAAAAGTGGTAGCTTTTTGATAACAAGATTAACTGGTGTTCGTCCAGCCAGGACAGCAGATAAACCAGCATTGTTACTGATATTGAAAAGCTGATGTAAGTGTGCATTAAGTATGTCAGCATCAATCAGTAGAGTACGCTGGCCTAACTGTGAAAAGATAATTGCCAGATTCGCAGCAATGTAACTGCAGCCATGGTTCTTGTTTGATCCAACTATAGCCAGCGACTGGCTCTCATCAGAATCCCAGTGCTGTAATAATTTTGACTGTAAACTATGTAATGCCCGGCCTTTTTTTGAAAAAGGTCTGTACGCTGCAATTAATTCAGGCGAATAATCTCCATCACCCTCAGCAAGAAAGGGGTAGTTAAATTGCTCCGCCATGGCGAGATCGAGGTCTTTCCTGGTGATTAGTCTGAGCTCTCTTGCTGCTTCACCAAATCTCAGGTGCTTCCGTCTGGCGTGTTTAACGATGGTGTCAATATCGTTTTCTTCAATTTTCCCCTTCTTAACTAAGATATGCCCAAGCAAGATGCCTGAATCCTGATCAGGGGTCAGATCTGGTTCTAAATCGGGGGGGTTAATTATGCGCATGTAGTTTGCTCAGAATTATAAATAAATATGCTTAAACGGTAGCTAAAACCTTGCTGTCCAGGAGCTCCATGACATCTTCAGCTGTGCGTATACGACGGTTTAGTATTTCTGTTACAACAGCCAATATCAGGCTCAGAAGCACGCCCAGAAAAATGGCACTAAGCATATTCAGCATTATATCCGGGCTACTGGGTTTTTGAGGTGGTATCGCTGGGCTTAATACACTTATGTTTGTTTGGTTAAACTGGCTTTTCATTCGGGTTTCGTAGTAATTCTTTAGAGTTGCTTCGTAGGATTGTTGTTCAGCTTCTACCTCCCTGGCTAAGGCATCCAGT
>JAAERX010000162.1 GCA_024229935.1 Gammaproteobacteria bacterium | reverse complement strand
GATCGCCACAGCATCGAACTGCAGAGCTGGACGCAGGAAAAACTTGCCGTCAGACTCGCCAAAAATTAACAGGTGTGTTGCTGCAACATCAGCGCACCATTGACGAATGTTAATCTTGTCAGCTATTACACCGTCAAAGAAATATTTGCGGGAGTAACACCAATTAGCTGCAGCTGTAAATTCAGGGAAATTCACCATGTCGTCAGTAATTAAATCGCCTCTCCCATAGGTACTGTTGGTCATTAAATCCAGCACAATGTCTGGAAGCAAATGCGTTGCTCCTACAGCTAAGTTGCTTCGCAGTTGACGGCAGGTTTTACCGCCAGTCACGTAACAACTAAATTGATTGAATTGTTGCCATTCCACTGACGAATTTATGTTGACGCCTACTAATGCGAGGTTGTCATAATTTGCTTGAGTAGAGTTTGGTACTATCTCGTTAATGTAAACAATTTCATGTTCTGGCCCTGTCTCGGCAGAAGATGTAATTTCTTCATACACAAAACTTTCAGCCAATTTGCCCCAAGTGTCTATTAACGAAGTATCGCCGTTGCTGAAATCTGCATCTGTTTGTGGGTAGTTTAATGGCCCTTCAGCGGATGGTCTGCGGCCAATACTGATCGCAAACGTGTCTGCACTTTTTGTGATTTGTACGCCTGTAAACAGCACGCTAATGCCACCTGTTTCCGAAACCAGTTGGTTAGTACCAAATATGTAACTTGCGTCTAAAACGTATAAATTACTTGTTACATGATTGCGAACTTCGTATCCCGTAAGCGGTTCAATCTGGAACTCCCATTGCTTGACGCTAGGCATATCAAGCTGAATGTAATTAAATATTTGTTGTGACGTTGCGCCCCGAATCCCGTATGCGTTATTTAGGCGGGTAAATGCTCCAGAAGTTCCGGCAACTCGATAGCTAATGTAGAAAAAACTATACCGTTCAGTAGTTGTTGAAACAAGGTTTGAAGAATGTATGTCAGTGTATAAAACCGTGCCTTCGTTTAAAATATTTCCTTTGTAATCCAAGCACGCACGGTTATCGCACTCGTCATAACCTTTGGAAGTGTCAAAATTAGTTAGCCCGTTAATACGTGTGCCTAAGGTAGATCTGATGCCAAACTCAACTGTTTTACACGGCCTTGTTGTTGATACGCTTGCAATAGCACAACGCATAATATGGCCATCAGTTGTCGCGACATTACGAGGCTCAGGACCACTACCAGCAAGCGACTGGTTAAGCCATGTGTCGCCGTCTTTTTCTATTTGTGATTGACTATTTGTGCTAACGACTCCGGTACGGACTGTTTTGAATGTTGCCTCAACAGTTAGTGTCGCTCCGTCAACTTCAGACTTAAATGGTCCATTGGTTCTGTTAGTACAAATTGCCAATCCAGTACCAATTTTATACAACTCTCCTACAACAATAGAATCATCCCAGCTTTGTTGACGGCCTGCGACGACAGATGCAATATCCTTGCATTTCTCGACATATGCGTCTTTAATAGAAAACCAACTTACAAAAGTGAATGAGTTGCTAGTCGTCCCTGGACCCTGCCAACTCGCAGTATTACGATCAAATTTAAACTTTGGATACACCTGAGATGTTGTAACGTCAAGTTCTGAAAACGTAACAGAGCCGCTGCTCATCGACGCACTGGTTAGCACAGTTGTCCCGTCAATGCTTGTTGTGCTTGTAGAAAGAGAAGGCCCTGAATACGAAGGAGCTGTAAGCCCGATTTCTTGCTGGGTGTCGTCTTCTACAAGGATTTTGTGAAACTGAACTACTTTTATGTCATCTTCGGGATCGTCAGCGGTAAGATCATTTTTAAATCTAAGCTTAAACTTACTTGCCTTGAGTAATTCAAGCTCTGTGTCAACTGCGTTGTTGTTACTAATGCTGTCCAGACCGCTGCTATTAAAAGAAATATTCACGGCAATATATGCCTTATTTGATCCTGCTACGTTTGTGGCGTCAATTATGGTAGTTCCCGGCCATGCAACAGTAACGCTATTGCCTACAACTACTGTAGTAATGCTTACACTCAGCCTGTTTAGAAGGCTTTGAGCTAAATTTTCAATGTTGCTGCTTTTGAAACGAGAAACAGCTTTTTTGTTGGAGCCCGATCCTGTATCAAACTGCTTTACATAACCCGCTGGAGTTTCTGGAGTAATTAGCTCTTTTTCGATTACCCATGAACCTGTATTTGTAAGATCTTCAATGTCACGACTAAAAATAGTGTCCTTGTCACTTGAAGAAAAAAGCTTATAAGTGGTTGTGCCACCGATAGCTCCCAGCCCTGAAGACGTGATCCCGCTGCGCGATCCATAGAATGCTTGAGCCTTTTTGCGGCTTGCGTATTTTGCCTCGTCTAATACGCATTTAACTTCAGTCTTTCCCTCGTCGCCTTCAGGTAGCAGCTGTGCCCGTACCTGCGGCTCAAACGTTGGGTTAGGACGCATCCCAAAATCATTGCCGCAAAAAGCGTACACACCAAATGTTGTCTGGTTAGCTGGCTTCTGAGTCGCGGAAAAATGCTGAGTTATATTATTTCCGACACGAACGCCAAACACTTCTGAACCGGCTAAGTTGCTGCTATTTCCTACGTCTTCGCTTGCACTTCGCCCGTAAACGTGATCTCCTGGTGCAAT
>JAAERX010000161.1 GCA_024229935.1 Gammaproteobacteria bacterium | reverse complement strand
TCGACCGTTTTTATGTAGTCGCACGACTGGCAGTTCGGCAAAACAAACCAGTGTCCAATCAAGGTTTTATTGTGCTTGAAACAACTCCCTTTTACATGATCAACAATGCTAGGACCGTCATTACCACACCATGCGCAAGGCTGCTCCTTTAGCCAGCCCTGAAACCGTTTTTCATCGGAGTTAGGGCCGCGTGTATTTTTCGTTGGCTTTCTCTGCATAACTAAACCCCCATTACAGCAGTGCTAGAACTAGCGCCGCGAATTCTTGTTACTGTTTTAGCTGCTAACTTTGCAGGTCTTGCCTTGAGTTCGTAAGCTAGACGCTTTGCAATCTGTCGCGCGTATGCTTCGCAAGTCACATACGAGTTGCGCCCTGGCACTGCATAATTCCCATCGTGGCGCTTGCAGATGATAAAACCATTCTCGACTATATCGCCGTTCTTTTCTGTTGTGCTGATAAATTCGTCTGACATGTTATTTTCCCTTTAAAAAAAACTTATTAAATGATTGAGCGTTTGCTCATCTGCTGAATGAAATATATTAGTCATTGCAGCTTGTATAAGCGCGTTATAACACGCCTCG
>JAAERX010000160.1 GCA_024229935.1 Gammaproteobacteria bacterium | reverse complement strand
TATTGTTACTATCGTTATGTTCTGCTTTATTCCTGAGTTGCTTGCAATGATAGGGGCAAAAGGAGTTGTGGCAGAGCGAGCACAAGCGTACCTTTCTATTTTATTACCAAGTACGCCTATTATCGCGATAGCAATGGCTGCTGGGGCAGGCTTAAGAGCAGTTGGTGATGCGAAGCGTTCTATGCTTGCAACGCTTTATGGCGGTCTTGTGAATGCGGTACTTGATCCTATTTTTATCTTTGGTTTTAACATGAATGTGGAAGGGGCTGCGATTGCTTCTGTTATTTCACGTTTGACGGTTTTGATTTTCTCAATCTATCCATTAATCGTGACCCATAAATTGGTCACACTACCTCAATGGAAAGACATCAAGCATCATACACCTGCCATATTTACAATTGCGATCCCGGCAATTATTACTAATACCGCAACGCCAATTGGAAATGCGATAGTGACCTCGACACTTGCGCCATTTGGTGAAGATTTTGTGGCTGGTTTCGCCGTTATTGGCCGCTTAATCCCCGTTACGTTTGCGGTTATATTTGCTATGTCAGGAGCTGTTGGGCCTATTATTGGACAAAATTACGGTGCTAAACGAGTCGACAGAGTAAAAGAGACGTTAAGAAATTCATTATTATTTTCATCGGTTTATTGTGTCTTCGTTTCTTTGAT
>JAAERX010000159.1 GCA_024229935.1 Gammaproteobacteria bacterium | reverse complement strand
TTCAATGTATGGAACCTATAGATTTAACACAACGGAATATGTGACCAGTGCGCTTAAGCCTACAGAAGACAATGAGGCGTATAAAAAATGGATTTATTTGCGGTGGTGGCTGCAAAAGGTTCCACTGAATCTTGATTATGTAAGCTCTTCCGATCAGCAGTGGACATGGAGTCTTGAAAAAGTAGAAGTTCAATTTAGTGGGCCTGGGTTTTCAGCTGGCGAAGTTATTCAAATCAAAAGAGGCGCACAGGCTACGAATATTTTAAGTGGCCACGCTAATTATCCCACCAGTAATCCATTTGTAAAAAACCATCCTCAGGGCGCGTTGCGGTGGTCTGGAATGAAGTTTACTGTTTGGAGCACAGAATTTGAAAGTGTTATTGTTGGCAGGGCTCAGGGTTATCGTTATGTCCTGTTTGGCGATGCCAGAAGCTATGCCTTAGACGAAAAGAAGACTATCACCAGAGTCCTTACGGATACAACAGGCGGTGTAACAAAAACTATTAAGTTAAGGCTTACCGCGAAAAGCAAGCGGCTTTCTGA
>JAAERX010000158.1 GCA_024229935.1 Gammaproteobacteria bacterium | reverse complement strand
CTTAAACGCGGCAGCAAAGGCAGTCATTATTGCCCAAGCGAAGCTCAGGTATTCTCAATCAAAAAACGCACATCAGCGCGGAAATACAGAATACCAAAGGAGCGTGTTGATTTTATCCGCCTCCTTTTAGAAGCAGATTGGAGTCCAGAGCAGATTTCCAGTGTATTAACTCGAGTCGGTGCCTCCGTCAGCCATGAGTGGATCTACCGATTTGTTGCGCAGGATAAACGCTTGGGAGGCAAGTTATATCGCCACTTGAGGCAAGGTCACAAGCGGTATCGTCGCGGTAGAAAAGAGAAAGCGCCAGCGATCAAGAATGCTGTTTCTATCGATGATAGGCCAAGCATCGTTGACAGTAAGAAGCGATTGGGTGATTGGGAAATCGACACCGTGTTAGGCAAACATGGCACAGGTGCTATGGTAACAATTTTAGAGCGTAAAACACGATTTTACGTGGTCAAGAAGGTGCCATCGAAGTCAGCAGATGATGTCACTAAAGCCACCATAGAACTACTCATGCCTTATAAGGAACATGTCCATACCATCACGGCAGATAACGGGAGAGAGTTTGCAGGCCATGAAACCATCGCAAAGGCGTTGGAGGCTGATGTGTACTTTGCCCATCCTTATAGCTCTTGGGAGCGTGGAGCCAATGAGAATGCTAACGGGCTTTTAAGGCAGTATGTGAAGAAAGGAACCGACTTAACAACGGTAACAGACAGTGATATTGAATTCGCTGTATCACGGATAAATTATCGACCGAAAAAGTGTTTAGGCTTCAAGCAACCAGCGATTGTCTTTAAAGAAATGGCGTTGGCTGCTTGATATTGGAGAGTGTCGCACTTCGCAGTTGAATTCGGGCCTTTAAATTCGATTTAATATGGTTAATTTTTATAGATATAAGTTAATTACGCTATAGATTAGCCACTAATACTATTTCACATCTAGTATCATT
>JAAERX010000157.1 GCA_024229935.1 Gammaproteobacteria bacterium | reverse complement strand
ATCTATGCAGGCCCTGCATGATGCCTCTCGCGCGATCATGGTTGGTGATGCTGATATTTGTATTATTGGTGGTGTTGAGCATATGGGACACGTACCAATGAACCACGGTGTTGATTTCCATTCAGGTTTATCAAAAAGTGTAGCTAAAGCCTCTGGAATGATGGGGTTAACGGCAGAAATGCTCGGTAAGATGCACGGCATTACTCGTGAACAGCAAGACGCTTTTGCAATGGCCTCTCACCAAAAAGCACATAGAGCGACGGTTGAGGGTCATTTTGATTCTGAAATATTGCCAATTGAAGGCCACGATGAAAATGGTGCACTCACCTTAGTAAAACATGATGAGGTAATTCGTCCGGAAACCACACTTGAAGGGTTAGCTGCGCTACGACCGGCCTTTGATCCTGCGAATGGTACCGTAACAGCAGGCAGTTCATCCGCTCTTTCTGATGGCGCTTCAGCAATGTTAATCATGAGCGAAGAAAAAGCTAATGAACTTGATTTACCCATTCGCGCCAAAGTTCGTTCAATGGCCGTCTCTGGTTGTGATCCATCCATCATGGGTTACGGACCTGTACCGGCCACTCAAAAAGCCCTTAAACGAGCAGGTTTGTCGATTGATGATATTGATTTGTT
>JAAERX010000156.1 GCA_024229935.1 Gammaproteobacteria bacterium | reverse complement strand
GAGGAAGTGGGTATACCGGGTGAGGACATTATTTTTGACCCGAATATTTTTGCTGTTGCAACAGGCATTGCTGAACACAATGACTATGGCGTAGCTTTCATAGAGGGTACACGGCGGATCAAGGAAGGTCTGCCAAATGCTCTGGTTAGCGGTGGTGTCAGCAATGTTTCATTTTCTTTCCGTGGGAATAACCCGGTACGTGAAGCAATGCACTCAGTATTCCTGTATCACGCTATTAAGGCGGGTATGGATATGGGTATTGTTAATGCAGGCCAGCTGGCTGTATATGACGATATTCCCGAGGAATTACGTGTAGCGGTAGAAGATGTGATTCTCAATCGTCGCGAGGATGCGACAGAGCGGTTGCTGGCGATAGCAGGCAAGTATCAGGATTCAGGTCAAGACGCTGAGGAAGTGGTTGCGCAGTGGCGTGAATTGCCGGTGAATGAGCGGCTTAGTCATGCCATGGTGAAGGGTATTGATGAATTTATTGTGGCTGATACAGAAGAGGCTCGTCTCAATGCCGAGCGACCGTTAGATGTTATTGAAGGCCCGTTGATGACTGGCATGAATGTGGTGGGTGACCTCTTCGGTGCTGGAAAAATGTTTTTGCCGCAGGTTGTTAAGTCTGCTCGGGTCATGAAAAAAGCCGTGGCTCACCTGGTGCCATTTATTGAAGCTGCACAGGACGGCGCTGTCGTCAAGGCAGGTAAAATTATCATGGCGACAGTAAAGGGTGATGTACATGATATAGGTAAGAATATTGTCGGTGTCGTGCTCCAGTGTAATAACTTTGATGTTGTTGATCTTGGCGTGATGGTGTCCTGTGAAAAGATTCTGGAGGCAGCGCAAGCTGAAAAAGCCGACATGATTGGCTTGTCCGGACTGATTACGCCATCACTTGATGAGATGGTGCATGTGGCAAAAGAGATGACCCGTCAGGATTTTGCGCTTCCGTTATTAATTGGTGGCGCAACTACATCACCGGCACATACTTCTGTAAAGATTGATCCTGAATATGCAGGGGCTGTCGTCTATGTAAAAGATGCTTCACGGTCTGTAGGTGTTGCACAGAAACTCATTACTGCTAATGACAGTAATGCTTATATTGCGGATATTAAGGAAGAATGTCGGGAGCGCCGGGAGCGCCATGCAAATAAGGGTGATAAAGCAGTCTACCTGAGTTTGGAGCAGGCACGAGCTAATAAGTTTGAGCTTGACTGGGCAACCTATAAGCCTCCGGTTCCACATGCAATGGGTGTGCAGGTTATTGATGATATACCCCTTGAAATTTTGCAGAAGTACATCGACTGGATGCCGTTCTTTAATGCCTGGGAGTTCCATGGCAAGTTCCCTGAAATACTTGAAGATGAGATTGTGGGTGAAGCTGCAACATCTTTGTACAAGGATGCACAGGTGATGCTGGCAAAGATTATTAATGAGAAATGGCTTGCAGCGCGTGCTGTTATAGGTTTATTTCCGGCCAATTGTGATGGTGATGATGTGGCCATTTATGCAGATGAGTCACGTTCTGAGCGCCTGGCAACCCTGCATCATCTGCGTCAGCAGCGAAAAAAATCAGGTGATCAGGCAAATCGCTGTTTGGCTGACTTCATTGCCCCTGATGGAGGAGATGACTATATCGGTGCCTTTGCGGTGACGGCAGGTATAGGTATTGATAAAAAAGTACGTGAGTTTGAGGCTGCTCATGACGATTACAATGCAATCTTGCTAAAAGCATTGGCAGATCGACTGGCTGAGGCCTGTGCTGAATATATGCATGCCCAGGTTCGACAAAAGCACTGGGGGTATGCAGCAGATGAGAGCCTCGACAATGAGGCACTTATTGCGGAGTCCTACCATGGTATTCGGCCTGCACCCGGTTACCCGGCATGCCCTGATCACACTGAAAAAGCAACGCTGTGGAAATTGCTTGATGTCGAAAAAAATACAGGTATTTTGCTGACAGAATCATTTGCGATGGTGCCAACAGCAGCCGTGAGTGGTTTTTACTACTCACATCCGGAGTCTTCTTATTTTGCAACCGGCAAGATTGACCGTGATCAGATGGAAGACTATGCGCAACGCAAAGGCATGCCTTTGCAAAAGGTAGAGCGCTGGCTGGCCTCAGTTCTTGGTTACAGTGATGTAGCTGCCTGAATGCTGCAAACAGGGCAATCAGGTTGAGCAGGTATAGCTATAGTTTTGGATGTGCCTGCCAGCCCGTCGTAAACCCACAGATTGCCTGCTAATACTGATTCAATAGCCAGTAGCAATTTAATGGTCTCTGTTGCCATCATTGTGCCAACGGTGCCTGCTACAGGTGCAATGATGCCCTGCCCAGCACAGTCATTCAGGTTTTCATCTGCTTCACTGTAGAGACAGCGGTAGCAGGGGCCACCGGCCTGATCATGTCGGAATACGGAGAGTTGACCTTCCCAGCGGATAGCAGCACCAGTAATAAGAGGTGTTTTCATGTCTGCACAGACTTCATTGATAAGCCAGCGGCTGGTGAAGTTATCGGTGCAGTCGAGTACAACATCTACAGCTGCTGTGAGCTCGGTCAGGCCATCACGAGCCAGTCGTGAGCCCATAGCTATGGTTGTTACATTTGGGTTTATTAATTTCAGACACTCAGCTGCTGCCGTTGCTTTTGCTTTGCCAGTGTCGGTATCGCGGTAAAGAATTTGGCGGGGCAGGTTGCTGGTATCCACCGTATCAAAGTCATTAATTAATAACTGCCCGACACCGGAATTAGCGAGATACATGCTGGCGGGTGTACCCAGGCCACCCATACCGACAATTAGCACGCTGGCATCGCCCAGTTGCGTCTGCCCTTGTGTACCTATGGCAGGCAAAGTTATTTGGCGGCTGTAACGTATGTCATCGTTCATGGGTGTTGTGCTTCCGTAACGCGGGGAAGGCCTGCCAGATCGTGATGCGTTTTAATATTCACAAAACCTGCCTGCCTGAGTAATTCAGTCATTGTATCCGCCTGATCAAAGCCGTGTTCAAGTAGCAGATAACCATTGTTCATTAGATAGTCCGGGGCTTCTGTAACCAGCTGGCGTAGGTCATCCAGTCCATCAGCACCACTGTACAGAGCTTGCGGTGGTTCATGCTCAAGTTCGGGGTCAGTTAACTGTGGTTGTTGAGAGGATACATAGGGTGGGTTGCTAATGATGAAGTTAAACAATTCGCCCTTAAGTGGTGCAAACCAGCTGCCATTGATGAACTGTATGCGCTTAGGACAAAGTTTGTCAGCATTCTCCCTGGCGATGCTAAGCGCAGTCAGACTGGTATCAGTTGCTGTTAGTTTACAACTGGGTCTTTCGGTGGCAATAGCAATAGCAATTGCACCGCTGCCGCAACCAAGATCCAATACCTTGCAGTCATCTGATTCCGGGATGTGCATGAGTGATAGTTCAACCAGCAATTCTGTTTCGGGACGAGGAATCAGAACATCTGGTGTGACTTTTAGCTCCAGTGACCAGAATTCACGCAGGCCAGTCAGGTAAGCAACAGGTTTGCCGCTGAATCGTTGAGCAAGAAGTTGCTCAAATTTGTCTATCTGGCTGTCTGTAATGAGTTGCTCTGGGTTCGCATACAGTGCTGCCCGGTTGGCTTGCAGCACCTTACCCAACAGGATTTCAGCATCAAGTTGTGGTGAGTCACTGGTGGCTTCCAGCAACTTTTGGGCATTTGCCAGGGTGCTTTTTAGTGTTTCTGTCATGCTGTTTCTGGTCGTTGTGGCTTTGTTATATGTGCTGAAAATCATATAGTAGCTATATATTTAGCTGCGGGTGTTGTTTTCAGGCACCTGTTTAAGATGGAAATAGTGCCATGAACCGTAAGAGTGATAAGCCAGAGACCCGGTGTATCCATGCCGGTAATACCGTTGATTCCGTGACGGGTGCGGTTATGCCTGCAATTTATACGAGCTCTACTTTTGAGAATGAGGCCTTCGGCGTACCACGTGAGTATATTTATTCACGTGGTGATAACCCAACCCGGGCGGCACTGGAACGTTGCGCCGCTGAACTGGAAGGGGGTTTACAAGCTTTTGGTTGTGCGTCAGGTATGGCAGCTACTGCAGCGGTGCTGGATCTGTTGCCGGCAGGTGCGCATGTGGTTGTACCCAATGAAGTTTATGGTGGTACATATAGACTGCTGACAGATATCCGCGCTAAATCTGCGGGTATCGAAGCCTCATTCGTGGATTTCAGTTCACCTGACAATATTGCGGCTGCCTGTAAAGACAATACGGCGCTGGTCTGGTTTGAATCTCCTACTAATCCATTGCTTAGCGTGCTTGATATACAGGCAATAGCAGATGTTGCTCATGCGCATGGTGCATTGGCTGCCGTGGACAACACCTTTGCCACACCGATGAATCAGCGCCCGTTAGAGCTGGGTTGCGATATCGTCATGCATTCAACGACCAAATATTTTGGCGGACACTCAGATGTACTGGGTGGTCTGGTCATTGTGAGTGATGCAGAACTGGGTGAGCGACTATCCGGTGTTATAGCCATTACGGGAGGTGTTGCCGGACCTTTTGACGCCTACCTGACCTTCAGGGGTATCAAGACCATGGCATTACGTATGGAGCGACATCAGTCAAATGCACTGGCTATTGCTCAATGGCTGGAAGGTCATAAGAAAGTCAGCCGGGTCATTTATCCGGGCTTGTCATCACACCCCGGTCATGAGCTTGCTTCCAGGCAAATGGATCAGGGCTATGGTGCAGTTGTAGCACTGGAGCTTAATGGCAAGCAGGCTGATGTGGCTGCATTTATGAATAAGTTGCAGTATTTCGCCATTGCTGAAGGTCTGGGTGGTGTTGAGAGCCTGGTTGGGCATCCCCGCACCATGAGTCATTCACGCGTGCCTGAAGATCAGAAAGACACACTGGGTTTAACTGAAAACCTGGTGCGTTTGTCTGTGGGTATCGAGCATGTTGATGATCTGATCGGAGATCTTGATCAGGCCTTGTAAAAGATGATGGTGAGGCATATCTCTTTGATGAAATTTTGCCAACAAGTATCTAAATGGGCCTCCCGAAGTATCCTGCTACTTTTTGTTGGCTGTACGTTGCTGACACAGTCAGCATTAGCTGAGCCCAAAGGTCTTGGAGCTAAAGATGCAACGTTAACAGGAGAACGGCCTGGTGTGGGCGGTAAGCCTACGATTATCAATATAGGTGTGCATCTGTTTGATGTGGATGATATTGATGATGCCCGGCAGCGCTTCAGTGCTGATGTGTTGATTGATATTTCATGGAATGATCCACGTCTTGCTTTGCCAAAAAGAAAACATGAAGGCTTGTATCGAACTGTAGCTATTGATGATATCTGGTCACCACGTGGGCTGGTTGTTAATGACCGGGGGCTGAAAAGAAATTTACCTCGGATTGTAGAAATTGATGATCTCGGTAATGTGCGGCTTCAACAGCGGTTATTTGGTGAGCTTGCACTTGATCTGAATTTTCAGGAATTTCCTTTTGATGTGCAGTATCTGCCTATAGATATTGTTTCTTATCGTGAATCTATTGATGAGATGCAGTTTGTTTTCAATGAGAAGATGAGCGGTTATGAGGAATTATTCAGTGTCGAAGGGTGGCAATTGCAGGTGCTTGAGCCAAAGATTGGTGAATATAAAACGCCCTCTTCCAGGGTTGCCTACCCCCGTTTTACCTATGTTATAGGTGCAACACGTGATACGCAGTTTTATGTGTTGACTGTATTTCTACCCATGACATTTATCATGTTGATGGCCTGGAGTGTGTTCTGGCTGCAGCCGGATATTATTCCGGCAAGAATTTCTATCTCAACGGCTGCGATTTTTTCCTTTATTGCCTTTGGTTTCAGCATTCGTTCAAATTTGCCGGAAGTCTCTTATATGACACGGGCTGATACGTTTGTTATGGGCTGTACCTTTCTGGTTTTTATTGCACTTGCAGTAGCTGTTTCAGGAAGCAGGCTGGCAAATTCAGATAGAATGGATATGGCATTACGTGTCAATTCCATAGCCCGCTGGGCGTACATTTTTTTGTTCCTGATAACTGCACTTACAGCACTCTATATATAGTCAGGTATAGATAGCTATTAATACATTGAGGTGCTGCTTATGATGGCTTCATTTCCTTCCCTGCGTTTAGCCATTCTGGTGTTGTTATTTGCTGTGCCCGGATGGTCATGGGCGTAGGTGGGCAGTAATCCGGAGCCAATCAAAGGCTTTTATCTGGGCGGTGGTATAGGGGGGCACACTTTATTCGCAGGAGGATGCGGATAGTGATTTAACGTTTATGAGTGTGCCCGGTGGTGTGCAACTTCCGCCGAGTCATGTGAGTGATGATGGGGTTGGTTTTGTCATTGGGGTTGGTGGCGGAGTGTCTGTCACTAAGCACTTACATTGGCGACTTGACTACAACATGTATGAACTTGATGAAGATGTGTTGGGCCTGGGCAGTACTGATTATGATGCCTATGCAAGCAGCCTCACCTTTCAGGCGCTGTATCGCTTTGGTGCAGCCTGGCCAGCAAGCTGTTAGTCCAGAAGGTCACTAGCCCAGCAAGCCGTCAACAATTCAGGAAGTTGTCGCGTTAAAGATTAAGCCAGTTGGGTAATTTCAGTCCCTTTGATTTAAGAAACTCCCGGTTGAACAGACGCTCACGGTAGCGCAGCCCTGAGTCACACAGCAGCGTTACGATGACATGCCCCGGCCCCAGTTCCTTTGCCAGCCTTACGGCGCCGGCAACATTCACACCGGTTGAACCGCCGCAACACAGGCCCTCTTCTCTGATCATGTCAAAGACCAGCGGGATTGATTCTGTATCCGGAATCTGAAAGGGTGCATCAACAGGCGTATCTGCAAAGTTTTCTGTAATACGACTTGTGCCGATGCCTTCACTGATAGAGCCGCCTTCTGCTTTTAGTTCTCCGGTGGTGAAGTAATTGTATAGCGCTGACCCGGTTGGGTCGGCTATACCAATGGTGACTTTTTCATTTTGCGACCTCAGCGCTCGTGCAATACCGGCAAGCGAACCACCAGTGCCGACTGCGCAGATGAAGCCATCAACTTCACCATTGGTTTGCTCCCAGATTTCTACGCCGGTCGTAGCCTCATGAAATTCACGATTGGCAACATTATCAAACTGGTTGGCCCAGAGCGCACTACCGGGGTCAGCTTCATTGAGTTCTTCAGCTATGCGACGAGACTGATGGACAAAATGCCCGGGATCTTTGAATGGGCAGGCAGGTACCAGTCGTACATCAGCTCCATAAGCCAGTAAGGTATCGACTTTGTCCTGGCTTTGATTGTCAGGCATTACTATGATCGTTGGGTAGCCGAGTGAGTTACCAACCACTGTTAGTCCGATGCCGGTATTACCGGCTGTACCCTCAACAATGGTGCCGCCGGGGCGTAGCAGGCCTTTGATTTCGGCGTCACGCACGATGCCAAGTGCTGCTCGGTCTTTCACAGAACCGCCCGGGTTCATGAATTCGGCTTTGCCCATAATTTCACAGCCAGTTGCATCTGACAGGTGATTCAGGCGAATGAGTGGTGTCTGACCAATCTGATCAGTCAGGGTAAGAAATTTTGTTTTGCTCATTTATTTATACAGTTTTTGCTTGGTATGAATATTTATTGGTTGTCTAAGGATGCAAGTAAATCTGCCTGATGTTCAGCCATTAGTGGTTCGATGACAGGGTTCAGGCTGCCTTGCAGAATTTCATCCAGTTTATAAAGGGTCAGATTAATCCGGTGATCTGTAATCCGCCCCTGTGGGAAATTATAGGTTCGAATGCGCTCTGAACGGTCGCCACTGCCAACAAGATTGCGTCGTTCTTCAGCTTGTTCGCTGTCTTGTGCCTGCTGTTGTTCATCCAGTAATTTTGCCTGCAGGAGAGATATTGCCCGTGCTCTGTTCTTGTGCTGGGAACGTTCATCCTGACATTCAACCACAATGCCAGTGGGTAAATGAGTCAGGCGTACTGCTGAGTCGGTCTTATTAACGTGCTGGCCACCAGCCCCTGATGCACGGAAGGTATCTACGCGCAGATCAGCAGGGTTGATCTCAGTTTCCTCAATTGCTTCAGCCTCAGGGAGTACGGCAACGGTGCATGCAGAGGTATGAATGCGACCTTGTGATTCTGTTTCCGGGACACGCTGAACGCGATGTGCACCGGATTCAAATTTCATCTGTGAGTAGGCACCCTGACCCTCAATACGACTGATAATTTCCTTGAAGCCGCCATGCTCACCCTCACGTTTATTCAGAATCTCAAGCTGCCAGTTCTTTATTTCAGCATAACGCTGGTACATCCTGAATAAATCACCTGCAAATAGCGCAGCCTCATCACCACCTGTACCTGCACGGATTTCCAGAAATATATTGTTGTCATCATGTGGGTCACGCGGCACCAGATGCTTTTGTAGTTGTAATTCAATATCGTTTAGCTGGTCAGCGGCATTAATGAGTTCATCTTTGCCCATTGCACGGATTTCTTCATCAGGATCATCAGCCATCTCCTGAGCCGCCTGCAGATTGCCCTGAGCGTGCTCATATTGGTTAAACAGATTAGTGACAGGTTCCAGACGGGCATATTCCTGCGACAAATCACGAAACCGGTTCTGATTACCTATAATTTCCGGATCTGATAACAGGCCGCTGATCTCCTCGTGGCGGGAAACCAGTTGCTGCAAATTGTTAAGTAGTGAGTCTTTCATGTTTCATGTGAGCCAGACAGGCCGGAATAATAGGTCAGACAGCGTAGATGAAGCCATTAAATCATGGTCATCATGCAGATGTCTGATCCATTACTTCTGGCTTATTAAATGCATTTTATTGAGGCAATGAGTTTATTATCTGGCAGTATGGGTAAATCTGCTAATTCTTATTTAAGCTATATAAGTCTGACATTGTTCATGGCTATGGTGCTCAGTGGCTGTGCGGGCAATGGTCAGCTCCTGCAGTCGTCATCCAGCGGGCCTGTAGAGTATCAACTCATAGCAGAGATTGCCCTGCAAAGAGGTCAGTATCAGGTTGCCGTTCAGGAGTATCTGAGCCTGGCCCAGCAGTCAGCTAATCCAGAGCACGCCCGTCGGGCAACAGAACTTGCTTATGACTATGGTTACGATGCCTATGCCTTGGCCAGTGCTCAGCGCTGGGTGGAGCTGGTTCCAGAAAATACAGATGCACATGCTTACCTAGGGCGTATGTATGTAAGGCGGAATCTGCTGGCAGAAGCATGGGGGAGTCTGGATATTTCCCTGGGGCCAATTGAGCAGCGTGTTGATATGGATTACATGATGCTTTCCGGTGAGTTGGTGGATAGTGTTGCGGCATCACGGGTACTAACTGTTTTTCAGTACTTTGATGCTGCTTATCCGGATACACCCGGTATTAAAGCTTCGCTGGCAGGGCTTGCGGCTCAGGCAGGTGAGCTGGAACTGGCAGTTGTGGCAGCACGAGAGACCTTAACTCTGGCGCCGGATTGGGCGATTGTGCGCATTTGGTTGTCAAGGTTTTTGCTTCTGGCGGGAGATAGAGTCAGTGCATTTGAACAAATGGCTTTTGCACTGGAAATAACGCCAGGGCTTGAGATGGAGCTTGAGTTTGTAGAGTTACTGGCTATGGCCGGGGAAGGTAGGGAAGCCCTTCAGCGTCTTGAACGGCTAAGCACTCGTTACCCAAAAAGTCCGGATCTGGTTCGTATACGTGGGGCATTAGCTCTGCAGTTGAGTGATTTTGACACGGCACAAAGTGATTTTAGTTATTTGCTGTCAGAGGCATATTTTGTCAATGAGTCATTTTGGCACCTTGGCCAGCTTGCCTTTATGCAGGGAAACTATTTACAGGCAATTCGTTATTTTCAACGCGTAAACAGCGGCAGCTGGTTTTTTCCAGCAAGGACTGCAATCAGTCAGGCATACCTTGAATTAGGTGATGGTGAAACTGCGCTGGCTGTACAATATGAATTTGCCAATGAATACCCTAGGCAGGCAGTTGCCAGTTTGCAGCCCCAGGCGGATATTCTTGTTGAGATGGGGCGATTGCCTGATGCGCTGGAAATAATTAACTCTGCGCTTGAATATAAGCCCTGGGATGAAGGTTTGTGGCTTTACCGTGGTGGGTTGCTTGAGCAGCTGGGTAAGCTTGATGCCTCTGTTGAATCATTTCGGCGTGCCAGTGAACTGGCTCCTGATAGTGCGCTCACGCTCAATGCACTTGGTTACACCCTGAGTATTGCTGGTGAGGATTATGATGAGGCCTACACTTATATTCAGCGGGCACTGGATAAAGAACCCAATAATCCGGCAATCATGGACAGTATGGGTTGGGTGCTTTATTTACAAGGCAAGCCTGATGAAGCCCTTAGCTGGTTAAGACAGGCTTATGCGCTGATGCCGGACCCAGTGATTGCAGCTCATCTTGGTGAAGTATTGTGGGTTGGGGATGAACGTGATGAGGCGATTCAGATATGGACAGATGCCTTACTTAAGGACCCGGATAGCCAGGTTCTGAATGAAACCACAAGTAGATTTATGCAATGACAAGGTATGTAAAGAAACGTTATGCAATGAGATTGCTGTTTATTAGTTTGCTGGCATTTTTTTTGACTGCCTGTACTTTGCGTAAGCCTGCTGCAGTGGAATGGAGTGCTCATCGTGAGCAGGTGCATGCAGCATCCGAGTGGAGTGTTAAAGGGCGTATGGCTGTTAAAGTTGAGGATGATGCAAAAGCAGGCGGACAGCTGTCGATGCGCTGGCAACAGTCAAAGGATATAAGTCAGATCAGGCTTAGTGGGCCACTGGGCGTTGGGGCCTGGGAGCTTCTCTGGGAGCCTGAATGCGTTAGTGTAATTGATGCGGATGGTGAGCAAACGATTCAGTACACTGGCGCTGAAGCAGCTGAGGATTTTATGCGTGCTGAGTTGGGCTGGGCTTTTCCGGCGCAGAGTATTCGTTACTGGGTGCGGGGATTGCCTGATCCTTCAGCAGTGGTGAATGAGAGGCTTGCGGCAAATGGAGAGTTACTTGGTTTTGATCAGTATGGTTGGGCTATTGTTTATGAACGTTATGCGGAGTTTGATGGCTTGTATATGCCAGTCCGTATCACAATGACCGGGCATGGAGTAAGGTTGCGTATGATCCTTAGTCATTGGAAGATTGCTGCAGATCTGGGCTGAACCTATGCATAATTAATTGACACCCTTATCCGGCCTGCGCAAAATACCAGCGCCTGGCCAGATTTCACTGAGTCCCGGTGAATGTTTAATAGTTACTGGGGCGTAGCCAAGTGGTAAGGCATCGGGTTTTGATCCCGTGTACCGCAGGTTCGAATCCTGCCGCCCCAGCCAATTTTTTACTTTACTATTTTAAAAAACAGGTATTTAGTGAACACTCAATCTCAGGAAGCGCTTTCCAATATCTCCATACTCGCCGGTAATGCAAACCCGGAACTGAGTCAGCGTATTGCCAGAAAGCTGGGCGTGCCGCTTGGCAAAGTTCAGGTGGGGCGTTTCAGTGATGGTGAAATCAATGTTGAGATAATGGAAAACATTCGTGGCCGTGATGTATTTCTGATCCAGTCTACGTGCCCGCCAGTAAATGATAATTTGATGGAAATGCTGATCATGGCGGATGCCTGTCGGCGTGCATCGGCAGCCAGTATTACGGCGGTGATTCCGTATTTCGGTTATGCCCGGCAGGATCGCAGACCACGGGCAGCCAGAGTGCCTATTACGGCTCAGATGGTTGCCAGCATGATCGGGACATCAGGTATCAACAGGGTGTTAACAATTGATCTGCATGCTGATCAAATTCAGGGTTTCTTCCCAATTCCTGTTGATAATGTTTATGCATCGCCTGTGTTACTGGGCGATGCCTGGAAGCAGGAACGTTCTAATATGGTTGTGGTTTCGCCAGATGTGGGGGGTGTGGTTCGTGCACGAGCATTGGCTAAACGCCTTGATGATGCTGATCTTGCAATCATTGATAAACGACGTCCACGGGCAAATGAACTGAAGATTATGAATATTATTGGTGATGTGAAAGGTAAAACCTGCATCATGATTGATGACATGGTCGATACCGCTGGTACCCTTTGCCAGGCTGCAGATTTTGTTAAAAATGAAGGCGCCACACGTGTGGTTGCATACATTACACATCCTGTCTTGTCTGGTCCGGCAATTGAGCGAATTAATGCATCACAATTGGATGAACTGGTAGTTACAGATACTATTCCGCTGACTGAAGAGGCTCAAAAGTCGAGTAAAATCCGTCAACTGGGTGTTGCTGAACTGCTTGGTGAGACAATGCGTCGTATTGCTATGAATGAGTCAGTTAGCTCTTTGTACGTTGACTAAAAATAAAGAGACCTTCTTTATATTCAGGCTATGCCTGGTCAGAATGAAAGACAGTTGAAGTCTCGTCTTGCGAAGCGCGGCTGCGCGGACGCCCTAATGCCTTATGTGATTTTAATTTGGCCAATACTCCGGCCATGTGTATCTAAGGTATTTTCTGTTCTTCGCAGAGGTACGTTATTCTCACTGACTTGATGCTCTCTGAGGCCTGTTTTAAATGATGCTGTTTTGCTGCTCAGGCTTAGCCTGAGTGAGGGCCTGGTGTGCTCTTCACTGGACTGGTCAATACCCAGCCAAGAAGGGCTAATTTGTAAACTTTTGATATATAAGAATTAATTGTCAGGTCCTGTTTCCAGCCGGCTTCACCAGCTAGTATTTTCTGTTAATTCAACGTTCTTTGTCGTTTATCTGCTATCATCCCGCGCCCCGATCCAGTTGGTTCGGGCCCCGGGTATGATCTGGTCGAAAGATATCCCGGGTACACCACCTCAGGAGAGCAATCATGGCGAAAGAACTTGACCTGATTGCGGAATTTAGGGAAGACACAGGGAAAGGCTCGAGCCGCCGCCTGCGTCGAGCCGGAAAAGTTCCCGCAATTATTTATGGTGCAGGGCGCGAACCTCGCGCACTGACCTTTGATCACAATGCTTTATTAAGAGCATCAGAACATGAATCATTCTTTTCCAGTGTTCTTAATGTGAAAGTAGGGCCTAACGTACGCGCCTCTATTCTTAAAGATATTCAGGTGCATCCTGCCAAACGTCAGATTATGCATCTTGATCTGCAGCGTATTGTTGAGGATGAGAAGATTAAGATGACGGTGCCGATTCATTACCTAAATGAGGAAACTGCAGCAGGTGTCAAGATTGGTGGCGGTGCCGTAGCCAAGATGCGTACTGAAGTTGAGGTATCTTGCTTCCCGAAAGATTTGCCGGAATACCTGCAGGTCGATGTCGAGGCACTGGAGCTGGATCAAATGCTGCATCTGTCTGATATCAAGTTGCCTGAAGGCGTCGATATTACTGATCTTATTGCTGACCCACCACGAGATGAGGCTATTGTCTCTGTTCATGTTATGCGTGTTGCCGAGGAACCTGAAGAGGTTGAAGGCGAAGATGTCGAAGAAGGTGAAGCAGTAGAGGGTGATGAGGGCGCTGCAGCTACTGATTCTGACGGTGATTCAGGGGATTCAGGGGATTCAGACAATTCAAAAGAATAGACCTGATAGTAAGGCTGTATGTGAAAAGGCCGCACTTAGTGCGGCCTTTTTTATTTTTTGGCAGACTTTAAATACGGGTTATATTTAGTTGGCTCAATATGTAAGTTGTAAGTGAGTTTTGGCGCCAGCTGCGCTACGCTGAATCTATCCTTAACACCCAGACTGTTGTCTGATGCAGAATTTTTATGTCTATATCACTTATTGTTGGTCTTGGTAACCCTGGCGAAAAGTATGCGCCCACGCGCCATAATGTTGGCTACTGGTTGCTTGAGCATCTGGCTGATGCTGCAGGTGTGCAGCTTAAGGCTGAAAAGAAAGTTATGGGCGATGTGGCACAGGCATTACTTGCTCATAGCAATATACGACTACTACGACCCTCGACCTATATGAATGAGAGTGGTATGGCTGTCAGAAAAATGCTGGATTTTTATAAGCTCACACCGGAACAAATGTTAATTGTGCATGATGAGCTTGATCTGTCACCCGGCACGGTGAGGCTTAAGCAAGGTGGAGGTCATGGTGGTCACAATGGCTTACGGGATATTATTTCCCATTGTGGTAAAGATTTTCTACGTATGCGTATTGGTATTGGTCATCCCGGGGAAAAATCTAAGGTAACAGGTTACGTGCTGCGAAGCCCGGGCTCAAAGGAGCTACGGCTTATAGAGGGTGCACTGCCAGATGCCGAGCGTGCAGTTGAGACGCTTCTGCAGGATGGCCTTGAGCGTGCCATGCACAGGCTGCATACTGACTGACTGGTTTTTGGTTTGCCCCCTTTCTTTTCGAGCTTACTTTTTTGACGTTGTTGGTTCTGGTGGTACAAAGCCAGAAGCGTAGTATGGGAAGTGAGTAAAGAGGTCTGTGACAACTTGGGTAACTCTTGATTCAAGGTCTTTGCGAACTGCGTCAGTAATTCTGCCTTGTGCTGCAACTTCCCAAACCAGTTGCTCTTTCTTTGTGGTTGTATCTATCAGCAGAATACTTAATGTGCCTTCAGTATATTGGGTAACAGTTGTTTCATAACCGCCATAGACACCGTAGCCGCGTCCGTAGTACCCACCAGCCATAGAGGGCGAGGAAGTTGAGCGAATTTTTTCCTGAGTATGCAATTCAAAGTCTACTGATAAATCCGGGTTGTCTGCTTTGATATAGCCACGCGCCTCAAGTTCCTGGGAGGTTGAGTTCATCAGGTACTGGCTCAAAATGGAGTGATAACCCGTTTTGTCATCAGTGCCGAGGCGAGGCATAAAGTTGTAGGTTTTATACGTTGTGAAATCAGCATTGGGATCCTGATTAACAAATATCTTTGGCGAAGAGGCGCAAGCTCCAAGCATTAGTGCTGCGGTCAGTGTGATCATTAGAAATTGGGTAGCTTTATAAAAACGGTTAAGTTTCATGATCTGCTCCATACGTTATTTATTGTCTGGTATTTATTATTCAAGATTACTCTGTGGCGTAGCTTGCTGATTAATGGCTTAAGAATAGCCTTGCAGGCGACAGGAGGCTAGTCCTTTGGTAAGTCATCAGGGTAAAGTTTGCTTAGGTAATTTGTTGCATTTTTAGTGTATCGGCTGCATGACTGATCGGGTCGTATCCAGCGTTTGTAGATACTTTTTGCAATTATGCTAAGCCCCGCAGTTGCATATGCAGCACCGCCTTCCAGAAGGCTTCCTGTTTTATCTATAGTCAATTTTGGTTCTGCAAGCGTGCCTCCCAGTCTGACAAAGGGATTAATTAGGTCGCCAGCGCTAATGCCAATGCCCGTACGTGGTGTAGTGCCAAAACCAAAACTGATTTCCTCGGTTTTGAGATTTATATCTCCAACGGACATTACATCAAGTTTGTCGGTTCTGTAGAGAATGGTAGGTGCGGTTCGTAATATGCCATTTTCAGCCTGAAAGAAAAACAGGTCACATACGATATGAGTATAGGTTTCTTTCTTTGAGTAGGGGTTTACCAGATTGATTAGTTGGGTAAAAAAGTCACCCAGTATGATGTTGGTCATACGATTTTCTACTTTTCGTCCACTGCCACGTGCCCAGATGTAGCCATTCAACTCTGCCATGACTGTTTGCAGGTTATTACCTTGGCTAGTCAGCATGATATCAAAATCGTGACCATTATAATCAGCATCGGGCGTAGCGGACATGTCGAATATTTCCATGCGCAGGCCGCGTGCCGTTGTTCTAAGGCTTAGGTCATAACTTTGATCTGTAGGCTGAACTTTAAAGTGTATGTCGACAAAGTTTTCTTTGCCCTTTTTTAAATTATTTCCTTTCCATTTAAGTTTTTCAACATTAAGAACACCTTCTTGAAGTGTGGATTCAAATACGAAGTCGGTAATTGCGTCTTGATCACGACTGAGTTTATCGATCGCAATTTTTGTGTGCATGTCTATTTTGTTGAGTTTTTCAAACTGTAGCGGCATGTCAGGTATCAGGCGTTTGTTGGCAGAATTGCCTGGCCTGGATACAGCTGCGGTAAGTGCTTCATCCTGTTCCTTAGTGAGGATGCTGCCTATAATAATGTTTTTGGATTGAAGGTCGAGGTTTATATGTAGTTTGGATGTGCCACCAATTGTAATGTTGCCTGTAAGGTTATTGTCGCCTAATGACATATTCAGGTTGTCTACTACAACCTTGTTTTGTGGGCCATCCATACTGGCAGTTATGCTGAATGGCACATCAGCTACATCCCAGCCTTCAAATGAGCCAAGATCTGAGAGCTTTTTGCCCTGTAAATTCAGTTTGATGTTTTTGGTTGAAACATTCGGCGATAGATTCAAAGTGCCTTTCAAGTTGCCGTGCGCAGAGCCCAGCCGTAGGCTTGCCCGCGAAATTTTTATGCGTTTATCATCTGCTTCGCCTTTGGCATTTAACTCAAATGTTACCTGTGCAGGGTCGTAGCCAGCGATACTCGGTAATGTTTTGGTGAGGTCCGTGCCTGATGCAACGATATCAAATTTAATGTCTTCCGGGTGATCGGGCCAGCCGCTTGTGAGGCTACCTTTAAGATGTCCATTATTAATTTTTGCGCTTAGGTCTGAAATATTAATCCCAGTTTCTGAAATATTCAGGTTGCTGGATATAAGAAAGGGGTCAGTCTCGGTTTTGTTGGGTATGTCCAATGTTATCAGTTCATCAAGGTTTGAGCCCTCTGCGGTCACCTTAAGTTCAATATTGGGTATAGTTTTGCCGGGTTTAATAGTGCCACTTGTTTTTAGATTTGAAGTGCCAATTTTCCCGGTGATATTTTTTAGCGTCACCAGATTGTCATTGATAGCTATTGTTCCAGAAAAATCATACGGTAATGCAGGAACTTTATCTGTGGTCTCCAAATAACTGACTAGGTCGGCTGCATTCTTACCAGTAATTCTGCTCTTGAGTTCTATTGCGCTGTCTGAGCCTTCAGTTGAAATAAATCCATTAATAATGGTTTTATTCTCCCCCAGTTCCGCATGTATATCTTTTAACTCAATACCAGATTTGGTGATATCGGCTTGTCCGGAAGCATTTAGTGCAGCGGGCTTTTGTAACTGTATTTTGAAAAACTCCGCAAGTGTATGTGCGTGAGGAAAGGCGAGGGTGTATTTAAAGACAGACCCGGAGAAGTCCGGTTTCTCCGTAAGCGTTGCAGTGACTTCCGTATGCATTTCTCCAAGTGTCAGTTTTCCATTTAGGCTGTCGGCTTTCCCCTGACCATTGCTGGTGACTTTAGCATTGAGTGTAAAGGGTAGTTCAGGGAAGTCCACTATTTTGCTAAGCCCCTGAAACTGATTTAGATTATGACCCTTAAGGGTGACCGTCATATCCATATCATTTAGAGTCGGCGGGTTTCTGAGCAGTGCAGTACCTGTTAGCTTGGCCCTTGCGGTCTTTGTATAGAGTTCACTTACGTGCAGACCGGCGGCGGTTGAATTGGCCTTTATCCGCAATTCATATGGTGTTTTTGGTAAGCCTTCAGTTTCGTCAATGCCTGCAAACCAGCCAATGGTGTGAGCACTCGGCCCACTTGAATTAAGTGAAAATTGAACACCTTCTAACGTGTGTCGGTCTTTGGCATGCAAAGAACCATCAAATATGAACTCACCCACTGTCCCTTTAAGATTGCCATCAATAGATTTTTTATCTGTATCAAGTTTAATCTTAAAATCCATTGGGCCTTTAGTAACAGGCTGCAGGTTTAATAATTTAAGTACATCTGCAATTTCTGACCCCTGCCAATGTAAATTTAAATCCAGACCGCTTAAGGTTAAGAGTTCATCGGTATGGCTTTCCAAATCAAATGTAGTATTTGGGCCAATTATGTGGGCATCTATATCAACTGCGCCCGCAACAATTAATTCTGGGAAGGGGCCAATTTTTCCCTGAACACTTGCATGTTCACCATTTACTTTGATGTCTGTTGTTATAACAAGTTGATTTTCTTTGTCCGTTTTATTTTCAAGATGAATGATGCTTAGAACGACTGGGCTGCTAAAGCCCGGGGCTTTAAAAATGAGGTCGACATCATCAATTTTTGTGGCGCCTAGCACCAGTGGTAGTGGTTTTATTGGCGTATTTGATTCTTCATGATCTGTAGTAGTTGGCTCACCAAGGTACCAGTTCATCTTGTCAGAATCTGTCCACTCAAATTCTAATTGACCGTTTTGTACGGCTGCATTTTCAATAATAACCGGCGGTGAGAAGATGCTGTGTAGGGGTATACTTGCCCTTGCCTGTTTCACTGACAGCATATTGGGAGTGCTGCTCCATACGGGGTTCTCCCACTCTATGTCGGTGGCGTAAATCTTAATGTTTTTACCAAGAGTGAGATCAAAATCACCATGGATATGAAAAGGTCTGTCTGTAGTGCTGCTAACAAGGTGTTCAATAAGCCCTTTAACTCTTGTAGAGTCATTTAGCAGGAATGTGACCAGACCGATCGTGATGAGTAATAGAGCTGTTAGTATGTAGGCAGGCAAACGAAGCCAGCGCCATATCTGTGACACAGAGGTGTTTTTCTGCTTATCTTGTGAATTATTCTCTGCTGGCATTCTGCTAATTTTATGTTTCTAAGTCTGACAGCCAGTGACTAGTAGAACATGAATCTATCAAAGTTTCCTATTTTAAAGAACGCATGTATTCATTGGCTGGAACAGCTTACTTTCTGATGGCAATAGCCCCCTGGTAAGTGCAGCCCTGAAAGGTACCTGTGCAAGTATGCCTTGGGTCGGGTAGCTGCTGTGGCGGAGCTTTTTGCTCTTGAAAAAACGTGAGCGCCAAAATGACGCTCACGTTGATATTATCGTTACTCAATCAGGTTCTTCCTGTGTGAACCTTATTTCATTAAAGGAATTTCTGATGCCAGGTCAAATTCGATTATGGCGTCAAGCTTATTTTCCAGCTGGAAATAACGCAGAACTTTAATATCAGGCAAAACCTTGCGGAACTTTTTAATGTATTTTTTCTTCAGCTTAAGGACTTTGCTTTCGTAGCTAAGTGAATCCTCTGAAAGAGAACGCGCTAGTTTATTGGTCATCGTCTCATAGTTGGCTGCGTAATCAGTAATAACTTTGATGCGCATGTCGCCAAGTTCTCGGCGGGCAACGACGTATTCATCGTATAGAGGCCAGAAAGCCGCAGCTTCATCACTGGTTAATGCCATTTCACGCATAATCAGAATTTTTCTTTCTGTTTGCATGATAGTGCGAGCTGCTTCTATATCAGGTGCAAATTGTGCTAAATTTTCATTTACCTGAGCATGCACAGTCATGGGTAATGTTAGTGTGAGTGCTAATACAATATTTCTAATAGAGTTCATTGATTGATCCTTGCTTTATAGAGAGTTATATATTGAGCCTTAAGTCCGTGACCGGCATAAGGGCATTCTGACAATATTAATTTTATTTGTGCTTATCCTAGCTTTAGAAGAGGGTGCTGCCAAATGTTAATTATTTGATCTCTTCTCGCTTATATAGCCTCCTACCAGGGCACCGACAAGTACGGCAATGTAGAGTTGACCTGCTACTGCTTCTGTATAGGCGAGCGCTTTGGCACCGCTTGTGATTGGTGTGATGTCACCATACCCAAGTGTGGTGAGTGTAACAAAGCTGAAATAAGTTGTTTCCCAGAAGATAGGCCCATTGTCAGTTATTAAAAACCCGTCAGTTATCGAAATCCCTGAAAAAGACAGTGGGTCGATCAGTACAAGAGTGGCATACATTATGCTCCAGCTAAGCCCGATCAGCAGGTAGATACAAATACCACCCATAAGCCGATTGGCAGAAATACTGCTATCGCCAAAGAGGTGCGTATTCGCTAGAGAGGCGCTTAATAATATAAAGACCAGCAGAATTGCCATCAATGCAAAAATCAGGACTTGATTGGGGTAATAATAATTGATGATAGCCAGTGCAATGCTGGTTAAGGCCAGCAACAGGCCGCTAAAAAATACCAGTCGATTAGCTACCAGGCTCCAAACGCTGATAAGCATCATAGCTGTAAAAGCACCCATCATGATCAGTCCATCTACACTGCCAAAAAGCTGTCGGGCGATCGGGCCAACTAGCATGAAGGTAAGAATGCCCCCCAGTAAATATCCAAAATTGGGTTCCTGATGATTGCCCATAATTCAGTCTGTAATTCCTTTCCTCATGATTTAGTTTGGTCTGTTTTATGAGTTTCTGTGTTGCTACCTTTATCTGTAGCGCTTGCAGGTGGTGCAAATTTCCAACTACCATCTTTTGCTTTACATAGGCGGTATATTCCATCTGCTTTACGCCCGCGTGCCTCATTTCGGGCCCGAATATTTCGGCAAACGGTACCAAGGTCTTTATGGGTGTCCAGAACCTTTACCCGACCATTGCTGCCAGTTTTTGGGTTGCTCCAGTCCATAACAGTGCCATCAGGTGAGTTGAGTATTTCATTAATAGTCTGGTGTAAAATTTTCCGGTCTTGTTTATCCAGATGAGCGATGGGGGACTCACGCAGGAACATGGTGTTTTGAGCAAGGACTGTAGAGGCCGGCAGGAAGGTGCCAAGCAAGATCAGGAATAGTGAATGAATTTTCATTAGTGTTTAACTCCGTATTCAATACAGAGTACCTGCTGGTGGTGGCCTTGAAAAGTCATTGTTTCAGGCCGGGAGAGCTCCCTCAGAGGGCTTGTCTGGCAAGCTCAGCACCTGCCGTAAGGGATTTCAGCTTGGCTAGTGCAATGTCATATGAGATTGGAGTCATGCCACAGTTAGTGCAGGGCAGTATTTGCTCAGGGTCTACATAGTTCATCGCTTCTTTAATTGTTGCTGCAACTTCTTCTGGTGTTTCAACCCGGTCGGCAGTAACGGCAATACAACCCACCATTAATTGCTTGTCAGAGAGATGTCGCATGACAGATAGAGGTACGTGTGAACTTGCGCACTCAAGTGATACCTGATCGACATGACTCTTATTAAGGGATGGGAATATGGCATCGTATTGTCGCCATTCATTACCCAGGGTTTCTTTCCAGCGGTTATTTTCTTCTATGCCATAGCCATAACAGATATGTACAGCCTTAGTGCATTGCAGGCCTTCTAATGACCGATTAAGGGTATCTATACCCCATTCACACACATCATCCATAAAAACATTAAATGCAGGCTCGTCAAACTGCACGACATCAGCGCCGGCTGCTTCAAGGTCCTTTGCCTCCTGGTTAAGAATTTCGGCAAAAGCCATGGCCATCTCAGGTCGACTACCGTAGTGTGCATCAGCAATAGTGTCACAAATAGTCATTGGGCCAGGCAGCGTAATTTTTAGTTGTTTGTCGGTCAGGCTGCGGGTGTACTTGAAGTCATCCAGAAATACCGGTGCAGGTCGCGAGACCGGACCGGTAACGGTGGGGACCTCCAGGTTGTAACGATTATCCCGAATGCCCATGAGGGTTTTTTTGTCCTGATCAATACCCTCAATTTTTTCCAGAAAGCTGTGTACAAAATGAGTACGGAAGACTTCACCATCGGTGAGTATATTGATGCCGATATCTTCTTGATGTCTGATCCATTCCTTACAGGCACGCCGTTTGCCTTGTTCCAACTCCTCCCCGGAAAGTTTCCAGCCGCCTTTCAGGGTTTCCGGTTCGGCTAGCCAGTCTGGTCGGGGCAGGCTGCCTGCGATGGTGGTTTCAAACATTTTTAACTCCCGCTTCGGTTTTTCAGCACAGCGTATGCTAAGGATATAGGGCAGAATACGGGTATTTTCCATGCAACCGCTTCACACAGCGGATGAGGCTTTAGTGAGTATATTCATAAGTAAAATCGTTGCTTTTTTGCTGCTAAGCAGTTGTGCTTTACCTGTGTTGTCTCAGGAATGGGATTTTGAGCAGAAGTCTGCAGGATTGGCTTTATCCTATGAATCCAAGATGCCCGATGAAGACAGATATGAGGGCATGCGGGTATTGCTGCAGGGGCAGTACTATCTGGATAAAGAGAGGGAACCTGTAGATGAGGGTCGTAGCTGCTGTAAGAAGCCATCTGTACCAACTGTCTACCGGGGGCTTATGGAAGGTAAAATCAGGTATAGCTTTGATGGCTCCGGGCTGGAAACCTTAAATCTTGGGCTAAGCCCCTGGTCTATTTTATGGGTCTCGGGGGAAGAGAACACCAGTAGCAGTTCCAGCAAAAAAGATTATCTGGCGGTTGGAGCCACCCGATTTATTAAGGATAAACCCCTGGAAGTTGATTATTACCTTGAAGTTGCGTTGGGTCGGGCAGGCAGGCAGGTGGAATTCCATGCTAAACCTGATTCACCGCATACTTATCGTGTCGGGGTACAGTCTTCACTGGGTTGGGCCTTGGCAGAGACAGAAGTAGCTGGTTATTCAGATGTGTCCAATCCTTTTGTCGGTTTTTATGTTGACCTCGAGTATGAACACGAGAAGTGGGGTGGTGTATATGTAAATGCCCGGTTTATAAACGGCTTCTCGTTCAGCAATCCTACCCGGGGGCACCCCACGGTGCGTGAGGGACAGGTACGAAATGGCTATTTCAAGCAGTTTCAAAACTGTCTGAAGCTCGATGTGTACTGGGCTAAACGTTCTTTCTACTTTGACGAGGGCGGGCTTCCGGGGTTGTACTCATGGGGCAGGAGCTATGTGACCGAATTATCCTGCCGGTTCAATTAGCCCGGTACCCGGGCGTTTTTTTAGCTAGAATCCCGCCCCCTTATTCTATTACTGGATTATTCCCGGCTGGTGACCAGCCCTTTTTGATATGGCTATACAATGCGGAATCGTAGGGCTGCCTAATGTAGGCAAGTCCACCCTGTTTAATGCGTTAACTGCGGCTGGAATTGCTGCAGAGAACTATCCCTTTTGCACCATAGACCCGAACGTGGGTGTGGTTACTGTGCCTGACCCACGCTTGTCGGCATTGGCGGACATAGTCCAGCCGCAGAAAACTTTGCCGGCAACCGTTGAATTTGTAGATATAGCTGGACTGGTAGAAGGCGCCTCGCGTGGTGAGGGGCTCGGCAATAAATTTCTGGGCAATATCCGTGAAACCAATGCTATCGCACATGTAGTTCGGTGTTTTGAAAATGATGACATCACGCATGTGTCAGCAGCGATTGACCCGGTGCGTGATATAGAAGTGATCGATACTGAACTCATGCTTGCTGATCTGGAAACGGTCGCCAAGCGATTGGATACCGCAAAACGTACAGCCAACACAGGTGAGAAGGCAGCGATAGCCTGGAGCAACCTGTTGCAGCGTCTTTCAGATCACCTTGATGGAGGGCAGCCGGCCAGAACATTGTCTGCGTCTACTGATGAATTACTTTCATTGCAGGAGTTGCATTTGCTCACCGCCAAACCGGTCATGTACATAGCCAATGTTGATGAGGACGGCATCGGCGGAAATGAGTACATCGACAAGGTGACTAAACTCGCACATGCGGAAGGCGCTGGTGTGGTGGTGGTTTGTGCGGCAATGGAAGCAGAGATTGCTGAACTGGACGAGGAAGATAAACAGACATTTCTGGATGATCTGGGGCTTGAAGAGCCGGGGCTCGATCGGGTGATCAGGACTGGTTATGAGCTGCTGGGGCTACAGACCTATTTTACTGCCGGGGAAAAGGAAGTGCGGGCCTGGACCTTTGCTAAGGGGGCTACCGCGCCGCAGGCCGCAGGGGTGATTCACACTGATTTCGAGAAGGGCTTTATCCGCGCTGAAGTGACTAGCTATGCCGATTTTATCCAGTATCAGGGTGAGCAGGGCGCCAAAGAGGCCGGGCGCCTGAGGCTGGAAGGTAAGGAATACATCGTGCAGGAAGGAGATGTCATGCATTTCCGCTTCAATGTATAAGCCTGTGCTCAGGCTATCTGCCTGCAAATGCCAACATGCGGCATAATACCGCTGGATGCGAATAGCAGATACAGGTTGACAGTCTGTGGCCCTATGCGGAAAATCGCGCGGCTCCCGACCGGGAGTCAGGGAAACTCTGGTGATGTAGCTCAGCTGGTTAGAGCGCGGCACTCATAATGCCGAGGTCGGTGGTTCAAGTCCACCCATCACTACCAAATTAATAATCAAAGCTGTCCAGTGACAGCTTTTTTTATATCTGAAATAAATAGATATCATGATTCTTGGGTATTGCCGTGCTGTTGTTCATTTCATCGCCTGCTTTTTCTGAAGGTATAGGGGTCTATGTGCCTGAGAATGACGACAACAAGTTGCCCGCACCTACGCAGGAAGTTTTTATAGTCGCTGTTTTAGAAGGTGCTAAGGCGGGAATGTTAACGGTCTGTGATAAGGTCAGTGAGGCCGGGGCGGCAGTTCTCGGAAAGATCGCCATGCCGCTGGTCGGCAATCTACCGGAATGAGACCACGAGAACGGTCGCGGTGGAAGACAAAAGGCGCAGCTTATTTAGTCCCTGTGCCTTGATTTTTGCATTATTGGGCTAAAAAAATGAAGTTTGACGTGCGAGCGGTTACAGCCATTTTACTTTCAACACTGGTGGTGACGTCTTTTTGCATCCTTGGATGCAGCGGGCGTGGGCCGGCGACTGAGTACGTCTGGGAGGAAACAGCTGGCCCTCTGCAATACGCCCGCGTAGGGGACGTCGACTACGCTTATTTTCGCTTCGGATCCGGGCCGCCCCTGATCTTGATTTGCGGCATCACCATGACCATGGCTCAGTGGGATTTCGAACTTCTTGGGGAACTCAAGGATTCATTCGAGGTCGTTATTTTCGATAATCCCGGCATCGGGGAATCGATCGACCACTCGAACGCGCCGCTGACCATCGAGGGGATGGCCGCGGGTACGGTGGCACTCGCACACAATCTCGGACTCGAGCGCCCGAACATTCTGGGTTGGTCGATGGGCGGAGAGATTGCCACGGCGATCGGCGCGTTGCACAGCAGCGAGGTGGATGCAATTGTCGTGGCAGCAGGTAATCCAGGAGGGCCACAGCTTGTGCCGCCCCAAGGCGAGGCGTTTGAGACCCTGGTGAACTCGTCGGCGACCGGCTTTGCCCGAAAGCGAGAGATTGCCTCGGTGTTGTTTCCTCGTGACCAGACGGAGGCTGCTCTCCTATACGGGATGGGGCTGCTGTTGATTCCCCAGGAAACCGTCACGAAGCAAGCCGTCAATCGGCAGAAGGTTGCCGTGAAATCCTGGAAGGATGGACCGGGTGTTTGGGGTCCGCTCGGTACGACTCGTTCGCGAATGCTCTTTGCCGGTGGCGATGAAGATCTCATTGTGCCCATCGAAAATGCGGTGAAGATGGCCGCGCACGTCCCGAACGGTAGCTTGAAGCGTTACCCGGACGCCGGCCACGCCTTCCTGTTTCAGGAACCGAAGAAGTTTGCCACCGAGGTCAAGAAGTTCCTCTTGAGCAACACAGCCGCGGGGGATCGTTCGAGCACTCGAGTGCGCCATTGTTCATCCAGGGGGTCGTCGCTGGGGTGTGGGAATGGAACAACGCACCTCTCTGCTAATCCTGCTCCTGAACCCGCCAACATATACGTTGCCATTGGGGTAGGTAAAGGCGCCAAAGCAATTTGTAAAAAACTGTTCGGGATCTGTGGGACAATCGGGCAGCGCAAAAGGCTGTTCAGTACTGAATAAAATAACGGCAGTAATCAGATAATGTTTAAGTCGCATTTGTAGGGAAAAATTAATGATGCTTTTATCCAAAACCAGCAAGGTCATCCTTCTTACGGTACTGACCTCAATTTGTTTTCCGATATTCGCAGCCGGTGATGCGCAGCGCACCGTATTAATTACTGGTTCAAATCGGGGTATAGGCCTGGAGTTTGTAAATCAGTACGCTGCTGCAGACTGGAGGGTTATTGCGACCTGCCGTAGTCCGTCTAAAGCAGATGAGTTGCAGTTGATTGCGGACGACTATTCTAATGTAGTTGTGGAGCAACTCGACGTCACTGATGCTGGATCTGTTGCCGCATTGGCTGCCCGTTATGTTGATCAACCTATCGATTTGTTGATTAACAATGCGGCGCTACTTGGGCCGCGGAGTGATCAGGCTTTTAACAATCAGGATTTTGAGCTGGCAGCAATGCAGTATGAGGTGAATGCACTAGGGCCACTACGGGTTACTCAGGCATTCATTAATAATGTGCGTGAAGCGGGGCCAGGAAAGGTTATTATTTTAGGTAGTGCTGCTGGTTCTAATGGTTATTTAAAGCCGCCTGCTGATTTTTATTCTTACCGTGCGAGTAAAGCAGCGTTGCATTTTATGGCACATAATCTGGCACAGGAACTGGCTTCTGAAGAAATTATTATTGGGCTTATTAATCCTGGTCTGGTTGATACCCGAGGATTGGCGGATATAGGTCCTGATGACCCAGTGCCGGAAGATTATGCACAAATAGTCAAGTTGATTCGTGCCGGCATAATTAAGCTGACGCCACCTGCAGATTCAGTAAAAGCCATGAGACAATTAATTGATAGTTTATCGATAGAGCAAAGTGGTGTTTTTCTGAATTTTGATGGTCAGGTAATGCCCTGGTAATCCTTGTCAGTAATATTTTCTAATGCTGTACTCTGAAATTTGAAGCCTAAGAAACGTTCAGCACGATAGCGTTTAATTTTTATGAAAAGGCCATACGGCTACGCAAGTGAAAAAACTTCCGGGAAGTTGACTCTGCTACAGCCTGCTATAAGCAGTGATGGTGTGTCTGGGGTTTAGCTGGCTTGCGTGTTACTCTCCTGCAACCAGTGGAACTATGTCAAGAATCCAGTTCTTTTCTGTGCGGCGTGTTGGGCATGCAATGGTAAAGGCAACATCACCTTTTAATTCTTGCAGTTTTTTCCAGTCTATACGCCAACCTTTGTTATCCCATTCTTTCAGGTAGTCCCGGTACCTGAAGATAGGTTTATCAACAGGTGTTAGCAATTCCTTTGCTGTAGAAAAAGGTGTACGTACAGGGTCAAGTGCTTCAATTATGTTGATGTCTTCATCAGCAATGCGCATATTAACGTCGATCAGGCGCTGATCATTTTCTGGCTCCATCATGAAGCAGCGCATATTTACAAAGAAAATACGGGTACGACCATCATTGATGGGGGCTTCAAAGAAGTACTGACGAAAGGCTTTGGTTTCACTGAATATAATACGGGTTATCAAAGTATTGGGACCGTGATGTGCAGAACCAGCCCAGGTTTCACCTTCACCGGCACCTATTAATTTGGTTTCTGCTGAAGTGCTGCCACTGGCAGGGTACATAAATTCACTGCCCCAGGGGGGTACATCATCTACCTCCAATGGCCGTACGCGTAGTGTTTCAATAATGGAGGGTGCTCCCTGTAGTGGGTGTACAAACTCATTATGAGCACCATCAAGACCATTTTCTACAGAGCGCTGATAGTAGGCATTAACCTCAAAGACAACCACTTTATTGGCGCGCCAGCCCTCCTGGCCGTATTCAGATATATCAAATATGGGTGGCCTCTCATCTGCAGGTAAATCACCCAGAAATGCAAACAGAATTCCGTAGCGCTCTTCAGTTGGGTAACTATCCACTTTGGCTCTGGCGGGAGTTTTCTTATCCTGTGGCAAGGTCGGTATATTTGTGCATTTTCCATCACCTGCAAATTCCCAGCCATGGTATGGGCAGACAATGCAATCATCTTTGATCATGCCATTGCCCAGTGCGCCGCCCCGATGAATGCATGTATTGCTGATAACATGAGCGTTGGCTTTAGTGTCACGAAAGGCAACAAAGTTCATGCCCATGATCTCAACTTTTACTGGTGATTCATTTGTTACCTCATCAGACAGTGCAATGGGGTACCAGAAATTGATATACATTGTTAATGCTCATCTTGGTTATATGTAAGGATTCATAAGCCGGCAGGCAGGTTAGCGGATGCCAGATGTATGAATTATCCGGCCTTGGGCAGGCTCATGCTGCAACCTCCGCATAAAAAATCATTCTATGTCCGGCTGGCGGTAAGCATTTTGCACAATGTCTACCAGTTCTCCCATACGGGTGTGCAGCCAGAAGGTAGCGCTGCAACACTTCCCAGTTCGGCCCAGGATTGGCCGGGTTGATGAAAGTCAGAACCACATGAGGCCAGCAAACCATGTTGTTGTGCAAGTGTACCCAGACGGCTGGTGAGTGCATCCTCTTGTTTCCCTGATATAACTTCCAGGCCATGGCCACCAGCTGAGCAAAAGTCCTTCGTTAGCTCCTGTAGCTTTAGGTTGCCTAATTTATATTTGTTTGGGTGGGCTAATACAGCTGTCCCTCCGGCTTCACTGATCCAGGCTATTACTGTTTCAAGTGCAGGCCAGTTTTCCCTCACATCACCTGGTTTACCCTGGCCCAGAAATTTTTTAAAGGCAATAGAGATGGTTTTTACCTGACCTGAATCCACTAGAAAGCGTGCAAAGTGAGGCCTTCCCAAGGCAGTGCCGTTGGCAGCTTTTATGGCGCCCTCAAGTGTGTCTGTGAAACCAAGTTTACTCAGTTTGTCAGCAATGGTTTTGGCACGTTCCCGGCGGGCATTTCGCTGTGTTTCAATAGCTGACTGCAGTGCCGGACAGTCTGGATCAATATTTAGCCCAACAACATGTATACCGGTTTTATGCCAGATTGATGACAGTTCTATGCCGTATACAAGCTGCATATCTTTGTCGGTGTAAGCTGGTAATGATTTGTAGGCAGAAATTGTGTCGTGATCAGTAATAGATAGCAATGTGACACCGGCTGCTTTGGCACTGGTGATCAATTGCTCCGGGCTTAATACACCGTCGGATGCCGTGGTATGGGTATGCAGGTCAGCAAGCATGGGTCCGTAGCATATACCCTATTGAGGGCCAGGTTGGTGTTTGCAGGTTGCTGGTGGGCCTAAAGCAGCTAGAATTACCAATATTCAGTTACAGGTTTCATCAGGGAGAGAATTTTTTGTCGGTAGGTAGTCAGTACTCACTATTAGGCAAGAAGCGTTTTGGGCCTTTTTTTTGGGCCCAGTTTCTCGGAGCCTTTAACGATAACGTATTTAAAAATGCATTGTTGCTGTTGCTGGCTTTTCATGCGGCTGAACGCTTTTCTGCAGGTAGTGATACGTTAATTAACCTGAGTGCAGGTATTTTTATTCTTCCATTCTTTCTGTTTTCAGCAACTGCGGGGCAGTTGGCTGATAAATTTGAGAAGTCAGCACTCATCCGTAAGATCAAATTGCTGGAAATCATTATTATGAGTCTGGCGGCATTGGCTTTCTATTTGGATAGTGTAGTTGCCCTGATAGCACTCTTATTTCTAATGGGTGTTCAGTCCAGTTTATTTGGGCCGGTTAAATATGGAATTCTGCCGCAATTGGTAGATGAGCAGGAATTGCTTGGTGGAAATGGACTTGTTGAGATGGGTACATTTCTTGCAATTCTGTTGGGCACAGCATGTGGCGGAATTTTGATAGGTATAGATGATATTGGTCAACTGCTTGTTGCCTGTGCTGTCGTTTTTATTGCAGTGCTTGGTTATGTTAGTAGTCGATCTATACCGACAGTGTCCGCGGTAGATCCCACGATTTGCATTAACTGGAATCCATTTACAGAGACCTGGCGGATTGTTGGCTATGCACGTAAAAAGCGCAGTGTATTTTTGTGTATTTTAGGTATTTCATGGTTTTGGTTTATTGGAGCTACTTATCTTGCGCAGTTGCCAAATTACTCACGCATATATCTGGGTGGTAATGAGGAAGTAGTGACCTTGCTGCTGGCATTATTTTCGATTGGAGTTGGTGGTGGTTCTTTATTATGTGAACGATTATCCGGTCACCGCATTGATATAGGGCTTGTCCCTTTTGGTTCTATTGGTCTCACACTATTTGGTTTGGATCTTGCTTTTATTGACCCGGTTGAAGCAGGAGCCACATTGCTGGGGGCGGCTGAGTGGTTGTCTGCACCGGGCGCTTTACGGGTGGGGTTTGATATTTTGCTGCTGGGTTTATTTGGTGGTTTTTATATTGTGCCTTTGTATGCATCAGTTCAGTTAAATAGTGACCCAAAACACAGGTCTCGTGTAATTGCTGCTAACAATGTCCTGAATGCTTTCTTGATGGTGTTGGCTGCTGGTTTGGCAATTAGTGTGCTTGCTAGTGGGTTTTCAATTGGACAGCTTTTCCTGCTTGTATCTGTTTTAAATGCATTTGTTGCAATCTATATATATCTGCAGGCACCGGAATTTATTTTGCGCTTCTGCACGTGGATGCTCATGCACATTCTTTACAGGATCAGGGTTAAGGGTGCGGTGAATATTCCTTCTGATGGCCCTGCGCTATTGATCTGCAATCATGTTAGCTACGTAGATGCGTTGGTGATAGGTGGTTGTATACGTAGACCGGTGCGCTTTGTGATGCACTATAAAATTTTTAATATTCCCTTATTAAGTATGTTATTTCGTACGGCAGGTGCAATTCCAATTTCAGGCTCAAAAGAAGACCCTGAAGTATTAGCTAAAGCATTTGACCTCATTGATAAGGCTCTGGCGCGTGGTGAGCTGGTATGTATTTTCCCTGAGGGTCACTTGTCTTATACCGGTGATATTGATGTTTTTCACTCGGGTGTTGAAAAAATTCTTGAGCGAAGACCAGTGCCAATTGTGCCGATGGCACTTACGGGTTTATGGGGGAGTTTTTTTAGCCGCAAAGGTGCGGGTGCCATGCGACGCTTACCAAAACCATTGTGGTTCAAAGTAATCTTGCGAATTGGAGAGCCATTATCACCAAAAAAAATTAACGCAAATTCATTGCGTGGTGTTGTGATTGAATTGAGTGATACTAATGGCTGAGATTGGTGCGGTAAGTTTTCATGTGGCAGGTGGTATTGCTATGGAGAATTGCTCTGCACCATTACTCGGGGCAACCGGTGATATTGATGGCTTGCCGAATGCTGGTGTCATCTTCCAGGCAATCCAATACTAGTGTGGCAACTTGTGATCGGTTAACTGACCACAGTAATTTTTTATTGGGTGTTGGGCCGGACCATGTTTGACAAGCTGAGGGGCCATTTCCATTCATTAGCCGACTGGGCCTTATCAATGTCCAGTCAAGGTCGCTGTTACGAATAGCTTTCTCCTGTTTTTCTTTGTCACTAAGGGTGAAGCGTAAGGCTGATTTCTGTATCAGCCTGGTTGCTGTATCTCCCTGATTGTAACTGTCACCAACACCTATTGAAGAAATACAGATAAACCGATTGGTGCTAGCTTGATTCATTGCTGTGAGTATATTTTTGGTGGCTTGTGACAGTTTGTCATGACCAGGAAGTTTGTGATATATGCCAAGTGCTGAAATAACACTATGTAAGTTACTGCCTATGGAACGATTGACATCCTCAGGATTTAGAGCGTCGCCTTCCATGAAGGTGAGCTGAGAACATAAATCATTAAACAAATGTTTGGTGTGTTTAATGTCGCGGACAAACACTGTAACGCCGTAACCTTTTTTGAGGGCCATTCGTGTAATAGCCTCACCTGTGCCACCAGTAGCACCAAATACAAGCAGTTCTTTATCAGTTTGTGTTGTCACTTCTGATTGTCCTGGAATGTTGAGCTTTGTACTAGGCGGATAGATAAGCCTAATTCTTTAAGTTAAACCATTTTAGAGTATATTATTATTGTAAGGGGCACAGTAAAGTAGGAACTCATTTAGATAGATTCCGCTAAACAGAAATAGTCTGACATGCGCTGGCCTGCTGTTTTACAATGCCTAAATACCGTGCTGCTCCGTTCCGTTTAAGGACGCTTATATGCAAGATAGTATCAAGCCTGTTAAAGAGAAGGTTAAACGAGATCGCAAGGCGACTGAGGAAGCCATTCTGGCTGCCTTTGAGGTTGTATTATTAAGGGAAGGTATACAGGGGCTAGGGGTTAATGCAGTTGCTCAGGAAGCGGGTGTTAATAAAGTCCTCATTTACCGTTATTTTCAGGATTTCAACGGGCTGGCCAGGCAATGGGTTGGCATGGGTTCATTCTGGCCTTCTGAGCTTGAGCTTATAGGTGGTGATCCGGCAGCTTTTGAGGAAAAAAGTGTTCAGGAGCGGGTTTGTGAGGTTCTGGTTAATTATTTAGATGGTATAAGAGCACGACCGCGTACTGTTGAAATGCTGGCTGGTGAGTTACTTAATCCTAATGATTTGTCGCGTGTGCTGGCTGAAGGTTTGGTGCGACCAGGTAAAGGGGTCGCTGAATTCATCAAACAAGAATCGATTGATCAGGATATTTCCGATAAAGTATGGGGACTGATTTATATTATTTCAGCGACCGCAACCTTTTTATCTGTTCGTGAGCGTAATAACCCAGATTTTTTGGGGCTTGATCTTAGAGATGATGAAACATGGGCGTTTTTTCGTAAAATAATTGCAGATATGGCCATTAGTTATCTAAAGAGTTAGTCAGGTATGTGTAGAGCAGCATTATGCGATTAAGTGTTCCCGGGCATAAGGACCTGCGTAAAATTGTGGTGCTTAACCCTAAAGGTGGCTGTGGTAAGTCTACTCTGACGGTTAATTTATCAGGTTATCTTGCATCTCGTGGTAACAGCGTGGCCATTATGGACTTTGACCCACAGGGTTCTGCAATGCGCTGGTTGAAGCAGCGACCGGGTAATTCAGCTCCTATACATGGTATTTCGGCATTTGATGTGCGTAGTAGTGCAACACGCAGCTGGCAATTGCGGGTGCCTAATAATGTACGTTATCTGGTAGTTGATTCACCGGCATCAGTGCCCGCAGAGAATCTGGCAGAACTAACCAGTGGCGCACATGCTATTTTGATCCCCATTTTGCCCTCAGATATTGATGTGCATGCAGCCTCACAGCTAATGAAGGATTTATTATTAATAGCGAAGGTGAGCAGACGTATGGGGCGTATTGGTGTTGTTGCTAACCGGGTTCGGGAAAATACTTTGGCCTATCGTAAGCTAATGCGTTTTCTAAACAGTTTGTCTATATCTTTGGTGGGCGTATTGCGTGATAGTCAGCACTATGTGCATTCTGCAGAACAGGGATTATCAATACATGAAATGCACAATTCTCGTGTGCAGCGGGATGTCGAACGCTGGCAACCAATTTTTGGCTGGCTTGAGGAACGACTTGAGACACCTTTGACCCGGCGTGATTTTCGTCGCCCAGAGGTACAAACAGAGGTTCATCAGCTGACTATGCCGATTGGAACTGAGAAGCCCGGCACCTGAAGGCTGCTTGATATTGCTGTCTGGTGACTACCAGCCTAGTTCGCTGCCGTCCTCAAAATCCAGAAATTTGCCATTTTGCTCAGGTGTCAGGCTATCAATGACTGCTAGCATTTTAGAAACGCTTTCATCTGTTTCGATAGCATTAGGTATTTTCATGCCTGGTACGGTATTTACCTGACCAGGTGATAACAATGTAAGGATGACTCCTTTTTTAGGTGTTTCAAATGACAAGGTATACATGTACATATTAAGTGCAGCCTTACTGCCTCGATAGCTGTACATCATTGGCATTTTCGGGCTGAGCTCAAAAGAGCCGGCTTTGCTCGAGATTACAACAATTTTTTTCTGCTCTGATGCTGCGACATTGTCTATAAAAGTCTTAGCAAGTTGCAGTGGTGCAATAGCATTTACATCCAGGCTTTTGCGCATCATATCCCAGTCAACACCAGCGACCCTTTTAAAGGCACTTTTATACTTTGGTGTAATGCCTGCATTGCTAAGCAGAACGTCAATAGCTTGCTCTGCATATTTAGCTTGTAGCTCCTGCATACGTTCAAAATCAGTAACATCAAGACGCTCAATAACTAGTTGATCATGTTTTTTGGCAATTTCCTGCAGGTCAGTTGCATTTTCTGGTTTGCGGGCTGTAGCAATGATATTCCAGTCGCGGTCAGCAATTTGTTTTACAAACTCAAGTCCGATGCCGCGGTTTGCGCCAGTAATCAGAACGGTAGGTTTGCTGGCGGAGAAATTGGCAGGATTACCGATTGTTGTAATTGACTCTGGCTTGGTGGATTCTTCTTGTGCATGAACTGAAATACTGGTGAAAAAGCAGATCAGCAGGGCAAGATATATCTTTTTCATTCTTAAGATTCTCCAGTAAATTTTCCTGTATGGACTGCTGTCTCACACCATATAAGGGAAAGTAGTTTAGTGATGTGTGCCTTTGATAACCTGACTCTAGCGTTTGCCGTAGTTTGAGGCAACGTATCTTGCCGATACAAAGCGGAGGTGAACTACAAGCTATTCCTTCCAGCGTATTTCATCTGCGGTTGCTGGCCCAATTACTGCCTGATGCAGGCCTTCAGGGATAACTGCATTCCTTTCACTCAGAGCAATGCGTCCACCCATAACCTCAGCCTTGGTTTGTGGGTATAACGGATACAGCTCAGGGTCTCCATAGCCGTCTGGGTATGCGGGCATATTCCCCGCGGAATCATATTTATCAGTGGCGCCCAGTGTGTGCAACATTTCATGGGTTATTACAAAGTTATTTGTTTGTGCCTGTGATTGTTTGGCAAAAACATTTACAACACCAATCAGGCCCTGTTTCAATCCCAGTGAGTGCGCCAGTACGGGTTGTTCTGCCGGGTCAAAATAAATGAGGAACATACGAATGTCGGGACTTGGGCCAGGTTGGTTACTGGTCATATTGCTGGCCCACCAGCGTAGTTTGAGACTCCAGATGCCTATACTAAGAGGCCCTGGGTCTTCGGGAAGAGCCGGCGGAAGTTCATGAATCTCTTTGCCGAGGATAACTTTAACTGGCAGTTTAATGTCCATGTCATACCAAGCGGCCTCTTCCTGCATGAATTCTTCTATAGAGATAAAATCCTTTTTTTCCAGTTTGGTAATGTAATCGCTTGTAATTTCAGACCCATCTCCATTGATGGGGTACATTTGCACCCATAAAGGTTCTTGCCAGTCTGTGCTGTTCTGACCTTTCAGGTAGCTACTAAGAGCTACAATAAAAAGAATCATAAAGAGGGAGAATTTGCGAACCAGTTTAAACATTGGATGGGCGTTATCCATGAGGTTTATAGGCTTAAGCTACGTGACCAAAGGTATTTCAAATGTGATGTATGTTGCAACAAGGAGGCAAATTTACCTGGCCTTGGCGTTTAAGGGCTTTTCTGTGCTGGTCTAGCTCCTGTCTACTGGGCTAGACTAGCCACTACCTTTGTAAATAATTGTACTAACCGGGGGAAATATGGACAGGAATGCGCCATCCGCAATATACGCAGGAATTTTTGTAAGTGTCGTTGGTGTCTTTGCATTAATGATAATGCCAATTGTTCCTGGCGTCCTTATGGCTGAACTTGGTTTTTCCAAAGAAGTAGCTGCCGGTGTTATTAGTGCTGAGGTTGGTGGTGGTGCTCTTGCCTCTATTCTGGCGATGTTCTGGATAGCCAAGATTAATTGGCGTGCAGCTGCACTGACAAGTATCGTTGTTGTGATAGTTGGCAATTTCATTTCTGTTTACATTACTGACCCGTCATTACTGACAATGGTGAGATTTTTGGTTGGCTTCCTTGGGCAGGGAACAGCCTTTGCAATAGGTATTTCCTTGATTGGCAGCACCAGTGACCCGGATAAGAATTTTGGCTTTGTTATTGCTGCCCAGGTGGCATTTGGTGTCCTTGCATTATTAACCTTGCAGCGATTTGTTAATGCATTTGACAGCATTGGAGGAATTTATTTGCCTCTGGGTGTTGTTGCACTAATGGGCTTGTTCCTGATTGGCAAATTACCTGTAGGGTTTGATGCTCTGCCAGAGCAGCATGCAGAGCAGAAGAGCAGTTCTGTTTTTCTGCCCATTGTTGGGTTAATTGTTATGTTGATATGGTGTAGTGGTCTAGGAGCTATGTGGACATTTGTTGGGCAAATTGGCGTTGCTAATGGCCTGGAGCCGGTATTGGCACAGCAGGCACTGGCTATTAGCTCTGCTGTAGCAATTGTTGGTGCTTTTAGTGCGGCTGCTTTAGCAGGTAAAGGTGTTAACCGGCTTATTCCGGTAATTGTTGCATTATTTATACAAATGGTTATGGCATGGTTTTTACAAGGGCAGATGAGCTGGATTGAGCTGGCTATTAAGGCTTCAATTTTCCAGATTTTCTGGAATATGACTGGGCCATTTATTATGGGTGCGATAGCATCAGCAGATACTGGCGGTAAAGTGTCTGTGTTAATTCCCGCGGCTCAAACAGCGGGATTTGCAATTGGGCCAATGATTGCTGTTGCCTTTATGACTGAGGGCAGCTTGATAGCAGCAAATTACACAACAATAATTTTCTGTGCTGTTGCTTTGCTTGTATTTATTCCGCTGGCTATTAGGCTAAAAACTGCAGGTCATTAATTTTTTAATAGATAGTTTTGCATAGCTGTGGAATAGAAAGCATGCATTTTATTTGGTTCACGGACAAAAAACAGGGCAGGTATGTTCTGGGTTTCAGCCAGCTCTAATCCTGCTTCTGGTCCAAGTACCATCATGAGTGTGGCAATTGCATCAGCTTGCCCGGCAGTAGGTAAGACTACGCTGACCGATGCCAGATTATGGTTTACCGGTCGGCCTGTTCTTGGGTCGATAGTGTGAGCAATTCGTTCCCCATTTACCATGTAATAGTTTCGATAGTCCCCTGAAGTAGCAATAGCCTCAATACCTGGAGTAATAATATAGCTGATGCTGAGGCCGGCATCAGGTGGCTCGATACCAATTCGCCATGGATGCCCTTTAGGGTGTATGCCTGCGGTACGGATTTCACCGCCTATCTCAACTAGGTAGTTGTTGATGCCATTCGATTCTAAAAGTAAGGCAAGCTGATCAACAGCATAGCCTTTAGCAATAGCTGATAGATCAAGGGTGACACCAGGATTATTTTTTCGCAAAGCAGGTGAATAGTCTCCTTGTGTTCCGTGTGGATGTGGTGCTCGGGTTGATATTTTTTCAAAGCCAGTTAATTGAATTGCACGTGCTATCCGTGTCTCATTAGGTATCTGGTCTGATGCAGCGGGACCAAAACCCCATGCATTAACTGCGGGCGCAACCGTAACATCAAATGCACCATTGCTTCGGTTGCTTAAGTCCAGTGCATATTCGACCACCGTAAACAGGTCATCTGATACAGGAAACCAGTCCGTTCCAGGGTGTTTATTAAATGCTGATAGTTCTGAGTCAGCTTCATAGTGGGACAACTGCTGTGTAAGATTTGTTAAGCGATTGTCGATCTGTGTGGTTAATGAACCGCAATTTATAAATGGACAACTGGCTGCGTGCACAGTGAAGCTTGTGCCCATTGTGTGTCCTTTGTATACCCAGCCTTCCTCATCAGAGGGACTGAAAATCAACAGAGAAAATACAATGCTGGCTGCCACACAAGTGATAATAATGAGGAAGAGTTTCTGGCGCATGGGCAAATAATACGGTGACTGAACTGGTACGACCAGTATCCGGATGCATAAGTAATAATCAGTTTTTAGTCTGACTGTCCAGCCTAGAATCAGAAGGAGTAAGATTGCTGACTAAAGGATTGCGGTTATGAGGCTTGTTGCAATACTAGGGGAGCATAAATCACGTTATGGCATGATACTTATGTTTGCATGCTTATCTGTATCTGCGCAGGAATGGCAATATTATGGGCAGGACCCCGGTGGCGCACGTTTCTCCGGGCTTACCCAGATTAATGCGGATAATATTGATGAGCTTGAGCTTACCTGGAGCCATCGATATGGCGATTTGGGTAAATACCCTGAGCATACTTATCTGGCGGGTTATCACGTTACTCCTATATTGTTGCCCGAAGAAGCCGGGCAATCGCTGATAGCCTGCACACCTTTCCATAAAATGTTTGCATTGGACCCTGCATCCGGTGAAGAGCGCTGGAGCTTTGATTCAGAAATTACATTTGGCCCGTTTAAGACACGTTTAAAATGTCTGGGTGTGGCTTACTGGGAGGACACAGAGTTAGCAAATGAGTCTGCATGTAAATATCGTGTTTACATGGGTACAAGTGACCGCCGTATTATTTCGCTGGATGCACTTACGGGTTTCCCGTGTAAAGAGTTTGGTGAAAATGGCCAGGTTGATGTCAACCCAATCATTGCCCAAACGCCGCCGGTGCCCGACAGCCACTGGGGTATGGTTTATTCGGCACCACCTGTTCTGGTAAATGATGTGCTGGTTATCGGCAGCATCAATAATATGAAAAACCAGTTTCCTAATGCAGCTAATGGCTCTATTCGTGCTTTTGATGCCCGTACAGGCAAATTTTTATGGGATTTTGATCCTGTACCACGTAACCCTGATGATCCTGAAGCAGCAAACTGGGATATAAAGGCATTAAAAACAACGGGTGGTGGGAATGTCTGGAGTATGTTCTCAGTTGATCATGAACGTGATCTTATATTTTTGCCTACGGCAAGCACATCACCAAATTTTTATGGTGGTACACGTCCTGGTGACAATCGTTATGGAAACTCACTGGTGGCACTTCGTGGTGCAACAGGTGAAATCGTATGGCATTTTCAGACAATTCATCATGATGTCTGGGACTGGGATTTACCGGCACAACCTATACTTGTCGATATGCAACGTAACGGTGAAACTGTTCCGGCGGTTCTGCAGCTGACCAAGCAAGGCCTGATATTTCTATTTAATCGTGAGACAGGGGAAGCATTAATTCCAATTGAGGAGCGGCCTGTATCTACTGATGGTGTTCCTGGTGATGTGCTGTCACCTACACAGCCATTTCCTGTGAAGCCGCCACCTATTATTCGTACAGAATTAAGGGAGGAGGATGCATGGGGTTTAACAGTATTTGATGAAGGCTATTGCAGAAAGTGGATCAAAAATTCCCGACATGGGCCACTTTTTACTCCACCAAGTTTGGATATGGATGGCTGGATTATGTACCCAAGTACAGCAGGTGGTCCTAATTGGGGTGGTGGTGCTTATGATAAGGATCGTGATGTATTAATTACCAATGTCTCAGAAGTTGGTATCTGGATGCAGTTTCTGCCGGAAGATTCCGTTGAAACCCGTGACTTTGACCCCTTTGATGGCGCGCCAATGGGGCCTGCTGCACCCATTCGTAGTACAGGGTATGCATTACAGCAGCGTATTTTATTAAGTCCAATTTTTATGCCATGTACCAAGCCCCCCTGGGGATCGCTGGTTGCAGTTGATATGAATAAAGGTGAGATTAACTGGAGTGTGCCTCTTGGGGTTATTGATCGTATTGCACGGATGCCAGTTCCTCTGGAATGGGGCACCCCGCTGGCTGGCGGCCCAATTGTTACGGCTTCAGGCTTGATTTTTATTGGTTCGACCACAGACCGTCGTCTGCGAGTATTTTCCACAGATACAGGGAAGGAACTGTGGCATATTGATTTACCAAGTTCTGCACATGCTACTCCAATGACATATGAGGTCGCTGGGCGTCAGTATGTGGTGATAGCATCAGGTGGTCACGCAATGCTTGATGCTTGGGAAATTGATGATTATTTACTTGCATTTGCCTTACCTGAAAAATGAATAACTCACCTATTAAGTATGTCTTGCGGCTGCTTGGTCTTGTAGCTGTAATGCTTTTTATCAGTTTTGCTGTGCTGAAAATCATATTGCCGCAGATAGCTGAGCCCAAAGTTTTTAAAATAGTGTCCACTCCTGATGTTATGGAGCGAGGGGAGTACTTATTTAATTCAGTTCTGGGTTGCCCTGTTTGTCATTCTGAGCGTGACTGGAGTGCTATTGGTGCTCCACCTATGCCACCAATTGGTGCAGGTCGCTCATGTAGAGAATCAGACCAAAGTCCACTTGGCCTGGCAGAGGGTGGCGGGTTTCCCGGTACCATCTGTTTCCGTAATATTACTTCTGATGATGCTACCGGCGTGGGTGAGTGGACTGATGGTGAGTTAATGCGTGCAATACGTGAGGGCATTGATCGTGATGATAATGCAATGTTCCCAATCATGCCGTACTTCATTTATGCAGCTCTTTCTGATGCTGATACCAAGGCAGTAATCGCCTATTTACGCACTTTGCCACCAGTAGATCATCCCCTGCCCGAAACGGATATTAATTTTCCAGTTGGTTTGGCTATCAGTTTGATTCCCATGCCCGTCAGAGATGTGGTTAATCACCCAGATCAGGCAGATGGTATTAAGTATGGTGAATATTTGGCAAAAGTAGCACGTTGTCAGTTTTGTCATACACGCCGTAACTCACGCAATAGATTGCCTGATATGGCGTATGAGTTTTCAGGTGGCGTTAAATTTCAGGGGCGTGAGGGCTATTTTTATTCAACTAACCTGACGCCCCATGAAACTGGTTTGGGTGATGTGAGCCTTGAAGAGTTTATTCAGTTATTTCGACGTAAGCCGGGTCAGGCAACAGGTGAGATAGATATCATGCCGTGGGCTAATTTCTCAGGTATGACTGATGCTGATTTGGGTGCAATTTATGGGTACCTGCAAAGCCTGCCGCCCAAGCCCACAGGAGGTATAGAAGAACTATAGCATTCGTTTGTCTTGCTTATTTTCCCCAAATATTAAGGAGATGTCATGACCACACTGTACAGAATAGCCAGTTATGCAGCTTTTATCATTCTTGCCGGCATGCTAATACACCTCATGAATGCCAGCTATCTGGAGCCAACCTATTTGGGCTTTGTTGATAAGGCAAAGGATTATGGTGATATGGCTAAGATTCAGAATGCAATTGAAGCCTGCTCACTGGATGCGCTTCAGCTTTGTTCTTTCAAATACAGCGGTTTTGCACATATGGTTAACGGTATGCTGTTTATGCTGCTTGGGGTTGCTGTACGTCAGATGTTTGGTAGTTCCAATCCTGTTATTAGCCAGCTCTGCTTTGTTGCCGGACTTGTTGCTGGTTTTGGGTTTTTGTTGACCGGTATTTCAGATATTCCGGGTACTGCTTATGCCGGTCTGCTGCGTGAGCTTAACCCCGAACACAATGCGGCTATTCTGCTGATGACAACGATGATTCGGGGTATTGTAAATATGCTCGCAATTACTGGTCTTGGCTGGTTTGCGGCTTTCACGGGTTATGCAGTATTAACAAGTGGTGTATTTTCAAAATGGGGAGCTTACTACGGATACATTTTGCTGCTTCCTGGTTTAGGTGGATTGGTAAATCCTATTTTTGGGTTTATGTATATCGCCCTCGTGTTGCCTTGGTTATTTTGGTTGGGGATGCAGTTTAGTAAGGCAGCAAAAAGTTAATTGTTCTGGTTGATAATCAAAAGAGCCTATGAAAGTACAGTTATTTCTTGAAGCAGGCATTCCTCCTGCAGAACTTGCTGAGTTAGGTGCTTTAGCTGAAGGCTATGGTGTGCAGACATTGTGGGCCTCCAGTTTTCCGGCTCGTCGAGAGCCTTTTATGTGCTTATCTGCACTGGCTACACAGCCAGGTGATATGCGTTTGGGTGCTGTGCCGATTAGCCCCTTTGAGCTGCACCCCTTAAAAATAGCAGACTCTCTGCTTACGCTAAATGAGCTCTCTGGTGGCCGGGCTGCAATAATGATTGGTGGTCTTGGGCATTCAGTTATGCGGGTCACAAATCTTGAGCCAAAGCGTCGAGTCCGTGCCGTGGCAGAGTGTGTTGAGATACTTAAGGCGGCAGCAACCGGGGAATTTATAAACTACGAAGGAGAAATTTTTTCACTTTTAAATTATCAGGCAGACTGGCTAAAAGCCTCGCCGCCACTGGTTTATGTTGGGGCAAATGGGCCAACTATGCTCAGGATGGCCGGGCGTGTTGCAGATGGTGTGATGCTTAGTGATGTGCCTTTGTCACGGATGAAAGAAGTTAGGGCGCATATGCAGGCAGGTAAGGATGCTGCAGGCCGAAGTGAAGCACTGCGTGTGGCCAATTTCTTTGCCTGGCATATCAAGGAAGACCGAGAGACTGCAATTGCAGAAGCACGTATAGAAATGATCTGGCGAGGGCTTTTACAGCCATGGCATACAGCACCATTTCTTGGTGAAGAGGATGCGGCTTTTGTAGACTCAAAACGTGATGCTTTTTTACAGGCTTTTTTACGACGCACACCAGAAATTGAGGGAGTGCCAGAAAATATAATTACTGCCCTGATTGATAACCTTACCTTTACGGGTGGGCCAGAGGAAATCCCCTCTGTTGCCGTGAAATTGCAGGAGTTTTCAGCTGCCGGACTGGATGAAGTAACCTTAAAGATTCATGGCAATGCACGTGAAGCTATTCGCCTGATTGGCGAACAACTTCTACCAGAACTCAGTTGAATAGTCTTAATTAGGCTTACGCACGTACAGATAAAACTGGACAGGCGGCATGTCGGACTACATCTTCTGTAGTGCTGCCTAAGAGCACATGCTTCACACCGCTGTAACCATGAGTTGTGATCACTATCATTTTTGCATCTGATTCTTTTGCACTACTGACTATTTCAGTTGCAGCATGACCAACAACAATTTTCCCTTCTGTCGTAACTGATGGGTCATCAAGATGTTCGGTAACAAAATTCCTCATGCGGATATTAGCGCTTTCCACAAGGTCGGCTGTAGTTGGAATGGCAACAGCGCCGATATCAAGGGAGCTATAAATTTGTGGCGTCTCAACAACATAAAGGCAGGTGATATCAGCATCCAGCGTTTTTGCCATATCTATAGCCCATGGTAGAGCAGCTATGGATGTGTCTGAGAAATCGGTCGTAAAAATAATATTTTTTTTAGCCATCATTAAGTCCTCTCTACCTCGTTTGAGTATGCCCGTTATTGGTGCTGCTAAATTTCCATAGGATGGGAGAAACTACCTATCTTCTGAAGGTTGCTGGAACAAGCTTGCTTGGTATAAGTTTATGCTCAATGCGCATTATTTTTGTTAGTAATTTTTCATGAAGTATGTGTCTCACCAGTGAAAACAAATATTCGTGCTCCTATATAATTAAATATTAATGCAACTGTGGAACCAACTGCCAGGGCTAAAACGGGCCATCGATCCATTAGAGGATTGTTGCTAATGCAAAGGCTATAGACAAGAAAATTTATGGTTATGCCTATGCCCTGTACAGTCAGATAGCGTGTGTACTCACTACGACGATTATGAGTTTGTGTGTCAGCAAAAACGTAATTACGGTTAAGTAGCCAGGTTACCGTTACAGCGACGGCAAATGACACTAGACGGGCCGTATAGTCGCCCCACTGATAGCCATGCACGAGGATGGCCAGAATAGTTGCGTCGACAATGAAGCCAGCAGCACCTACTGCGACAAATGCCGGAAAAGCCTTTGGCAATATCCTGAGTAGGCTATTTTTCATATGGGGTGGTCCCTGTATACATTAAACTATTGTACTGGCTGGTTTTTATGGCTATCTTGATTCTACAGGCTGTGAGTATGAGTGCCACTGTGCAGCGTGACTTGAGTCCTTCATATTAAGTGGTGTTTCAGGCACAATTTTGTGCATCTGCGGCATAATATTCCGAAACGGGTTAACGAGTGAACAGTAACTATCGTGGTGCATCGTCCCTTATCACCCTCAGGGCAACGACCCTGTATGTCATTCTGACATCGATTTTTGGTCTGTGGCTTGCTTATGATGCCGCGTTCATTCGTCTTGTTACTTATGCGCCCTGGGCTGATTACTGGGAACATACCGCTCTCTTCAAGGAATGGGTGGAGAACTTTTCTGCTCCGTCAAACCCGCATGTTGCTGATCCGAGCCTGAGCCCAAGGTATATGCCTTTATTTTGGGTGCTGAGCTTTCTGGGCGTCATTTTCCAGTTTGATGCAGTAGAGCTCATGTCTATTAGTGCTGTATTGAACTATAGCTTGACAGTTATAGGGTTATATTTTTTTCTAAAGTCTTATTTTCGTGATCCATGGGCTCCCCTGATTGGCTTTATAACTATTTTTATGTTTTGGGGTGTTAGCTGGAACTGGTCAAACCTGTTTCATTTACGTAGTTTTTTTTATGTGGCTGGTTTTCCCTCAACTTTTGTTTTTGGGTTGAGCCTGATTTCCTTTTCACTTGTTTTGCGACTGTTGCGTAGAGATGGTTCGGTTTTTTTTATGGTGGCCTTATTAGGTGTGTTGACCGCCCTGATGTTTTTGTGTCACCCGCTAACGGCAGTATTTGGTATTGTTGGTTGTGGCTTATTGGCACTGACTGAATCATCTGAGTCCATAGGATTGCGGTTATCAGCTTTATTTGCATTGCTCATGGGCATGCTTGTTGCTGAGCTCTGGCCCTATTTTTCAGTCTGGAAGGTAACTCTTGGTTTATATGGGGCTGGTGCTGAGCAATGGTTTTCGGCGGTAGAGCCGGCAGGGCCATTGCAACGTCTGCAATCAGGTGTATGGAAGCATATTTTTTATAACCCTGGGTTAGTAGTAACTATCCTTGGGCCAGCACTTCTTGGTTTACCGCTTTGTATTTGGCTGTTTATACGTGGTGAGCACCGATTCATTTTTTTAGGTGCTGCTTGTATGGCCGTTCCATATTTACTGCACCCATTTGTAGCCGTACCTCTGGCACATAGGTTTTTATTATTTGTAGTGATCTACTTTCATTTAGCTATAACCTGGGGTGGGCTTCAGATTATCGGTGCCTGGAATTCACGGCCAAAACCAGTATATGCAAACTCTTTATTTTGGGGCTTTATATCACTAGCTATAATTATGCTGATTGCCAATATAGTTCTGCTGTCGATGGAGTTTCGTGGTTATAGCTTAAGTCCTAAAACTCTTGAGGTTGTAGAGAAAAGGGGGGCATTACCAGAGGGTATGAGTGTTGTAGATCTTTATACCGAACTTACAAAACCACTGCCAGAAGAAGCTATTGTGCTTGCAACACCTGTGGTTGGCTGGCCTTTGCCAACAGTTAAGGCTAAGGCTGTATCGGTCTTTCATGAAAATCCAATGCTTTTGGATCAGCAAAAGCGCTATATTGAAACCACACGTTTTTTTGAAGAAACGCAAAATGAAAGTCAACGGTCAGCAGTCATTAGGTATTACAAGGTTACACATCTGCTATTAAAGGGTGAGCCAGAAACTCAGGAGCTGGGTGATTGGTTGAATATGCATGCCGAACAGGTTTCAACTGTAGGTAGCTATCAAATGTATAAGTTGCGTGCCTCTGCTGTAGCTGCATCATCAGAGCCAAAATAGGCAGAAGAAGCTATTATGCTCGAGCTGGTTATATTGCCGAGTGCTATAGCACCGCCGGTTAATCCGATGCTAGTTCCGGTACTGCCAATGGAGAATAAACCTAGGTTACAGCAGTCTTTACATCAGAACCTGTTAATAGTTCCTTAGCGGGGGGCTTATGGGGCGCCTATCACTGTGTTGGTAAAGGGCCCGGGGTGACATGAAGCTAATTAGTGTTGTGGGCGATTCACGTTGAGGTATTGCAGTCGTTTAAATTCCTGTCTGCCGCGTGTCACGGTATCGAGAATAAGCCCACATGCCAGGCACAAAAATCCAAGCAACATCATGCCCATTGCCAAGATGGCAGTGGGTAGTCTGGGCACTAAACCGGTATCAATGTAAGTGCTAATAATTGGAATACTGATTACTATAGCTAATAAGCTAAATAGCCCGAATAGAATTGAGAAAAGTTGCAGGGGTCTCTCTTCTTTAATTAAGATGCCAATCATCTTTAAAATCTTAAAGCCATCTGCAAAAGTACTAAGCTTGCTTTCAGAGCCTTCAGGCCGTGCGCCATAGCAAGTTTCTATTTCATCAACAGGCATTCTGAGCTCTAAGGCATGGACGGTAAGTTCCGTTTCAATCTCAAAGCCACTTGACAGACTTGGAAATGATTTTGTAAACCGACGGGAGAATATTTTATATCCGGATAACATATCCTCAAAACGTTTGCCAAAGATCATTGCAACTAGAGTTGTAAGTAGTGTGTTACCAAATTGATGTCCAGGGCGATAGGCCTCAGTATCTTCATGAATTCGCTTTCCGTTAAGCAGATCAAGATTTTCATCAAATAGCTTTTGAACCATTATTGGCGCAATGGCCGCATCGTAGGTGTTGTCACCATCGATCATTACAAAGATATCGGCTTCTATATCAGCAAACATACGTCTTACAACATTACCCTTGCCCTGAAGTATTTCAGTGTGAACAACTGCACCCGCTTTTTTGGCTACCTCAACTGTTTTATCTGTTGAGTTATTGTCATAGACATAAATGGTGGCAGTGGGTAGGGCCGTCTGAAAGTCATGCACTACATTAGCAATGGCTGCCTCCTCGTTATAACAAGGGACTAGCACTGCAATACTGATGTTTTCAGGTAGGTTGAGCTGAGTCATGTGGCATCTCAATCGATCTTGTGTTCCATGCATGCACTTTATTGATGCTGCCCTAGGCTTGTAAAGGACCTGTGGCTTTAATTGGTGAAATATACTGGTTTTACTCCAGAATCAGTCCTATAGCAGAGGTTAATTTGCTTAAATCTGTTGTATTGATCGTATAAGGTGGCATTAGATAGGCAAGTTTTCCAAATGGCCTTATCCAAACACCTGCGGCAACAAAGGCTTTTTGGGCTTCAGCTATGTCTATTTGTTTGTGTAATTCAACTACGCCAATAGCCCCAAGTACGCGTATATCAGCAACTGCATCATGGCTGCAGTATTTACCCAGTTCATGGGTAAGTTGCTGTTCTATGGTTGCCACTTTTTGCTGCCAGTCAGATTTCAGCAGCAAATCTATGCTGGCTGATGCGATATTGCATGCCAGAGGATTAGCCATAAATGTTGGCCCATGCATGAGTATACCGTCATTTGCAGATATTCCATCACGAACCCGCTCATTGCATAGTGTGGCAGCAAGGCTCATATAACCGCCGGTTAGGGCTTTTCCCAGGCACATAATGTCAGGGGTGATACCGGCATGCTCACTGGCAAATAATTTTCCGGTACGACCAAAACCGGTTGCTATTTCATCCAGTATTAATAGCACATCGTATTTTTTGCACAACTGGGCTACTGCATTTAGATATTCAGCTGAGTAAAACCACATACCGCCGGCACCTTGCACGATGGGCTCAAGAATCATGGCGGCAATTTCGTTGTTATGAGTTTCCAGTAGCTGTTGGATTGGCTCAAGATCTGTTGCAGTTAGTGTACTGCCAAACTGTGGTTCTGGTCGTGGGGCAAAGAGGTGCTTATTAACAGCACCACTAAATAGTTTATGCATGCCTGTTATGGGGTCACATACAGACATCGCCCCGAATGTATCCCCATGATAACCGCCGTATACGGTGAGCATACGATGCTTCTCAGGCCTGCCCTGGTTGTGCCAGAACTGCAGTGCCATTTTAAGTGCAACGTCAACACTGACTGAGCCTGAGTCACTAAAAAAGATGTACTGCAGTGGGTCAGGGGTAAGCTCAACCAGTTGCCGGGCAAGCCTGATGGCTGGCTCATGCGTTAAGCCGCCAAACATTACGTGTGACATTTTCCCAAGCTGGGTTTCTGCGGCAGCATTTAGGACCGGGTGATTGTAGCCATGAATTGCACACCACCAGGATGACATGCCATCAATCAGTTCTGTGCCATCTTCTAGTGTTAAACGTGAACCTGAGGCTGATTTAACCGGATAGGTTGGCAGTGGGTTGGTTATCGATGTATAGGGGTGCCAGATATGTGTGCGGTCAAAATTAGTCATGATGGTCTGGAAAGTAGTAAATCAAGGTCTATATACTTGTGTGTATCATGACCCAGAGGCAGGGTACCTATACATGGTGCATGTAGTCGTTGTTCCAGTGCTGTAATATTTTCAGAAGCAACTGCCATGTCGTTATCAATCAGGTTGGCAACCCAGCCGGCTAAGCGTAGCCCGGAATTCTGAATGGCTTCAGCACTTAGTAGGGCATGATTAAGACAGCCCAGTCGTATACCAACAATTAGCACAACGGGACAACCTATACTGACAGCTATATCTGCCATAGTCTCTGTAGTATTTATTGGTACCTGCCAGCCTCCCGCACCTTCAATAACCACAAATTCTGCCTGTTTGCTCATTTGGCGACAATGTGCAGCGAGTTCCCCTGCATTGAGCAATTTCCCTTCCTGCTCTGCTGCTATATGGGGTGCCATAGCTTCAGAAAGTGCGACAGGATTTACCTCGGCATAGTCAGGCTTAATACTTGAACGCTCTAATAAATCCCAGGCATCCTGATTAACGAGTTGACCATCATGTTCTATACAGCCTGCAGAGACAGGCTTTAGTCCGAGAGTGGAAAGACCACGTGCATGTGCAATTTCCAACAGCAAGGTTGCAACATGGGTTTTCCCAACATTTGTATCGGTACCTGTTATAAAAAATGTATTGTTCATAAAGTATTGTTTATGCAGCTGTTTGTTCCAGTGCTGAGAGTAACTGCTTCAGGTCATCATCTGTATGCTCTGCTGTAAATGTAATTCGTAGTCGTGAGGTGTTGGCCGGAACAGTAGGTGGCCTTATTGCAGTGATTAATATGCCAAGATCCTCAAGAGCGTTGCTAAGTTTAACTGCTGTATGTGCATCACCAAGTATTATGGGTTGAATAGGTGCTTTGGAGTCCAGTAGCTTCAGTCCTAATTGTGTAGCACCTATACGAAATTTTTGTACAAGTTCACGCAAACGTTCCCGTCGCCATTCTTCTTCTCTGGCAATCTGCAGGCTGGTGAGAGTTGCAACAGCAATTGCAGAGGGAATAGCAGTGCTATATATATAAGTGCGTGCCTGTTGAATCAGGGTCTCTATAAGTTCCTCACTGCCAGTGACAAAGCCTCCCTGAGTACCCAATGCTTTGCCCAGTGTTCCAATCAATATTTGCACATCATTAACTGAATAATTGTCCGGGTCTGCTAGTCCGCATCCCTGTTTGCCAATGACACCCAGGCTGTGTGCTTCATCCAGCATCATCCAGGCGTTATGTTTATGTGTAATCTCAGCTATTGCATCCACATCGCAGACAGTTCCATCCATACTGAAGGTGCCATCAGTAACAACCAGTTTTCTGGCCTTGGAATCGGAAACTTTACTGAGTTTATTATCCAGATCGTGGGCATCCCGGTGCATATAGCGTTTTAAGCGAGCACGACTGATGCGTCCACCATCCAGTAAGGATGCATGATTCAGCCGGTCTTCAAATATATGATCAGCGCTACTCAACAGCCCTTGGATAGCACCCATATTGGCGGCATACCCACTTGAGAACAGCAGGCAGCGAGGTCTGCCGGTAAATTCAGCTAGCGCTTCTTCAAGTTCTTCATGTGCTTTTGTATGACCGCTAACCAGATGTGAGGCGCCACTACCCACACCCCAGATTTCTGCTGCTTGCTGAAATGCTTTTATTACTCTTTTGTCATTTGCCAGCCCAAGGTAATCATTACTACAAAAATTCAATAACTTATGGCCATCTATGAACATTTCACGGCTTTGTGCAGAGTTCACAATACGGCGTTGGCGGTAGAGACCGGCATTTCTCCGTTCTTCCAGCCATTTTGAACGATCACTGAATTTGCTCATTTCATAATTGATTTGAATAATTACTGGTGTTGATTATAGAAGCTTATGTTCTAAGAATGGGTATTGTTGTCCAGTAAACGGACACGATGTCTTTGGGTCTGCTGTTAAGTACCCATGCAGAGCCAGAGTAAAGCAAAATAAGGTCTGGGGAGAATACAGGGAGTAATTCACTGTAAACATCACCCTCTCACAATCAGAATAACGACTAATAGAGGAACAGCATGTCAGATAGTAACCGTAATATTCCACTCTATACAGCAGGCGGAATGCAGGTTTCGTGTAATGCGGTTAATGCGTGTCCGGATAAAGAGTCGGCCTTCAAAGTACGGATGGGCACATTGGAGAAGATTCGTTCGTATGTGACGGCCAACGTAGGCTTTGTTGATTTTTATCAGGGCAGTAAGGTGCGCCTGGTGTGCTTGCCTGAATATTTCCTGAGCGGTTTTATGCTTGGTGAGTCACATGAAGATTGGCATGAAAAAGCATGTATCCATTATGACGGACCTGAATATGAGTTCCTTGGCAAGCTGGCTCAGGACAATAATATTTTCCTCTCAGGCAATGTGTATGAAATTGATCCAAATTTCCCTGAGCTCTATTTTCAAACCTGTTTCATTATTGGGCCCAATGGTGATGTGATCCTGCGCTATCGTCGGCTGACATCGGCATTTGAGATGACACCGCATGATGTGCTCGATAAGTATCTGGATATCTATGGTATTGAGGGGCTGTTCCCAGTTGCGGATACTGAAATTGGTCGGTTGGGTTGTATCGCATCAGAAGAAATCATGTGGCCTGAGTTGGTACGAGCTATGTGTCTGCGGGGTACGGAAGTGCTGCTCCAGCCAACCAGTGAACCAGGCAGCCCTAAAATGACAGATCGTCAGGTTGCGCGTAAGGCTCGGGCAATGGAAAACCACATATATATAGTAGCCTCCAATACGGCCTCTATAGAGAATACGCCAATACCAGCATATACCTGTAGTGCGCACTCATGCGTGGTTGATTACAAAGGTGAAACGATGGCTGAGGCAGCTTCGGGTGGTGAGAGCATGCTGGCGCATGCCATCATCGATATAGACTATCTACGGGCACGGCGTCGTCAGGGTGGTATGTTCAATCATTTTTCCCGGCAGCTTACGGATGTGTACGCAATGATGTACTCCAAATACCCGCTGCATACTGGTAATGCGCTACTGAAAGATGGTCAGGTGCAGCCACATCCTGACCGGGACTGGTTTAGAAACCGTCAAGATGATTTACTTGAGCGCCTGACTAAAGCGGGTTTGCTTTAGGGTAATAATACTTACTCTTGCAAGGTGAATGGTGTAATTTTTGTGTCCGGAATTATTTTATTGGCAGCAGGTTGTATATCTGTGGAGTATAAGTAGATGACCTTGACCACCACGAACCGGCGTAACTTTCTTTCCGGCACGGGCGCAATGGCCTTGTCATTGAAATTTGGTACGGTTGGCGCAGCCAGTCATACCCAGCAGTATCGGCGCTGGGAAGACATCATGCGTAATAAATGGACTTGGGACCGGGTTGTACGAGGCAGTCGTGGCCTTAATTGCACAGGTCACTGTGCATTTAATATCTATGTTCGAAATGGCATCGTCTGGCGCGAGGAGCAGCAGGGCGAATACGGTTATCAGGGTGAGGATACGCCAGATTTTGGCCCACGTGGCTGTCAGAAAGGCCTGCGCCAGTCCAAATACATGTATGGCAAGCAACGTGTGCTATATCCAATGAAACGTGCGGGTGAGCGTGGTGAAGGTAAATGGATACGTATTAGTTGGGATGATGCATTAACAGAAGTCGCAGATAAGTTCTTGGATATTGTTACTGAGGATGGCCCTGAATCCATAACGTATGCGATGGGCACTGCGATGATTCTTAAGCGGGGCGGCTTTGCCGGTCTGTTCCGTTTTGCAAACATCACAGGTGTGGTGATTCCTGAAACTTTTGCCGGCGTGGGTGACTTGCCGGTTGGCGCCAATATGACAATTGGCCATCCTCTGCCAGGCGATAGTATGCCGGCAGTATTTAAATCCAGGACCTGCATTATCTGGGCATGCAATCCTGCGGCTACACGTATTCCGGACGCTCATTTCTTCTGGGAGGCTCGTTATAACGGTACTGAAATAATTTGTATTTCACCGGATTTTAGCCCGACTGCGCTACGTTCATCCAAGTGGGTAAATGTTGAGCCTGGAACAGATGCAGCACTGGCATTGGGTATGGTGCATACCATGATTGCTGAGGATCTGATTGATTGGGATTATGTACGTGAACAGACTGATATGCCGTTTCTTGTGCGTGCAGACAATCAGAAATTTCTGCGAGAATCTGATTTGCAGGAAGGTGGCAGAGAAGATGGTTTCTATTTCTGGGATGAGGCCAGCCAGCAGGTTGTAGCGGCACCAGGAACCGGTTTTGTAAATCCTTTTGGCCCACCACAACCTGAAAAAGAACCAGAGTCATTGTTGCTAGAGGGAATTACACCTGCTGTTGAAGGCACCTGGATTGTGGAAACGGTTGCAGGGCCTGTTGAAGTAACGACCGTATTTGCATTTGTCAAACAGGAAATGGAGAACTACACGCCGGAGAAGGTTGCAGATATTACCGGGGTAAGTGCGGATGTAACCCGTTACGTTGCCCGTAAGTTTTCTCAGCAGGGACCGGGCATGATTTATGCGGGTTATCGGGCTAACAAATGGTTGCACGGTGACCTGATACTGCGCTCCTGGCTGTTGATGTGTGCACTTACGGGTAATACCGGTCGTGAAGGTGGCGGTGTGCAGACAACGCAATTATCAAAAGCCGATGGTATTTTTGCTTATGTGTTTGCAGGACTTGGTCCACGCTTACGTATTGCTGCCTTATCAGTTTGGGATTACTCCAAAGCGGGCGGCAAAGAAAACAATGAGCGTGTATACGGTAAGGAATATGCTGAGCATGTTGAGAAGCATTATCAGCAGGCGCTTCAGAAACGCTGGCTGCCAGATTACTCCCGTAAGCCATGGCGCATGGCGCTTATGGCTGGCCATAACCCGGCCAGCTGGCGCTCTACTGGTGAGGCATGGCGTGAATCCATGATGTCGGAAGTGGAGTTATTGGTGGCGATGACTCCGGATATGAGTTCAACAGCATTGTCTTGTGACATTGTGTTGCCTATTGCACATCACTATGAGATTCAGGACATGACCATGGAGGGGCGTACGCCTTATGTTCAGGTTATTGATCAAGCTGTTCCCCCACTTGGTGAGGCGTTGCCGGATTGGAAGGCTCAGCGTGCACTAATTAAGAAAATTTCTGAGCGTGCCAAAGAACGCGGCATAGCTCCGATACAGGACAACATGTTTGGTCAGCCGATTGAGCGTGACTATGCTACGGCCTACGAACAGTTCACGATGAATGGTCAGATTGAAGAACCTACTCAACTGGTGGAGTTTATGCTGGAGAATTCAGTAGGCATCCCCAATACCAGTTGGGAAGAGTTTTCCAAGAAAGGCATTATTCGTGTAGATGATTCAGATAATGTGCAGTTTGGGCCGAAGTCGGCATATAACTATGAGACGCTTGCGAGTACCCGTGATAAACATCCCTGGAAGACACTGACTGGCCGCCAGCAGTTTTATCTGGATCAGGACTGGTTCTTGTCAGAAGGTGAAGCAATGCCCGTGTACAAAGGGCCGATGAGTAATAAGGGCTTTGGAGTGCGCATGATAATGGGGCATGCTCGTCATGGTGTCCACAGTTGGACACGTGATGATTCGCTGCTTTTGAGCTTGCAACGTGGTGAACCAGATATCTATATCAATCCTGATGATGCAGCCGCACGCGGCATTGAAGATGGTGATCTTATTCGTATTTACAATGATTTTGGCGATTTTGTGGCGATGGCCCATGTAAGTCCAGGTCTGCAGCCAAATACAATGTTCATGTACCATGGCTGGGATCCGATGATGTTCCGTGGCCGCAAAAACTTCAGTTCGGTGATTTCAACCAATGGCTTATTAAAACCGGTGCAAATGGTTGGTGATTACGGTCACTTGCGCTATCAGACGCCGGACTTTGTGCCTAATCAGACATATCACGATTGCACCGTAGAGTATGAGCGTTATCAGGGTGATGCCTGATTGGAAAATTTTTACACAAATAGTTTTAATCACTTTAATGAGTGGTTGTTGCAGGAGCGGTTTTAACCGCTACAAATGACTCGCAGGAAGGTTAAACATTCATGGGGCCTGCCCCAAAATCGTTGGATCAAAAACTGCACTAAATAGAGGCAAGACGCATGACACAAAAACAGGTCGCTATGGTGATCGACTTAAACAAGTGCATAGGCTGCCAGGCTTGTACTGCTGCATGTAAGTCACTATGGACAGATGAGCCAGGCCAGGAGTACATGTTGTGGAACAACGTGGAAACAAAGCCGGGTCCAGGTTACCCGCGTTACTGGGAAGAAGGTGGTGGTGGCTGGAATGAAGATGGTACAGCACTGAAAGCAGGTGTACTGCCGCCTAAAGAAGATCATGGTGAGGAAATTCCGTTGAATTTTGATGCTGTGTATTTTGAAGGCACGGAAAAGCGTCTGCAGCAGGAATGGCCGATGGGCAAGGGCGCAAACTGGGATGAGGATACTTCTAGTGGTGAATACCCGAATAATTACCACTTTTACCTGCCCCGGTTGTGTAACCACTGCACCAAGCCGGCATGTCTGGAGGCCTGTCCGGTGCGTGCAATTTATAAGCGCGAAGAAGATGGCATTGTGCTTGTGGATCAGGATAAGTGTCAGGGCTTTCGTGAATGTAACAAGGCCTGCCCGTACGATAAAGTGTATTTTAACTATGTGCAGGGCAAGAGTCAGAAGTGCATCTTTTGTTTCCCAAGGCTTGAAGAGGGTGTCGCACCGGCATGTGCAAGGCAATGCCCTGGTAGATTACGTTTTGTTGGTTTCCTTGAAGATGAGAATGGCCCTATCGACAAACTGGTAAATCAGTGGAAGGTGGCACTGCCATTGCATCCTGAGTTTGGTACGGAGGCAAATGTGTATTACGTGCCACCTATCTTGCCGCCTAAATTTGATGAAGAAGGTAACTTTGTAGATGAAGATGATCCTCGGGTGCCAATGGAGTATTTACGATCTTTGTTTGGTCCTGCAGTAGATCAGGCGTTGATTACCATGCATGAAGAGATGGAACGCAAACAGGCGGGTAAGGAATCAGAATTAATGGACCTGCTGATTGCCAGAGAGTGGAAATCACTGTTCAACATCCCTGATGTGAAGGTTGCATAGCAGGTATTAAATGACGGCAGGCCTTTGGCCCTGTGCTGTTGGGACAAAGGCCAGAATGTTGCAATTTATGTTGGTGAAGGATCTAGGTTTCATCGATGATGCAGATGTACGCACACTATGGGTAACAAACGCTACACCTTTATATAGAACCCTGTTGGGGGGTATTTAACTACTTGTTTTAAAAGAATTCTTAGGGAATTTAATTGTTTAACTTTTGGCTAGAAATGTTCGTCAAAGCTGCTAGTATCAATAGTTAAGGTTATTAATTTGTTGGTAAATAGAAAGGGGTTTCACTATGAAGAAGTTTTTTGTTGCGATTGCTTTAAGTGCATTGTCTACATCGGCATTTGCTGGTGCAGCAGGTGGTCCGGGTTGTGGTTGGGGCCAGATGTTATTTGAAGGCCAGACTGGTACTGCTACACATGTTCTTGGTTTAACAACCAATGGTTCAACAGGCAACAATACCTTTGGTGTTACATCGGGTACTAATGGTTGTTCATCATCAGGCACCATTACCTATGATGGTAAAGAGATGGTGAAAGTTGGTGCTGTCATGGATGAGTTTAGTGAAGATGTTGCAAGTGGTGATGGCGAGGTTCTGACGGCTGTTGCTGTAACCTTGGGTGTTAAGCAGGAAGATCGTGCTTATTTCAAGGAAACTATGCATAACAACTACTCAGAAATTTTTACTACACAAAATGTCACGCAGGAAGAAGTGCTGGCAAATATGTGGGAAGTTCTGGGTAATGATTCCAGACTGTCACAGTATATCTAGGCTTTAAGAAGGGCCGGCAACTCTTATTAAAGGGTTGCCGGTTTTTTTTGCCTGTTATTTCTTCTACAGCTTTGTTTACTAAACGTTTAGCGTGTTGTTTTATGCTGCTTCTATATCTGCAGCCTGCCGCAGCGCGTGCAGATGCTGTAGGTGTGCCAAGTGTGGATTACCTCTGGACTCAGGCGGCAGATAAGCAGTTGTATAAAGCTGCTGAGTGGCTTGCCTTACTGCACTATCATGATGAAAGTTTTGGTGGGCCTGAGAGCTATGTTGATGACAAGGCATTCTTTTTAGCTGCTGATGGTGGTGACGATGCTGCAGCTGAGTTACGTGCAACCCTGAATCTTTTTGTTAATACCCCCGAGACGCGTTGCAGATTTCCTGCCCGCTATAATTGGCTAAGTAGACAGCTTGATTTCTCAAAACTTAAAATTTCTAAAGCTGAATGCCCGGAATATGAGGACTGGAGAAATGCTCTTAATGCCAGCAGCATAGTTCTTGTTTTCGCAGCGAGCTACGTTAATAGCCCTTCCTCAATGTACGGGCATACTTTCTTGCGTTTTGATCCACCTGATATTGATCAGAGTTCGCCACTGTTGTCCTACGCACTTAATTTTGGTGCCAACGTAACGGGTAGTGAGGCTGGTCTTTTGTACGCCTGGCGAGGTATTGCTGGTGGTTATCCCGGGCATTTTTCCTCCGGCACATATATAGAGAAAACCAAAAAATATTCCAGGCTGGAAAATCGTGATTTGTGGGAATACCGTCTTGCCTTAACTCCTGCTGAAGTAGATCAGATGCTGGCACATGTTTGGGAGTTGAATGAGATTAGTTTTGATTATTATTTTTTTGATGAAAACTGCTCCTTCCGATTGCTGGAATTGATTGAAGTAGCCAGACCTGATTTGGATATCACCAGTGGTTTTGATGCCTGGGCTATACCTTTAGATACCGTAAGAGTGGTTGAGAAGGCAGGCCTTATTGATGATGTTTACTATCGGCCATCGAATCAATCAGTAGTGACATACAACATAGGCCTGCTAAACAAGTCCCAGCAGATGTTGGCGCTGACACTTTCGCAAGACATTCAGGTATTGCATGAAGCAGAATTTCTTGAACTTGGCGAGAGTGACCAAGCGCAGGTTGCCTACACAGCCTATAAATTCCTGCGCTATGAATACAATGAGGATGAAAGAGATCCCGGTATTGCTGAGCGTAGCTATAAGTTATTGACGTTTTTGGCTAGCAGGAAGTTGAGGCCCCCTGAACAGCGAGTTCCGCCTACCCCCATCTCGCCACTTGACGGGCATGCCACCATGATGGCGTCTGCCGGTGCTGGTGTAGAAGATGACAAGTGGTATTCAGATATTGAATTGAGGCTCTCTTATCATGATTTGCTTGATAATTTGGCGGGCTTCCCACGTGATACATCTCTCAATATGGGGCGTTTTATTTTACGGTATAGAGAAAATGATGGATTACAGTTGCAGCGATTGGATATTCTTGAGATTACCTCTGTCCCACCCCGGGACCATTTTTATAAGCCGCTTTCCTGGCAAACCAGTTTGGGGTTTGATCGCCAGTGGACTAATGGTGATGATGAATTAACATTTCAGGGTAATGGCGGGGTAGGCCTTAGTTATAAAACAGTTTTTGATGGTCGGATTGTGACCATGTTGAGAGGGCGTGCTGAATATAATGATGGCTTTAATGATGGCAAAGTTGATGTTGCAGCTGGGGGTAGTATTGCGTATCTGCGTCAGGGCGTTGTGGGTAATACTATGTTGCTAGCAGAGACGTTACATTTTGTTGGTGGTACAGACCGGCAGTTACTGGAAATCCGGCAAAATTTTGTTTTAACGCGCAACAATGCGATAAGGCTTCATTTCAAGCGTAGTATTGATGAATCAAGTGGTATTAATGAGGCAGGTCTTTACTATCGTGTCTATTTCTAAACTACGAATCATCCTTATTTTTGTTGTTATAGGTCTGCAGTTATCTGGCTGTAGTCGTTACCTTTTCTTCCCTCAAAAGCAATGGGTACGAACACCTGAACAGCTGGGCATTAAATATGAAAATATCAGCCTTACTTCTTCTGATGGCACACAACTTAGTGCCTGGTGGCTGGAGGCTTATGGTGAGGTCAAAGGTACAATTGTTTTCTTCCATGGCAATGCCGAGAATATTAGTACTCATTTAGGCAGTGTCTACTGGTTACCAGAGAAAGGTTATCAGGTGCTTATGCTTGATTACCGGGGGTATGGGAGTTCACAGGGTAAGCCAGGTATACCTGAGATATTTGCTGACATCAGTGCGGCGCTTGAATGGACGTTTGCTGACCCGCGTACGGAAGGTAAGCCGGTGTTTATGTTGGGCCAGAGTCTTGGTGCATCCATGAGCGGTTATGTGGTTGCGACCCGGCAGGATTTACTTGATGGACTGACCGGCGTGGTTTTGGATGCGGCATTTGCGAGTTATCCTGAGATAACACGAGAAGTTGCCTCCCGCCATTGGCTAACCTGGTCTTTCCAGTACCCGGCTTCATGGACAATGCCGCGCAAATATAATTTGATTGATTATATAGCTGAGATTAGCCCAACCCCATTACTGATTATTCATGGCACACAAGATGCTGTGATTCCTTTTAGCAATGGTGAGGAGCTGTTTGCTGCTGCAGGTGAACCTAAAAATTTTCTGCGCTATGACGGCCCACATATAGAAACATTTAAAGACGTGCAGTTACGTGAAATGATGTTGCTATTCTTTGCGGATGCACAGGCACGTCAAAAGGAGTAGGCAGCCCCGCTCTGAGGGTGCAATGCAGAAATATGTAACTACATATATGTGCAACCTGTGGACAGTTCGGGGAAAAGTCTGCTCTGTGGTTTGATCCATTTTGTTCATGGGTACAGACTGACTGAAGATAAATAATTTGGAGTATTCTGATGGGCACCGCACAGGCAGATATTAGTCAAACCATGGCCAATAGCATGACTCCTGAAGAAAAGGTACGTGCTGATGCCATCATGAAGGGCTGGTTAGCCTTCAATGAAAATGCCAAGGATATAGAAGCAAAGTTTGCCGCACAGTCTGAAGGGCTTGCTCGTGATGTTGATGAACTGATTTGTAGAAAACTGGGTCTTGATGAAAGCCCTGCTGGCGATCGTCATGCGGAGTTAGGCAGATTGCTTAGTGATATTTATCGTACCTATCAGATGCGTATGCCTTACTGGCACCAGATGAATGATTCACTTATTAAAGAACATCTAAAGACCTTTGACTTTGCTCTGCAGCGTGGAATTTTACCTGAAATAGTTAAACATGATGTTGATTCCATGTATGAAATTTTGCATGAACGAGTCTACTGGATAGAGCAGACGGGTGATATTAATCTTGCATTGGATGCGGTTACTACTCCAACATGTTTTAGGAATCTCACTATAGGTGAGGGGTTTCAATGGCATGGTCTAAATAAAGTTAGTTGGACATCGCCTTATAAACGGGTATTAGAAAAAGGCTGGAAACGTAATATCTGGACAGATGTAACTGAAGAAAAAATTCATCAGATGTGGACCAAGCCACGTTTTCTTGGCTATGCAAGTCACCTTGAAAGTCATTTTGACATTTCTGATTGGGATGAAGAGACTCGGCTTATAACGATAGAAGTGTCCCCATTGAGCTAAGTGTCTATGGGGGCTGATATCAGTTCAATAGCAATAATTTTAAGCGCCGGGGAATAACATTCTCTGGCGTTTTTTGTATGAATATCAGATAGACAGGGGGATGCGTGGCTGAGGTACAACAGGAACCAGACCAAAGCGGTATTAAATTTGGGCCCTTCTGGTTGGTTCCGGGTGTTAGTCGTGTTAATGCCTGCACCTTTTTTGTTTGTTCATTTACCTTTGTCACACTTGTGACATTTATCAACTTTGTCCAGCCGTATATTCTTGAAGAAATACTACACATACCTGTTGAGCAACAAGGAACAGTAACTGGATACCTGAACTTTCTGCATGAAGGTACGGCACTCATTATTATGGGCGTAGTGGGTGCGATCTCAGATCGTAGTGGTCGGCGAATGTTGCTTATTACCGGCTTCCTGATATGGGCCGTTGGTTTTATGCTCTTCCCCACAGCAGCCTCACTTACAGAGCTTTATTTTTATCGGCTCATATTTGCGGTTGGTGTTGCTACTGCATCTGTAATGGTTATTGCGACTATGCAGGATTTTCCACAGGAGGTCTCACGAGGTAAATGGGGAGGCCTGAACAGCTTTATAACAAGCTTTGCGATCCTGACGGTGTCTCTTATTCTTGCAAGGTTGCCTGGTAATTTTGAAGGTATGGGGTACCCCCCTGAGCAGGCGGCACGTTATACCTATTGGCTTGGTGCTTTTATCGCAATACTTGCAGCAGTCATATTCCGTTTTGGTTTTTTTAAAGGCCGAATTATTCAGGATCAAGATGTAGAAACAAGAAAATCACCTATAGCAGGTTTTATTGCAGGCTTAAGGGCTGCAAATGATAGTCCCCGGTTGGCACTGTCTTACGCATCTGCATTTGCTGCACGTGGTGACATAGTAGTGATTGGTGCATTTTATTCACTGTGGTTTGTTCGTGCTGGTGCAGAACAGGGCGTTGATCCCGGGCAGGCAATTATTGCAGCCGGCCAGTCTCTGGGCGCATTACTTCTTGCTAACTGGTTGTGGGCTCCGGTATTTGGAATTATTGTTGATCGGATTAATCGTGTTGTCGCTCTTTGTATTGCTATGACACTGGCAACTATTGGTTATTACATGATTGGAACTGTCAGCGATCCTTATGATATGCCGGTAATGCTTGCTGCCACGTTTGTTCTTGGTATTGGTGAAATAAGTGCCATTGTGGCTGGTAATGCACTACTTGGACAGGAGGCTCCAGCTAAAATTCGTGGTGCATCGGTGGGTGTATTCGGATTAGTGGGTACCACAGGAATATTATTTGCTACATTTTTTGGTGGACGGGTATTTGATAGTTTTGGCCCTGGTGCACCTTTTACAATGATGGCGGGTGTTAATGCCATTATTGTGTTGATTGCTATCCTGATTATTCTCTCGGGAAGGTCAAAGCCTTAAGTTATGAAGGTGTCTTGCAGTAGTGTAGAAATGCAGTTATTAAGCTGTAAATTCAATTAATTCAATGATATTTCCGTCTGGGTCACGCCCATATACCATGGAACTGCCATCTTGATTTTGTGGTGGGCAATTAAACGGCACCCCTGCTGCCAGCAGACGCGTATATTCTTCCTGTATGTTCTCTACTTCAAGGCAGATATGAGTGATGCCATGGTTATTAACAGGTCGGTCACCGGCTTGAGGCTGTGGCTCAGGTGAAGTGAACTGGAATACTTCAAGAAAGCTATCACCAATTTTAAGCATGGCGGCCTCTGCGGCTGAATTCTGCAACCCTGTTACCTCATCTGCTTCATGAGTTCCCTCTGGCCAGCCAAAGGACCAGGCAACTTCACCACCGATAATACGGGTATAAAACTCAATACAACGCTTTAGGTCAGGTGTTGATATCGCAGCATGGTGAAATCCTTTGATCATTAATCAGATGCCCTTTAAAGCTGGAATACGTTAGTCAGGTTTGTGTGCAGCAAGCCCACAGTTTTCGCGACCATCCATTCTTCCCTTGTCACCAAAATCACTACGATCAACAAAGCTTGCTTTATCAACAATGAAGCCTGCTTCTTCACAGGTGCGTCGTAATAAGGTGGGGTCAAGAAGGTTCATCAGGGGTGGGCCTACGTCATCGCTGCTGGGCTTGTAAGGCAGGAAATTAATAGGTTTAGGCATATGGCCAGGCCAACGTTCGTGGTTAGCCACGTTCTTTTCCCAGGTTGGGATAAAATTTCGCCAAATTCCCCATGGTGTATCTGCTACAAGATACAGGTGCCCCCCGGGTTTTAACCAGCGGAACATGTTGCGTATGCTTGCATCAATTTCATCACCAGACAGGAAGTGCAGCACACGAGAACATAAAATAGCGTTGTAGTAATTGTCCTGTAAATCTATATCAGGTAAGGCGCCTGTAAATAAAGTAAGGCGGTCATGCATATCTTCCGGGGCGCGACTCTTTAGGATATCAAGATGTCGTCTATCCATGTCACATGCAGTGATTCGTGCGCCTTTTCTTAGTGCGGGGATAGTTGCTACACCATATGCACAGCCAATATCCAGCATTTCATTGTCAGGTGTACTGGAGCTGCGTATGAATTCATCTGCATACTCATCCAGCACTTCAAACATGAAGCCCTTGTCATTCATCGTAGGGACGAGCCCCTTGATCCATTGCTTGGGCAGTTCTGGAGTAGGTTCAGACATAGTGATATAGATTCTAACGTGTCGGGCTGCTCATATTGGTTCGCAGTGTGGCCGGTAACTGAAAAACTGCTAATCCAGAACGTGGGAAATCAGGCCATCTGCAAGTTTAGGTTCAAACCAGGTGGATTTTGGTGGCATTACCTCATTAGCATCTGCAACAGCAAAAAGTGCCTCCATGCTGGTTGGATATAGAGCAAAGGCAATTTCCATTTCTCCACTATCAACCCGCCGTTCAAGTTCATCAAGGCCGCGTATGCCACCAACAAAATCAATGCGATTATCAGTGCGTGGGTCTTTTACGCCAAGTAATGGTGCAATGAGGTTGTCCTGAAGCAGGCTGACATCAAGGCTGGCTACGGGGTCCGCCTTAGGTACACGTTGATCATTGATCTTAAGTTTGTACCACTGGCCACTCAGGTACATGCCAAAATTCTCAGGTTTATCTGGTTTTGCTTGTGCATCTGCACACTCAATATGAAAGTGTGCTGCAATTTTTTCGAGTAACTCATCCTTTGTATGTCCGTTCAGATCTTTCAGGACACGGTTGTAATCAAATATTTGTGTCTCATTGTGCGGGAATGCAACACACAGGAAGTAATCCCAAGAGTTTTCACCAGCCTGCGTTCCTTCTTGTGTGTTTTTTGCTTTTGATACTCGAGAGCCTGATGCAGATCGATGATGTCCATCTGCAATATATAGAGCCGCCATTGAGTCAAAGATCCCGGTTAGTCGGTCTATCTTGGCTTGATCATCTACAACCCACAGTGTGTGGGCAACATCATCATCAGCAACCAGGTCATAGGTTGGTTCGTTTGTCACAATGCTGGCAAAGATCATGTTTACTTCAGAATTATTTCGATAAGCCAGAAGCACGGGTCCGGTTTGGGCATTAAGTGCTGTGATTTGTCTTACACGGTCATCCTCTTTTGCTGGGCGAGTGAATTCATGTTTGCGAATTTTATTTTTATCGTAGTCGGCAACAGAGCCAATAAATACCAGTCCGGTCTGTATATGCTTGCCCATGCGCAGGCGGTAAACGTAGTAGCAGGGGTCAGGGTCCCGCATGAGGATTTTTTCACTAATCTGTTTTTGCAGATTTTCAGCACCTTTTGCGTATACCTCGGCTGAATAAGGGTCAGTTCCCTCAGGCAGGTCAATCTCTGGTTTGGAAATATGCAAAAAGCTCCATGGACGACCCTCTGCCCGAATACGGGCCTCAGCTGTATTCAGTACGTCATAGGGTGGTGCGGCAACATCGGCAGCACATCCTGGCGCTGGCCGTAGTCCACGAAAAGGCTTAATCATTGACATAGCGTGTCTCTGTTGTGTTTGCCGGAGAAAATGGCTTGGCATTTTGTATGAGGTGAGTGGCGGAGTCCAGCCCTGCCCACAAAGTGCTGATGTATGCCCCTCTGTTATATCTGGAGGGACAATCATGTATAAATGGTTTTTAGAGAGGCGAATACTCAATTCTGGATATGGGAGGGGCTTGATGATGAGTAGCAGTTACAATATTCAAAATGATATTCAGCTGCCGCTGCCAACGGCCATATGGGTGCTGGGCGCGCATCTGTATGCTCTTCTAGTGCCCCTTGTGCTAATTACTGCTCTGGTACATCACTGGGATTTTGTTGTGATGCGCACTGATTATCCACTTTTCATGTTCTTTGCCACCGGGCTAATGATGGCGGGCAGCGCTTTTGAAATTGGCCAGAATGCTATAGATCGCTGGTATCTGACAGCAGAAACAGGAAGTGCGGAAGGCGCCGGATTTTGCGACTTCATGTTTTTCTGGTTGATTGTCATGAGTCAGGGCGCAATTCTGGTTGCATGTATGGGTAATAATATCTTGGCCATACTGATCAGTGTTATTTTTATTGCAATTTTTCCATGGTTGTATTTCCGGCAGGTAGCAATTTTTTTGCCACTGACTGTGCTGGGCTTGCTATCCATGGTGGCTGCCTACCTGAGATTTGAAGACCCTGTCATTTTCATACAGTTATTGTTGTCGCCGCTGACAATGTATTTCTTTGGCTGCCTGTTAAAGACAGGTGCACAGGTGCTGCATGGTTTTACAACGGCTTCTGCTTCTTCGGGCGTGCTGTTTCTGGCATGGGGTATACATGGTGGTGCTGAAGCTCAGCCACAGAGCTGGACCTTTGTGCTCGGTGCGTTTGCCATTACAGCAATTGTGGCCATTGCTATAAGGCCATTATTGCTTCGTTTGCCAGCCACCAGGCGAGTGGAGTCAGCCTCAAACGCCTGATGTTATGCCTTACTAAGCACTGAGTATCTCAAGAGCGGCTCGTTCGCCGGATTCCATTGCGCCTTCCATGCCGCGATTAGAGACGGCTGTATGCTCGCCGCAAAAGTGGAGACGTCCATGGGGGTTGGCAATATCACTTGCAAATGCTGTGACCTGGCCGGGTGCAAAGATTGACCAGTCGCCCGATGAGAAGGGATCCCGGTACCATGATTTATAACCCGCAACCTCTAATTGACCTTTTGCGGCAGGGCGTAAACGTTCAAGATCTGCGACAACTGCATTGATGGCAACTTGTGTATCTACCTGATCTGCCCATGCAGCCCGATCACCACGCAACCAAACAGTAAGGCTGGTGACATCTGCAGGTTTGTCACCTTTATGTTCAGCAATCACCATGCCGGCCAGACTATCTGTAAACATATTTGGGCTCATTCCATCTTGTTCCCAATAGGGGGTTTTGGCAATTAAATGGAGTTGATTAATAATTTGTGATTGCAGGGTATGAACAGCCAATTCCTGTTTGCCTGTCATTACCGGATCAATTTTTACCCGTCGTAATGTTGTACAGGGCATGGAGGAAATGACTCGCTGCGCCCGATGTATCGTGCCATCAGAGCTATGCACTTCGACACCATCAGCATTAGAGCGGATTCCAATAATTTCCGTATTAAGTATGACCTCGGATTTAAGTGCATTGGCCATGGCCTCAGGGATAGATTGATTGCCGCCCTTGGCGGTATATCCTTTAACTGGGTTATTGGCAACAAGTTTTCGTTGCATGCCGCCAAAGGAGGCAGACTGCATAGCCATTAGTGCAGAAATATCATGAGCTGACATGCCATGGGTAGGGTTGGTGTTATAGGCCAGTTCAATTGCCGCATCCGTTTGCCCCATTTGCTTTAGCCAGTCGTGTAAGGATATGTCGAATTTGGCATTGGCCGGGTCAACCCACGCATCCGTAGTTTCGAGAGGGTTAATAGACCCCATTAAGATGTTGTAGTAGCCATATGGCGGCAACTTTTTAAACTGCTCTGGAAATGGGTTTAATGGGCTGGTTGCCCATTCATCATTTGAAATGAATTGGTTTTGCAGATTGATCTGACGGTTGAAAAAATAAGGAATGATGGGCGTTATATCAATAAGCTCGGCGCCGTATTTATTGGCGGCATCTACCAGGCGTGCATAGCCAGGGCCAAAGGCAGTCCCTCCAACCTCAGGGTTGCCAGGAATATTGCGCAATGATTGAACACGCCCACCTATACGGTTTCTGCCCTCAAGAACTGTAACGTTCATTCCAGAAGATTCCAGTAAGAGTGCGGCATTTAAGCCGGAGAGTCCTGCGCCTATTACAATCACATCAGATTTGTTAAGTGCTCGTACAGGTCCTGCTGCTGTAAGGAGGGGTATGCTGCTTATGGCTTTTAATAAGGTGCGACGATTCATGCCAGTTGTAGAGTGGTTCATATTTATCTGACCCCGAAAATGCAGTTTTAATAAATTGGGTTAATTCTGAACGACTAACTAATAGTATTCATTTGCCGATGGCATAGTAGGCAGCTATTCGATCAACCAGTTGCTTAAACTTTCGTTTGTTATAACCACGAATATTCTCCCATGGTGTCTTATCAAGCTTAGCTGATACCATGAAACTTTCTGTCCCGCTGTCCATTTCTGATTTAACTGCCTGCATGAGCTTTTCCCAGAATTCACGGCGTTCGGTAATTTGTATAATGGGCCCGGTACTGGAGGCTGCAAAAAACGTTCCTTTACCTTGTGGCAATGGAACGAGATGAGCGCCAATTACAGTGCTAATATTTTTTTCATCAACAAGCGCTTCAAGAGCCTGCAGGTATTCAACGGCATTATAAAAGTGAAAATCTGCCACCTGGGGGTCCCATGGTAGATAGCCACCACCCGCTGGTCTTGGTGTCATGATATCAACCGTATAAATCATCTTATGGGGGCTTGGGATCATAACAATCAGGCAGGTTCCATGACTGGGGCCGAAGTAGTAGAGCTCAAGAGCTTGCCCGCCAAGCTCTACACTGTAGCTTTTGTCAAAGGTAATATCAGGCGCAACTATATCGGTGTTGGGTGAATCATTAAAATTACGAATACACCGTTGTTGCGAGATAAAAGTCGCACCTTCATCTTTAAATATACTGCCACCTCTTGCGTGATCCCAGTGTGCATGTGAATACACGACATATTTAACTGGTTTGTCAGTAATTTGAGCAATGGCTTTTCGGTATTCAGTGGCAGCTTCGGGAGAAATAGGATCTGTCACAATGACGCCTGCTGCAGTTACCATAAATATACTGCGATAAGCTCCCCAACGAAAAGCATAAAGGTTATCAGCCAGTTTTTCCGTGGAAATTGGTTCAATCCCGGGGGGTACAAACTGTGCCTGGGCGGCCTGTAGCATGAATGTTATCAGGGCAGCTGAAGCAAGAAGCCTCAAGGGGATTTGCTGTGGTTTGAGCATGCAATTTACCTGCTTGAAATTTACTCTAGTTGTGCATTGAATTCAGAAAAAGCATTAATAAGTGCAGGGTCATGGGTGAATTTTCTAAGAGCATTCTCCAGAACCTTAATGGCTTCACTGGTTTTTCCCTGACTATTTAGTGCGACTGCATAAACCAGTGCAAATCTGGCTGTAGCCTCAGAGGACTCAGCAGCCAGTTGAAGCTCTACTGTAGCTTCTGGAAGGCGCTTTTGCCTGATAAGTGATAAGCCAAGAGCATGCTGAAGGTCAGCCTGCATTGAAATCCTTTCCAGTCCTTTGCGCAATATTTTTTCAGCTTTGTGTTCTAGATTTTGTTCACGGTATAGATCGGCAAGATTGACATAGGCAGGAACAAAACTGGGGTTTAGGGTAATTGCTATTAAATATTCCTGTTCCGCAAGATCCAAGTGACCCTGTAAGCGATGCATATTTGCAACATTAATATGGGATTCTGTACGTTCAGATTGAACCATCTGGGCCTCAATATATTCAGTAAAGCCTGTTTGTAAATCAGCATATGTGCCCGGTGCCAGCATTACCGGATCAATGCCTGCTAATGCTCTGGCTGCGGATATGCGTACTGATTTTATGGAGTCATTTAAGAGTACCGGCCCGATTTTGGCTGTTAAAGCAGGGTGGGAGTTTTGTAGAGCTCGTGCTGCACTCCAGCGTATGAGGGGCTCCTGACTGATGACCAGCCTGTTAATGAGCTGTTCAGCTGCGCGGCTGTCACCAAGCCGTAATCGACTGATGGCGCTGGCACGAATAATAGTTGGGACAGATAGGTCTATGGCTATTTTTGTCAGTGCTTCCATTGAGGCCTGATCAATTTGATTTGCACTGGTAAAAAGCTCACTCCAATGAGGGGTGTCAGTGGTATTAAGTCGGCCATTATCGTTCAGTATTGCTGCGGCCCAGCTTGCGTCTTTGTCGCTGTGACAGTTGTTGCATGCATTTGGTATGCCATGGGTTGTGGTGAATTCGGGCCTGGGGATCCTGAAGCTGTGATCATTGCGTGAATCTATTTGCATATATGTTGTTGCGGGCATATGACAGTCAATACAGTTTGCCACATTGGAATCATGCAACTGGTGTTCTGCTGTGGTGAACTTATTACTGGCATGACATTGCAGGCATACAGCTGGTCCAGGTGCCCGTAACTCCAGGCTGTGTGGGTCATGACAGTCACTGCAGGTTACCCCTGCCTGATGCATACGGCTTTGTAGAAATGAGCCATAAACATATACTTCATCCAGAATCTGACCGTCACTATGGTAGAGCGGCTGTTCAATCAGGGTAGGTGTGTAGGTGTCGAGAAATGGTGTTGCAGGATTTGTGTTATTGCTTATGCGTGCACGGCGTGAATGACATGCAGCACAGGCATTAATTTCAACATCTGAGCTTTGTGGAGTGCTGCGTTGACTGTTACCTGTGTCTGAATCAAGTATCCAGCTAGCATTCAGTCGCTCAGTAAAATGCAGTTCTAAACCATTATCGGTGTCTTTATCTTCATTGTCTGTGTTTTTATTATTCGCCCAGACTGTATGCTTTTCACCCGGGCCATGACAGGCTTCACAACCAACATTTAATTCTGACCAGCTGGTTTCAAAATGATCATCTGGTAGTGAATAGTTACTGATTAGATTTGTTGAATGACAATCTGCACACATTGTTTCCCAATTTTGGCTTGGTTGGGTCCAGTGCAATACATCGGTATGGTCAATAGGCTCATCTCCATAAAGGTGAAACCATCGTTGACCGCCTTCGGCGGCAGGTCGACTATCCCAGGCAATACTCAGGGCCTGGATTTTTTTATTTGGAAGTTCAATAAGATACTGCTGCAGAGGGTATACACCAAAAGTATAGCGAACAGGAAAAACTTCCAACTGACCAGTACTGCCGTCAGTCTCTACAAACAGTTCCTTGTCCTTGGTAAAAAACTGGCTGGTTATATTATTGTGCTCAAATTTACTTGCGTTGAAATCACCAAGTGCTGTGTCGGGTGTGGCTGTCTGCATGGCGAGGTCATGATGGGAATTACGCCACAGGGAGGCTTCAGTATCATGACAGTTGGTACAGGATGTGGTTCCTGCAAAACCATCTTTTTTTATTGGGCTGTTTGAAGGCCCACTGGAAGTATTACTATTGTCACAGGCAGTAATTACTATAGTTGTTAATATTAGTGCCAGCTTTAAAATAATTACCCTTTTTTTGGGCCGCATCTTGTATTCCTTTGCGTGCAGGGTTGTATTTCAGTCTTAGGCGGGGGTCTGTGTTGTTGCCTGAACCTTAATAGCCCATAAGAGCATACATATATTCAGGGTGCCCATGAATAGAAATGGCCCCTGATAGTCCCAGTTATCAAATAAATACCCTGCGGCCTTATTTGATGCGATGATCCCTAGTGCACCGAAGGTGGCAGCAACCCCGATAATGGAGCCACGTAAAGCACTGGGCGCTTCCTGACCTATAAGTGCAGGTACTGAAATGATCATGGCGGCTTCACCTATGCCTGCCAGCACTACCACAAGATAAATAAGCCCTGAATTAAATGGGTCAGGGGAGAGCCCTAATGCGAAGTAGCCAATTGCAGCCAGTGCAATGCCTATGGTGAGATTGGTAACCCGATCTACTCGGTCAGCCATAATGGCTATAAATGGCATGGAGCAAAGCATGGACAGTTGTATCATGCCAAATAATTTGCCTGATGTAGCTGAGGCCGTGACTGCTTCAATGCCTTTGTCTGCGCCTGCTTTTTGTATCCACAGTGAGAAAAAGGAAGCCAGCACAGTCAGGTCGCCACGTGACAGAGCGGTTGCACCACAGCCAAGCATAAGACGCGGGCTGTTTTTTATAGCCTTTAAACCAATTTGTGCGTTCTCAAGAAAAGGCAGCTTCTCTTCATGGCTGCTTGCACGACCTTTTTTTATCCCGGTGAAGGTGACAAGTGAGGTGATAAATGCCAGCCCACCGCCAATCCAAAGTGTGTAGCTAATGCTTTCAGATGGCAGATAGCCCATGCTGGTAAATACTTTTGGCATTTGGGTCAGGCCGGAGCCAAGTGCAATTACACCAAAGGCGGTAAATATGCCATTTAGGCCGATAAATTTTCCACGTGATGCATTTTGTGGGTAGTCTGCGCATAAAGAGGCGATCATGGTTGTGCAGCAGGCCACACCAATTGAGCCCACTATGCGAAAGAGCATCAGTTCTGTGCCTGTTGTTGCAGCTGGCAGGATAATCAGGGTCATGCAGACAAGCATGAAACCGCTGGAAAAAATAGGCCGCCTGCCAATCAGGTCTGAGAGGTTGGCTAGCGGTGCAGCTACCAGTAGGGTGGTGATCTCAAGTACAATGTATAAATTAGCAGTAAAATCTCCTTCACCTTCAGTCATATGCAAATTTTCCTGGAGCAGTAATGGCTGAATCAGATTTAAAAGATTGATAAAACCAATCGCCATGGCACCAGAGTAAAACAGGGTAATTACATTCCGCGGCAGAATGCCGGGCGATAGCCATATGGGCCCAAGCCGTCTTTGGTTGTGATCTATTTCTAAAGAATGGTGATCAGTCATTAGCTACTTCCGGTATGCTCAGTGGTATAGCCATTCTGCACTAAGTGCTGGAAGGGTGCTGCATTTTGGCTATATGTATGGCAAATCGATATAAAGTATTAGTTTGCAACTAACGGTTAATCAATGGGTATAACTATGCGACAAATGAGTTGGGCTCTGAGCCAGAAGAACACCCGAGTGCTGCTGCTGTTATTGGTGGTGACTTTTTTATCAGGTTGTACTGCTAGGAAGGTTGAAGCAGTTGATACTGATTCAGTTGAAGCAGTGGTTCCCATAGTAACCATGGCCACTTTGCCGGAAGGCTATACACCAACCGTATTAATCACTGGAGCTAACAGGGGTCTTGGGCTTGAGTTTACGCGTCAATATGCAGAAATGGGCTGGAATATTATTGCAACAGCACGTAAGCCCGACAAGGCAGAAGCTTTGCAGGCTCTTGCAAAACAGTACCCAGGTATTGCCATTGAAGCACTGGATGTGAATGACCTTGAGCGTGTTGATGAGCTTTCTGCACAATATAAAGACCAGCCTATCGATATTTTACTCAACAATGCTGGGCTTTCTGGTTCACCTTCGCCGGATCAATTATTTCGCCGGCTCGACTATTCTTTATTTGATGCGTATATGCATACAAATGCCCGGGGGCCACTCAAGATATGTGAGGCTTTTTTATCACAGGTAAGAGCTGGTCAGATGAAGCGTATGGTAGCAGTGAGCTCTCTTGGAGGTTCGTTTGCGGCACGGAATAGTATGGCGCCAGCAACAACTTTTTACCGGGCAAGTAAATCAGCTTTGAATATGTTGATGGTCAATGTTGCTGATGCAACCAAAAAATATGGCATTACAGTAATTATGCTTAACCCGGGCCTTGTTGATACTCAAGGTGTGCTGACTGATATGAATGAAAAAATGAATATGGGTCTAAATCTTACTCTTATTACAGACAGTATTGCCGGCATGATTAATGTTATTGATGAAACGGGTATTGAGAATACAGGGACTATTTATCAGTGGACAGGTGAGTCACTTGAGTTCTGATTTTTTCTCATAGGCATTGATGACTAACTAATATTATGAGTGCTTCAAGCGATGCTCTTAAGTTCTGGGGCCTGCAAGATGCGCAGGCCAAGCCATATGGTAGCGGTTTAATAAATGATACCTATCTTGTTACCACTGTAACGGGTAAGCAATTTATTTTGCAGGGCCTTAATTCTGTATTTTTACCCGAAGTAAATATTGATATTGATCTGCTGACACGCCATTTGGAGAAAAAAGGCAGTGCGACTCAGCGCTTAGTAACTACTGATAAAGGTAAGCTCTGGGTAGAGTCAGGTGGGCGGTCATGGCGCATGTCTACCTATGTGCCTGGTATCTGTTTGAATATGTTGGAGACAAATTTACAGGCATATGCTGCAGGTCGGTTACTAGGTTGCTTTCATGAGGGGGTGCAGGACTTACAGATAGATCTGCATACAGAACGCCTGGGTGTGCATGATACCGCACGTCATTTGCGTGCCCTTGAAGATGCGCTGGTTACGCATGCCGAACATCGTCATATAGCTGATATTGAGCCACTTGCACAAAAAATTCTGACAGAGGCAGAGAAGCTACCCGCATTGCCTAAACTACCTGACCGACTGGTGCATGGTGACCCAAAAATCTCAAATCTGGTTTTTGACGTAGAAAGTGGTAAAGGTATTTGTATGATTGATCTGGATACATTGACGCATATGCCATTGCCGCTTGAGCTGGGGGATGCATTTCGTTCCTGGTGTAATCCGCGTGGAGAGGATACTCAATGCTCTGCATTCAGACTTGATTTATTTTCTGCTGCTATAGGTGGGTATGCTGAAGTGACTGCTGAGTTTGTGACAGAAGATGAATGGCAGGCATTTGTTCCGGCAACACGCACTATTATGATCGAGTTGGCGGCCCGGTTTACAACTGATGCGTTAAATGAAAGTTATTTTGGCTGGAGCCCGGATATATTTCCTGATCAAAGTACACATAATCAGGTGCGTGCACTGGGGCAGTTAGATTTATACAGGTCTTTGAATGATCAGTTTGGCGCTGCTCAAAAACTTGTGGAACAAGCTTTTACTCACTAAATTTTCGTACTGCTCCAGGCATCTGCTTCGATTACGCTGGTACGGAAGTGGCGAATATTGGCAAATAGAAAACCCAAAGCGATGATGCCGGCACCACCGGATACAAAGGCAATTGAATAGCGGAGCATGGAATCATCATGAAATATGTTGTCCGTGAAGAATGCGATCATAAATGGCCCCAGTGTCAGGCCAAGTATATTAATAACAAAATAATAAATTGCTGTAGTTTGTGCCCGCATCTGGTTGGGGACAATCATCATTAGTGCAGCACCCGCGGTAGCGGTAGGGATGGCGCCACCAATAGTGGCAGGCACCAGCATCAGTACAGCTAGTTCAGGGGTTGGCATTAGTGGTGCAAGTGTAGATGCTGGTACCAGTAACAGTGCTCCCAGTAGTGTTACGCGCATATGGGCGGCACGGCGTCCCTTGTTGTACCAGCGCTCTGCCAGCCAGCCCCCAAAATTTACACCAAGCGGCCCAAACACTAATACCACCATGCCGTAAGCAAAGGCAATTTGTGAAATAGACCAGCCCCAGGTGCGTATAAACATCGTGGGGATCCATGAAAAATAGCCATAGCCAATGATGGTAACTACAGACATGCCAAGGAATAAGGTGAGATAAGTTGAACGGCGATCCCATAGAAAAGAAGCTACGGCACGGATAGGAATTTCATCGGGAATATTATTTGTGTCGCTTGATGAATCATCAGCAATAATGATCTTGTCTTTGCGCTCAGGTTCTTTAACGGTTGCCATCAGGACTGCAACCAGCAGACCTGGCAGGCCTACCAGTATGAAAACTGTTTGCCATTGATAAAGTTCACCCACCAACGGTAAATTCAAACGTGGCTGATTAGATACCCAGGAAATAATTTGTCCACCCAGAACCATAGCAATGCCGGCGCCGAGTGAAACACCCATGCTATAAAAGCTCATGGGTCTGCCGCGCTTCTCACGTGGAAAATAATCACTGATGAGTGAAAAGGCGCTTGGGTTAAGGGTTGCCTCACCTACACCTATGCCAATACGTGCGGCAAATAACTGAGAGAAGTTTTTTGCCAGTCCGCAGGCTGTGGTCATCAGGCACCAGATGGTAATGCCTGTTGCAATAATAGCGCGGCGGCTGCGATGGTCAGCCAGACGGCCGATAGGAATACCAAGCAGGGTATAGAAGATTCCAAATGCGAGCCCCTGTAATAAACTCATTTGTGTATCACTGATACCCAGGTCAGCACGTATGGGCTCCACCAGTAAAGCGAGTATTTGACGGTCAAGAAAGGAGAACATATATGCAATAGTTAGAATAACTACGACGTACCATGCATAAGCTGGGGTGGGGTATTCATTCGTTGGGGTGGCTTGTTTTGAGTTATCAGTCACACATATGTCTCAGGTTTATTTATCGGGTGGGGATGTATTAATGACAGTTATTACAGGTTCTGAGCTGGGCAAGCATTTGAGCGGGTTTATTTGCCATGGTCATGGGCATTTGTTCAGAATGGCATTTGTCACAAGTTTGTGCGCGCTCTGAGACAAGTTTATGGACGGCGTCATAGTGCCAGTAGCCCGGCAGACCGTAATCAGGCACCACTTCTGCTGATTCATCAAGCTCTCGTACCTTAAGGTTGACTGAGGTGTTGCTGTACTTGGCAGCAGCGCTACCGGCAATACGACCAGTTAGAACTGAGGGGCCTAAAAAGGTGCCAGAACCACCATGGCTGCCATTGATGCCGGCAACACCTGTTAATTCTCCTGCGGCATACAAACCTGGAATGGGTACTTGCATTGCATCGATTATCTGTCCGTGAATATTAATTGCGGGGCCACCCATACTTTTGCGTGTCATAGGGTATACGCGAAGTGCATAGTAGGGAGCTGTACTGATAGGTTTTATATTCTGCAGGTCTTTGTCTGATGTAAAACGGCCAAATTGATAATCAGTGCCAACATCAAGCATGCGGTTCCAAACCTCAAGTGAGGCATGAAGATTGTGTTTGGGTATGCCTGTTTGTTTGGCCAGCTCATTCAGATTAAGTGCTTTTTTGGTAATTACAGTGTTTTCCAGAATTTCATTACGGATAGTTTGATTATTTAACCAGGCCGCGCCACGTATACCTAAACGACGGCTGCCATTGGCATCAAAGATCATCCAGAAATTCATTGGACGCAAATTTTTGGCTGCAGCAGCTATTGTTTTACTATTTGCAGATTCATTTACAAAACGGCGGCCATTGTTGTCCAGCCAGATAGCAGTAGGGTTCTGGGCGAAAAAAGCAGTTGCTCCAGAATGGTTACGTGGATCAGGCACTCCCTGATAAAATGTTACCTGTCGGTCCATGTGCTGCATTTTTGCACCTGCCCATCTGGCCAGCAGATATCCGTCACCTGTTGCATATTGACCTGCGCCCTTAAAAAGTTTTCCGGGTAGCAAATGACTGTCTGGCCAGTTGGCACGAACCATTTTCAGGTTATTCTGAAAGCCCCCGGTAGCCAGAATAATACTCTTGGCATGAAACCTGGTTGTTGTGTCATTACGTTCATCCTGACCTATTATGCCGGTAATCATGTTGTTAGAACGGGTAAGTTTAATAACCCGCGTATTCCAGACAAAAGTAATTTTTGGATCCTGTAACGCTTTGCGCATCATAGGTACAACAACATTCACTGCTGTTCCACGGGTAAAATGAAACCGAGGTACAGTGTCTTCCGGAGTATCGAGTACCATGGCAAACCGGACACCGATTTTGGTTAACCAGTCATATACCTGCTCCGAGGATTCCTCAGCGTAGCGGCGGGTCCAGTAGGGGTTGGCATCTTCACCCCATAGCATAAGATCCTGCCAGGCAATATCAGGTGAATCCTTAATGCCTCGTTGCCTTTGAAGGGCTGTATCAACCATGGCCAGTCCACCAGCCTTAACCGCGTGACCACCACCTACTGAGTTGGCTTCAATTACTAATACACTGGCACCATGTGAAGATGCTTCTATAGCGGCAGCAAGGCCGGAAATTCCGGCTCCAACAACAATGACATCGGCATTGGGTAATGGTGATAGCTGCGTGCAGCGTACAACGGCAAGAAGTAGCAGCGCAGTAAAAAAAATTTTAAACCAGATGCGGATTCGCATGTCACTAGTTTAGCGTGCTTAATCGTGCGGGTCGAAATTTAATCGAAAGATTAAGGGGTCACATGAAAGATATGAACCCCTTATTGTTTATGCTGATCATTATTCATGCCTGAATAATGATTCTTTAGTCAATAAGTTCCAGTGTTATGATGCCGTCATCATTCCAGTCAGATACTTTGACGTCGACGCCCATGCTGTCTGCGAAGCCTTTTATTCGTGGTGTAAACCATGTTTCATGGATTTCCTGTTCTGTAAGGTCGAACATGTTCAGGCGTTTGCATGCATTTAGCACATGGCCCCAGGGTGATTTCCAGGAACGTTTGCCTGGTTCTGCATCTGTTTCCAGTACCAGGTGATAATGGCACGCGGTTCGTTCGCACAGACCGACTAATGCGGCTTCTTTGTCGCCTGTTTTCTGGATAATCATGGCTACACGCTCATTAATGGGTGCCATAGTTTTAATGTCGTGTTCTACATATTTGTCCATGATGTCCATATCTTTGGCAAACTGCATGGCATGCAGTCGGGCCTTGATGAGAGCATCATTCATTTCATGTTGATAGCCGGCACTATTGGCCATGGTTTTTAATGCCATTTGTACGGCTTTACCAATCTCAGCTTCTTTGCCTTCAAAGCCAGTTTTGGCTCCTTTGAAAGAAGATTTGGGCTTTTGAGCAAGTTCAGTCACTTGATCAGAGTTGTCCAGATGAACGGCCGACATGTTGCACCTCAAAGAATGGGGGTATGAATTTATACGGCTACTATATAAATATGGTGATACTCAGACAATAATGTGCTCCTATATTCTGAGAATTCATCCGCCCATCGGCCGTTTAAGGGGTGGGAATAGGCCTTATGTAAGTCATATTGAATTTAGCCGCCAGGGCAAGTTATGGCTGCGGTGCAAGGCAGACAGAGTCTCAGGTAAACTAGGCAGGGATAATAACAAGCTGAATAATGTCGTAATTATCTAAGGCTGTTTGAAAAAAGGATTTGATTACGTACGTGCAGGGATATATTAAAAAATTTTTCATAAGCATAACTGCCTGCATGTTGGTAATTTCGTGCGGTGGCGGTGGCGGTGGCGGTGGCGGTGGCAGCGGTGGAGAGATACATTCCGCAGCTTATGAGTGTACGGCAATTGGTGATGGCTCCCTGTATTCAATTGGTGGGAACATTTCTGTTGCGCCTGGCAGTATTCTTGATAGTGATACTCCGTACTCTGTCACTGCCCTCAATGGTAGTTTTGATTCTCCTCAGGCAATTCCCAGTCAGGTCACAATTGGTGGTTTTGCAAATGCCGGTAGTAGCAGTATTCCAGCAGATACAAATGACTTCTTTGAGGTTGAGCTGACTGAAGGTGACAATATAGTTCTGCAAGTTGCTGATGCCATATGGAATACAAATGACCTTGACCTTTATCTCTACAACAGTAATCGAGAGCTGGTTGGGTTATCAGAATATGGCGAGTCTATTGAGGCATTGGTTGCACCAGATGATGGGCTGTTCTTTATTGAGGTCAGGGTTTGGAAGGGTTCTTCCAGTTATATACTGACGGTTGATGGAGGCATACAAGGGGCAGCCAAAGTAACCAACAGCCTTACAGCTGAGTTCGTGCCGGGCGAGATTATTGTCCAGTATGAGCAGGTTGAACAGACAGTCTCAACAGTCAATGCATCTTCTTTGGGTGTGAGTCACCTGCAGCATATTGCTGGTGCGCCCGGGCGGCCGATGCGTATGCGGATGGCTGCTACTTTTTCAGCCAGTGCATTGAGTGATGGTGATGCGCCAGAATCCCAGATGCAGTTCCGTAGTGAAGAAGAGCGCCGCAAGTATGAGACCCTGCTGGAGCTAAAGCGCCTACGACATGACCCGATAGTTAAATACGCCTCTCTTAATTACATTCGTTACCCTTTACGTATGCCGGATGACCCTGATTACTCTGCTCAGTGGCATTATGATCTGATTGACTTACCTCTTGCATGGGACCTGACTACGGGTAGCCCCGGGGTTGTAGTTGCAGTGATTGATACGGGTATTAAATCTGAGCATTCTGACCTTAAAAATAAACTTGTAGACGGCTATGATTTTGTCAGTGATCGCTCTAATGCAGGTGATGGCGATACAATTGATGATGATCCGGATGACCCTGGAGGCGCCTCTTTTCATGGCACTCATGTTGCAGGAACAGTAGCAGCAGATACGGACAATGCTATTGGTGGGGCTGGCGTTGCCTGGGACACAAGCATCATGCCTCTACGTGCACTTGGACTGAATGGAGGTACCTTCTACGACATTATGCAGGCGATGCTGTATGCCGCTGGATTACCAAATGATTCAGGTTTATTACCCACGAAGCGTGCGGATGTTATTAACCTGAGCCTTGGGGGGCCTTTACCATCACCTGATCCATTTGAACAATCAGTCATTAATCAGGTTCGCGAGCAGGGGGTAATAGTGATAGCTGCCGCAGGCAATCAAAGCAGCAGCTTTCCGTTTTACCCTGCTTCCTATGATGGCGTGACTTCAGTAAGTGCAGTGACAAAGCCAATAATTGGTGAGGAACCTGAACTGGCAGAGTATTCCAGTTTTGGGCCGGGTATTGATCTTGCTGCTCCGGGTGGTGCAGATGCCTACAAAATTTACAGTACCTGGTGGAATGACAAGGATGGGCAAGAGAGCTACGCTGTTTTGCAGGGCACATCTATGGCGACGCCTCATGTGGCTGGTGTTGTTGCACTTATGCAGTCTGCCCGTATTGCAGCAGGCCAAGACCCGCTTACTCCAAATGAGTTTGACCAGTTGGTTGAGGCAGGTAGCCTGTCTACAGATTTGGGGTCATTAGGGCGAGATGATCAGTTTGGCTACGGTTTGATTAATGCAGAGCAAGCCGTTCAGGCTGCCCTGAATTTCTCCCTTGTGCCGTTACCGCCCCAGTTGGCAGTAACACCAGCGGTTATTGATTTTCGTGCAGATCTAAATACCAGCGGTATAACACTGAGTAATATCGGTGATGGTGAACTTAATATTCTATCCATAAGTGAGGTAATGGATATGCCATGGCTGGATATAGAGCCCTCTGCATCCGTTGGGCCAGATGGTCTAGGTTTCTATCTCTTGCATGTTGATCGTACAGGTTTGGCAGAGGGTGAGTACACGGCAGAAATACTCATTAACTCCAGTGCTAATACTATTAATATTCCACTAAATATGACTGTTAGTAATAATGCATTTGCAGGTGAGGTTGGTGATATCAATGTATTGTTATTTAATGCAGAATTATTTTATAACTCAGCTGAATTTGCCCTGGTAGCAGAGCAGATTGTCTCATCAACTAATGGTAGTTATGCGTTTGATGACATTGCCAGTGCCTGTTATCTGGTGGTAGCAACTACAGATATAGATAAGGATTTCCGGGTTTTTGATCTGGGCGAAGCATGGGGTGGTTTTACGAATAAATCTGATGCCACACCATTGGTTCTTGATGCAGATATTGAAAATATTGACTTTGAAGTAGCATTTGATCAGCTTCAAGCTGTCCCAACCAGTATAGAGCATGACATGTTGCCGACAGGTCAACTGCACTTTGGTGGTTATTAAATATGAATTTTTTGTTTTTAGCATTGCCGCGAGGCTTATTTATCATTCTGCCGGCTGTTTTATTGCTTGCGGCCTGTACGGGTATGGTGCAGAAAAATTCAGCCTGGACAGCACCAGGACCTTATGATGTATTGAAGAATGATAGGCTGGTAGTGAATGATCCTGTTCAGGACAGGGATGTTCATATGCGTATCTCCTGGCCAACAAAAACAGAAGAGAATGGCGCCTTCCCGGTAGTGGTGTTTTCACATGGTGCTTTTTGTTATCCACAGCAATATGAGCGCATAACAGATTTCTGGGTCTCGCATGGTTACATCGTGATTTCTCCAGATCATCTGGATTCTCCCAATGGACCAAAGATGAAGCCGCTTGATATACCGAAGATGCTGGTATCGCGAAGTCGTGATATGAGCTTTATTCTGGATTCGCTGGATGTCATTGAGGTACGTATTCCTGAGCTGGAAGGGCAAATTGATGGTGCGCGTGTGGCGGTTGCCGGCCATTCTTTTGGCGGCATGATTGCTATGCTGAAAATTGGTTTGAAGATGGAAAATCAGGTAGATGGGGTACCGGTAGATTTGAAAGATAATCGCTTTACGGCTGCTGTGATTATGAGTGGCGTAGGGCAGATGAAACCAATGAAAGGCTTGCCCCAGGTGCCTACGATGTCAGCTGATGCATTTAGTGGGCTAAAGACCGCGCTGATTGCTTCGGGGGGTACTCTGGATCAAGGCAATGTAGGTACCGGTGAAATTTTCCCTTGGGAGTGGCGGATGTCGCCCTACAGGCTTGCACCGGCAGGTGATAAGTACGAGGTGGTAGTTGAAAATGCTGATCACTATCTAGGTGGTTTGATATGCCGGGATAATAAGGGTGGAGAAGATGACCCTGTAGCTGAAGAAGTAGTCCGGTCTGCACAGACTGCATTCCTTGATGCTTATATAAAAAAGGATCAGGCTGCATTAGGTTGGTTGCGTACAACCAACTTTGGTGTGATGAGTGATGGTCGCGCAACACTAGAATATAAATAAGTGCCCATTCTTTTTATTGTTATTGTTATGAGCGGCGTGGGCTTTGGCCTAGTGTTGCCGCCCTTTATGTTTGTTGCGACCAATCTTGGCGCATCAGAAATGGTGGCAGGTTTTATAGTGTCGGCATTTGCGATGGGGCAGTTTCTGGCAACGCCTGTTTGGGGCAAGCTAAGCGATAGACATGGACGCAAACCTATTCTGGTAATGACCATGGCTGGCTCAACGGTTGCTTACCTGTTGATGGCTTATGCTGATCGTTCTGGTAGTCTCTGGATACTGCTTGCTTCGCGGTTTTTCACTGGTTTGATGGCGGGTAACTTTGCTGCGGCAACTGCTTATGTGACTGATATCACCCCACCTGAAAAGCGTGCTCAGGGGATGGGCATGGTGGGTGGTGCTGTCAGTATTGGTTTTATGGCGGGTCCGGCAATAGGTGGGCTGTTGTCAGGGAATACAGCAGAAACTGCCTCCTTATTTCTTCCTTCTATAGCTGCTGGAGGCGTTTCATTTCTAACGCTGTTTGCGATTTTGGGTTTTCTTAAGGAAAGCTTGCCCGCGGATAAACGTTTACAGATGGGGGATGCTAAAGCGGCGCGACAGTCGAGCGGCATAAATACGGATTCATTTCGTCATATTCTGTCACGCCCAATTCTGGCGCCGATGATTTTGATGGGCTTCCTTGTTTTTTTTGCGATGACTAATTTTGAAACCACCTTTCCGTTGTGGGCAGATGCTGGGTTTAGCTGGGGGCCGAAGCAGGTTGGTTTTATGTTTATGTATCTCGGCTTCATCGTCATGGTGACACAAATGTTTATTACCGGCAGGTTGGTGCCCATTTTTGGTGAAGGCAGGTTGCTGATGTTTGCAGCTTGTTCCTACGTTTTTGGTTTGCTTTTTGTGGCTATTGTACCGTTTATGTTTAACCCTCCAAGTTGGCAGGTAATGATGTTTGGTATTACTTTTACATCTGTTGGTGGAGCGATGTTTAATACAGCATCAACCTCCTGGGTTTCCAAGCAGGCTGGTGATCATGAACGGGGCGTGGTGTTGGGTTTATTTCAATCTGCAGGCTGGCTTGGGCGCTCAGTTGGACCCACCGTGTCAGGTTTACTGTTTATGACCTATGGCTCTAATGCACCTTTGTTTGCCGCCGCGCTCTTCATGTTCCCGGTATTGTTGATTGTAGGTGTTGTCAGGCGGCGCCATGCAGCGGAAGAGCTAGCTGAATAGGTGGGTTGAGCTATATACACTTGATGTTTGGTTGTTTAATCATAGTGACCTTAGCTTGGTGTCAGTGGTAAACTTTTTCCAATGGTTTGTTACTGAAGGTAGCATCCATTTGAGTCAGGAAGACGAATAATTAAAAAGGCCGGATATAGTTTATGCTGGCATTCACAATAACAATTCTAAACGGAGACAATTCTTCATGTACATCAATTTCTGGTACCCGATGGCTACAAGTGAAGAGCTTACAGATAAGCCGCTAAAGGTTCGTGGTCTTGGTCAGGACTTTGTTGTCTTTCGCGGTGAGGATGGCAAGGCGAAGTGTTTGAGTAACACTTGTACGCACCGGGGTGGCTCACTGGCCGGTGGTAAGATCTCCGGGGACTGCATTCAATGCCCTTATCATGGCTGGGAGTTTGATGAAGAAGGGTTTGTTAAGCGACTGCCTTCGCTTGGGCCCAACCCTAAAGTGCCAGCTCGGACACGTATAGATGCCTACCCTGTAGATGAACGTCACGGCATTGTATTTGCATTTCTTGGTGATCTGCCTGAAGAGGAGCGTCCGCCCATTATTGATGTACCTGAATGGGGGCAGGAGGGTTGGAAATCAACTCTGCAAAGTTACACGCTTAAGGGTAACTATGAGCGCTCCATAGAAAATGGTATTGATCCTGCTCACAATGAATTTGTGCATGATACACATGGTTTCTCTGGAGAGGATGAGGAATATCATGTAGGTGAAATGCGTATGGATAAGGTAACGCAGTGGGGACAGGGTTTCTGGCATACTTTTAAAGCGCCTCCGCTACCTAAAGATGCCGATTTTAAGGGCGCACGTGAAGGAGCGGGTGACCTTGAGGCGGGAACCGGCTATCACGGCCCCAGCCAGGTTTGGACCTATATTCATCTGACTGATGACAACTACATGCATCAGTATCTGATTGAGCGCCCTATAGATGAAGAAAATATTGCGGTTTACCTGTTATGCATGCGTAACTGTTATACCGATGACAAGTTTGATGAGAATGTGATGGACCGCAACCTGTATGTGGCTAAGCAGGACATCGTCATTGTGGAGGATCTTCATCCTGTTATTACACCGGATACCAATACCAAGGAATTTATGGTGCCCTCCGATAAATGTATCCTTATGTATCGTGAGTCATTAAAGGAATGGTCCAATAAAGGCTGGAAGATTGATGCAAAGACAGTTGCGGCTACTGAGAAGAGGGTGGCCTATGCCATCCCATCACCGGCGCGGCATGAGCAGAAGGGCTGGGTGCTTGATTCCATACCGTTGCTGTCAGCTGAAAAGGACTCAAGCAAATTAAAAGCGACTGGATAAACTAGCCAATATGCCAGCCCTGAGAGAGCTGCATAAAAATAGCCGGTTTTTACTGGCTATTTTTTTGGGCAATGTATGAACAGAAATAAATTTGATGGCGAATGGCCAGACGTATAAAAGTATATTCAAGGCCTTATTTAGGAGTAGGTAATGAGTGACCCCAATGATAAATATATGGATGAGCAAGCAGATGAACAGTTGAAATCTTCAATTGATAGGCGTGATTTTTTTGCGGGTGCTGCGGGCCTTGCTGCGGCAGCCATGGGTGTCAGCCAGGCGCAGGCAGGTGGCCATACCCGCCCACCAGCAAAGTTGTCTGCGGAGGATAAGCTTGCTAAACCGGTGGGCGAGGGAGCTCAGATACTGGTTACAGGCGCAAATCGAGGTCTTGGCCTTGAGTTTACCCGTCAGTATGCAGAGCGAGGTGTAAAAATTATTGCCACAGCTCGTAAGCCTGAGAAAGCGGATGCCCTGAATGCACTGGCCGCTGAGAATAAGGATATTGTGGTTGAACAACTGGATGTTACTGATCATCCGGCAATAGAAGTGTTGGCAGAAAAATATCAGGGCGTGCCAATTGATATGTTGTTGAATAATGCGGGTATAGGCGGTGGTATAGAAAATCAGATGTTTGGCAAGATGAACTACGATGTGTTCTATAAGGTGATGGCTGTTAATGTTGCCGGGCCTATGAAAATGTGTGAAGCGTTCCGAAAAAATGTGGAAGCGAGCCAGCTTAAGAAAATGGTGTCTGTTTCCAGCAGCCAGGGTTCTATTAGCAGTGTCACTATGCCGATGCTTTACTGGTATCGCAGTAGTAAGTCGGCGCTCAATATGCAGATGGTTAATCTTGCCTTACAGTTAAAACGCAAGAAAATTATTATTGGCCTTGTTACACCGGGTGCAACGGCAACTGATTTTATTCCCGAACAGTTTCGTAAGGCCATTAAAGGCATACAGACGCCTAATGAGGCCACAGCTGACATGATCCGGAATATTGATCGTTTTTCACTGGCGAATACGGGTACATTTTTTGATTACACGGGTGATATTGTACCGTGGTGAAGTGATGAGAAGCTTTCAGATCGTGTGAAGCCGGGCTGAAAGAACACCTCGGAACTTCCTTCAGTCAAGCGTTCAAGTTTGGCTGTTTGCTTCCAGTTTGGGCTTGCTGGGTTGGCTGCGACGTAAAGCCTGACCATAATTTGTAAATTGCCCAAATAAAAAAGGCCCGCATCAGCGGGCCTTTTTAGCTTTACAGATTGTGACTATCAGCCAGCAAATTGAGCGATACCCGCCAGTGAGCGTTCCACGCCGACCTCGGTCTGGGCCGTGATGGCGCCTGAATCGAGGTTAAATTTGGCGACGATGCCACTGAAGAAATTACCGATCAGGATCGTGTTGTCTTCGATGGACGGCTCAATAATGGCCCAGCCTGCTGAGGGCAGTTCGTAGGTTTTCAGAACTTCCGCATCGGCAGTCAGGTGCTGTAAGACGAAGTCGGTACGCGATGCTGCCTTGAGCATCAGTACCGTTCCGTCGGGTTGGTATTTGGCCACCAGCACCATGCCTTCCTGTGGGGTGAAGGTGAGGTAGTCATCCAGTTGTTGATCGGCTTCCAGGTCGTACTTCATGACGCGCGGGCCTGTTTCGGAACTGTAGAGCAGCGTTTTGCCATCGGCTGCCAGGCTGGCGGTGGTGGTGCCCAGGAACCCCATCATGCCGCCGTGGGCCTCGTTGTTGTATTCCTTGATCTGCTCGCCTTCCGGTGTGAAGCGAAAGATATGACCGTGGCCGAACACATCTTCACCCGGGATCTTTGCGAGTGTCGTGCCCAGCTTGGCAATATCGCCACCCATCATCCACTCAGGGAAATTGCTTCCGTCGCCTAACAGGTGCTCACCCATGATTACCGTTCCGTCCGGTGCAAAGTTGCAGTTCGAGAAAGACCGTTCGGCAAATTTGATTTCGGGCAGTTGTTTACCTTCCGGAGAAATACGCAGCACTACGTGTGCATTAGCGTCGAATGCCCAAAGGTTGCCGTCGGGGCCGAAATTCAGTCCGCCTACCAGGTGGGTTGTGCCTTCTAACCAAAGCACGCCTTTTTCATTCAGGTCGCTGTCGTATTGAATAATGCGACCATCACCTGCGTGGTCGTCATCGGGGTTGTTCAGTAAAGTCACGCCAGCCAGGATGTCACCTTTGGCAAACGGCTGGATTGTGGATTCCTTTGTCATTCTAATTCTCCGGATTCTGGAAGCGGTCATTCTACTCAGGCTGAGAGTATCGACAAGTCACAGATGTATGCGGGTTGGATATAGGCCACAGGGTGGCTAACCGTTGGGGCGAAAGAGCACGGCGCTGAAATCATCGGGTTTGGATGGCTTATCTGGTTCCTTGCCCGCCATGCGCTCAAGGGCAAGTTTGCAGAGTTGTGCGGCGCCCTCACCCACCGGGCCGGTACGAATTATCTCGACTATTTCATCAGGCAGGACATTATCAAATAGCCCATCACTGGCGATCAGGAGTGTGTCCAATGGGGCCATTGGCGTTTTGGAACCAATCTCCACGCGCATATCACTGCTACCAATGACATTGGAAATAATATGCAGATCTTTGTGTTTCAGTGCTTCTGTTTCATTTATAAGCCCTGCTTCAATACCAAAGCCAACGGGTGAATGTGGTGTGGTTTGAAGTTTAATAACACCTCGTTGCCCAACCAGCCATGCAACTGAATCGCCCACATGAAAAGTGCGTACCTGCTGGTCGCGTATGTCGGCAACAATGAGTGTTGTGGCAGTACCGGTACTCATGTTGAGTAGCTGTTTATTGCTGGTTTCTATGCCATCAAGTATTGCTGTACGAACGCGTGTATCCTCATCTTCAATCTCGCGCAATGATTCCCGTAAAGTTTGCACGACAGTATTGGAGGCTTTACGTGGTGTGGCAGAACCTCCAACACCATCTGCCACCATAAACACCAGGCAATCGTTAGCTACAGGTACGATACCAGCTGAATCTTCATTGCCATTAGGCTTTCCATCACAGGCAGCAATAGCTACTGCTAAAGTTCCCAGTGGGTGTTCAAAAGAATTTATGACGAAATTGGAGTCGCCAAGATAGAGGCTCGCATCCTCCAGCGGGCCTAAGTGTGTTGCTTCACAGGTCGGTTTATCAGTCACGCTTTGCGAGTTTCAGCCGTATGTCCTTGAATGCATTTTCCATTGCTACACCATCCCGGTACCGATCTCGAGGCCGGAACTCCAGCGATTTGCGTAGCCATGCAATGGTTCTGCGTCGCAGCTTACTACGAATTCGGTCATAGCCGGGCATTGGCCACTCATATGGGTATTCTGGCAGCTTACTGCTGAACATCTGGTAGATGACCAGTCCCAGTGCAAATACATCGGACTGAAACATAGGACGGCCGAGTGCTTGCTCGGGTGCAAGATAACCAAGAGTGCCGGAACCAGATGCTTTGACGGTACGTAGTGCGATTTTTGAAAAGCCAAAGTCAGATAAGCGCAGTCGGTTTCCCGGGAACAGAATGAAGTTCTCCGGTTTTACATCACAATGAATAATTTTGTTTGCATGTGCATGTGCAACTGCTGCAATTGCCTGTGTTGATAAGTCAAGTGCGCGTTCAGTAGACATCCGTCGAGTCATTCGATCAGCCAGCGTTTCAATGCCAAGCCGCATTGCAATGACAAAATAATCATCAATGAAACTGGCATTCATTACAGGCAGAACATTGGGATGTTCCATTCTTGACGACAGCTTGGCCTCATGCCGGAATTCATCAAGAAAGTTGTCTTCAATAATGTTTGGCTTGGCGATTTTTAATGCGACATGAATGCCATGAATAGTGTCGTAAGCACTGTATACGTCAGCTCGAGGACCGCTGGAGAGACGTTTCTCAATTCGATATTTGCCCAGCTTCTGCCTGGCTCTGAATTTTTTTGTTTGTGGCACCCGGTATATCCTGTTGCTGGGTTGGTAAATGCGGAGGCGGCATTCTACGTCAGCAAGGCCTCCAGCGGCAGGTGTAGAAGGCAAAAATTTCAGGTGATTTTGGGGCAGTCCAAATGCTGGTATTATTCGCCCCCCGCGGGGTGATGTGCCCCGCCTGGAAGGAAGAGATGATGGACAGTCAGATTCACAATATAAATGTTGTTGCCAAGACAGAAATGCCGACTCCTGCAGAGGTTAAGGCAGCCTTACCACTGAATGCGGATATTGAGAAATCTGTTATTGCCAGCCGGCAGGTTATGCAGGACATTCTGGATGGTCGTGATCCCAGAATTTTTGCCGTAGTTGGCCCCTGTTCAATCCATGATGCCAAGGCGGCCCATGAGTATGCCGAACGCTTAAAGGTACTAACAGATGAGATTTCTGACACGATTGTGGTGCTGATGCGTGTGTACTTTGAGAAGCCGCGTACGACAGTGGGTTGGAAAGGACTGATTAATGACCCGGATATGGATGACTCATTTCATGTGGAGAAGGGTATACATATGGCCCGTGAGTTATTGCTTCACCTGGCCAGGATGGGGCTACCTACGGCTACTGAGGCACTGGACCCGATTATGCCGCAGTATATGGGTGATCTTGTCACCTGGACAGCGATTGGAGCACGTACCACTGAATCACAAACACATCGGGAGATGGCCAGTGGCTTGTCTACACCTGTTGGGTTTAAAAATGGTACGGATGGCTCACTGGATGTGGCAATCAATGCTTTGAAGTCAGCAGGTCAGTCCCATCATTTTATGGGCATCAATCAGGAAGGCCGGACAGCTGTTTTTCAAACACGTGGAAATGCTTATGGCCACACAGTATTGAGGGGTGGCGGTGGCCGCCCTAACTATGATTCAGTTAGTATTGCATTGTGCGAACAGGAACTGGAAAAGGCAGGGTTGCCAAAGTGTATTGTCGTGGATTGCAGTCATGCCAATTCCAATAAAGACCATAACCTGCAGCCACTGGTAGCGCGTGATTGTGTTGAGCAGATTGTTCATGGCAATAACTCTATTGTTGGCCTGATGCTTGAAAGTAATCTGCATTCAGGCAATCAGTCTATTGGAGAAGACCTGTCTCAATTGGAATATGGAGTCTCCGTTACGGATGCGTGCATGGACTGGGCAACAACTGAGAGGACTCTTAAGCAGGCGCATGCACTTCTGTTGCCTGTTATACAGGGCCG
>JAAERX010000155.1 GCA_024229935.1 Gammaproteobacteria bacterium | reverse complement strand
TCTTCTGTACGTTCATGGGTAACAACCGAGCCGTATACGTTAAGCCGCAGAATATTAAACTCAATACGCTCGTACTTGGCCATGAATGGTTTTACCGCTCCGGCAACTGCCGCATGACCTGTGTGCACAGGCCCCCCTTCGTAAACCATGTAGGCCACATCCTCACTGAGCAGGCTCAACAAACGGTCACAATCCCGGTCAGACCAGCACGCATTAAAGCGCCTCGCAATATCTGCATTGCGTAGCTCTAATTCGTTTAAATCTGCTTTAGTTTCCAAGGCTGGCTCCCGATGTCTTTTAAAACTAATAACTAAGTATAGCCCTATAGCTCCACCAGAATCAGACTAAGCTAGTGCAGTGCCAGTTCCTGCAGCTTTATGGCTATTTACTTCAACTCTTGCTGGTTTAGGCTGCCGACATCAAAAAGCTGCTTAGAACAAGAACTACAATTCATAAAAAAGGCCCGCTACTAGTTTACTAATAGCGAGCCTTTTCTTTAACTACGCTCCCCGTAAAAAACTCGAACGGAAGGCTAAAGATTTACCAGTAACAATCAGGCAGCAGCGGCCGTGGCAGAAGCCAGCTGACGCAGCACGTAATGCAGGATGCCGCCATTGTTGTAGTAATCCCATTCCTTCGGTGTATCGATACGCACCCGTACCTGGAATTCTTTCTTAGAGCCATCTTCTGCTGTCGCCACCATGGTCACTTCAGTTGGTGAACCATCAGCCAGCCCCACAATATCGAAACTTTCACTACCGGTCAGGCCAAGACTTTCAGCGCTGTCACCGTCATTAAACTGCAGTGGCAATACACCCATGCCCACCAGGTTGGAACGGTGGATACGCTCAAACGTTTGCACCAGCACCGCCTGTACACCCAGCAGGGTTGTGCCCTTGGCAGCCCAGTCACGTGAAGAACCTGTGCCGTATTCCTTACCGCCAATAACAACAAGAGGCGTGCCGGCTTCCCGGTAACGCATGGCTGCGTCATAAATTGAAGTCTGCTCGCCATCCGGCTGCATGCGTGTCCAGCCACCTTCAGTACCGGGGGCTAACAGGTTACGCAAACGGATATTGGCAAAGGTACCGCGCATCATGACTTCATGATTACCCCGGCGTGAGCCGTAGGAATTAAAGTCACCCGGGCTCACACCCTGGGCCTGCAGGTATTCACCGGCAGGGCTGTCCGGTGTAATCGAGCCGGCCGGAGAAATATGATCAGTCGTTACCGAATCACCCAGTAAGGCCAGTGCACGTGCACCCTTGATGTCACTGCGAGCAGCCGTATCCATGGTCATACCGTCAAAGTAGGGCGGGTTCTTCACGTAGGTTGAAGCATCATCCCAAGAGTAAATCTGACCTGTGGGTGAATCAATCTGATTCCAGTTGGAATCACCTGCAAAGACATCTTCATAACTGGAGATAAACATCTCACGGTTAATATTCTGCAAAACCAGTTCCTGTACCTCAGCCTGGCTGGGCCAGATATCTCTCAGGTATACAGGATTGCCATTTTTATCATCACCCAGTGAGTCTTCGACCAGGTCAAAGTTCATGGTACCGGCAATGGCATAAGCGACTACCAGGGGTGGCGAGGCCAGGTAATTCATTTTTACGTACTGGTGTATACGGCCTTCAAAGTTACGATTGCCTGACAATACGCTGGTCATGATCAGGTCATTGTCTTTAATGGCTGTTTCTATCTCAGGTCGTAATGGCCCCGAGTTACCAATACAGGTTGTGCAACCGTAACCAACCACGTTGAAACCAAGTGCATCAAGATCTTCAATAAGCCCCGGCTTGGTCAGGTAATTGGTGACCACACGTGAACCGGGAGCCAGACTGGTTTTAACCCAGGGCTTGGTGGTCAGGCCTTTTTCACGGGCTTTACGCGCTACCAGACCGGCAGCAATCATGACGTAAGGGTTGGAGGTATTGGTGCAGCTGGTAATGGCAGCAATCGCAACGGCACCATCAGTCAATTCATAACTACCGTTATCACCTGCAACAGCAACACTTCTCTCTTGTGCATTCTCACGGTCTTGCTGATAAACATCCTGAGCAACAGTCAGTGGAATACGGTCCTGCGGACGTTTCGGGCCAGCCAGTGACGGCACCACAATCGACATATCCAGTTCCAGTACGTCGGTGTACACCGGATCAGCCTGACCGTCTTCACGCCACATACCCTGAGCCTTTGCATAAGCCTCGATAAGGGCAATCTGTTCGGCATCGCGACCGGAGGTTTCCAGAAAACGAATGGTTTCACCATCAATCGGGAAAATACCGCAGGTGCTGCCAAACTCAGGCGCCATGTTGCTGAGCGTGGCACGATCAGACAAGGGCAGATTGGATAAGCCATCACCAAAGAATTCAACGAACTTTCCAACCACACCTTTTTCACGCAGCATTTGCGTTACTGTCAGCACCAGGTCCGTTGCAGTCGTGCCTTCAGAAAGCTCACCGCTTAATTTAAAACCAATAACCTGTGGAATAAGCATAGTAACCGGCTGACCCAGCATGGCTGCCTCAGCTTCTATACCGCCCACACCCCAACCAAGCACACCAAGACCATTGACCATGGTGGTGTGTGAATCCGTACCGACAACCGTATCGGGGTAGGCTAAGCGCTCACCATTTTTTTCTGCATCGAAAACAACCCGCGCAAGGTATTCAACATTAACCTGGTGCACGATACCGGTATTCGGTGGGACAACACGGAAATTATCAAATGCACCCTGACCCCAGCGAAGAAAAGAATAACGTTCACGATTACGCTTAAATTCCATTTTGGTGTTGAGATCAAGTGCATTTGCAGAACCGTAATTATCCACCTGTACTGAATGATCTATAACCATTTCAGCGGGGGATAAAGGATTGATTGAATCCGCATTGCCACCGAGCCTGACTACTGCATCACGCATTGCGGCCAGATCAACTACAGCCGGCACTCCTGTAAAGTCCTGCAGGATGACGCGACTGGGCGTAAATGAGATTTCCTGACTGGGGTCAGCATTGGCATCCCAGTTGGCCAGTGCATTGATGTCATCAGCACTGACATCGCCATCTCCGGCATGTCGTAGCAGATTTTCCAGAAGTATCTTCAAGGAAAATGGCAGCTGACTCACATGGCCTTCCGAAATGGCATCCAATTTGTAAATCGTATAGTCGGTTCCGTTAACAGAAAGGGTCGATTTAGCATCCATCGGCTGCGCCATGGTCTTCTCCGTAGTGCGAGTGGCGGCAGTATTATTTGACTGCCTGCCCAAAATTTAAGGTGTTGTAAGGTCGTACAGGGTCTTTTTGAGGGACGGCATTATAGCCGAAGCCACGCCATCACGCAGATTCGGCTTCTACGGACGAGTTTTCGGCCCCAGCTACACCGGTTGTTGTAGCAATAACGCCACCACCTAGGCATACATCCCCCTGATAGAAAACCGCATACTGGCCAGGAGTTACAGCCCATACCGGATGATGGAAGCTGACCTGCGCACCACCTTGTGCATTCATTTCAACAAAGCAGGGCACATCATCCTGCCGGTAGCGAGTTTTAACCATGCACTCAAAATGTTCACCCGGCGCAGCAGTAGCCAGCCAATGAACAGCTTCGGTGGTCATAGCTTCAGACCATAAAAGCGGGTCTTCCCGTCCCTGAGTAACCACCAGCACATTCCGATCCAGATCCTTTGCCCCCACATACCAGGGGGCTTCAGGAAACCCCTTAACACCACCGATACCCAGGCCTTCACGCTGCCCCAGGGTGTAATACATCAACCCAACATGCTGTCCAATAAGCTGACCATCCTGTGTTTGCATCTCACCGGGTTTGGCCGGCAGGTAATTTTGCAGAAATTCACGAAAGGGCCGCTCACCAATAAAACAGATACCTGTGCTATCTCGTCGTGCGTAATTAGCTAAACCACGCTCATTGGCAAGCGCCCTAACTTCAGGTTTGCTCAGCTCACCCAGCGGAAACATGATCTTTGGTAACACCTCAGCACGAATGGCATGCAGAAAGTAACTCTGATCCTTATTCAAATCCGCACCTTTAAGTAATTGAAACAAACCATCCCGCTCAACTACCCGTGCGTAATGACCAGTTGCAATGCAGTCCGCACCAAGCCGCAATGCATAATCAAGAAAATCACCAAACTTAATGTAGCGGTTACATGCCACATCCGGGTTCGGGGTACGACCACGTCGATACTCATCAAGAAAATCTGCAAAGACTTTCTCCCGGTATTCTTTAGAAAAGTTCACATGGTGAAGAGGTATACCTATATCCGCACAAACTGTCCGGGCATCCTGATAGTCCTTTGCAGCCTCACAGTAATCATCATCCTCATCCCAGTTAGTCATGTGCAACCCCTGCACCTGACAACCTTGTTCCAGCAACAACAAAGCAGCGACAGCAGAATCAACACCACCGGAAATGCCCACAATTACAGTTTGATTAGAAGGAGAAGACATACTGGTAGTTTAGCAGGTGCTGGCTATTGAGCATTTGGGGTCAGACCCCAAAGCCAGTTGCATTGAGTAACAGCACCAAAGTATATCAAGCTATATATATTTTGGGGTCTGACCCCGTTATCTTATAAACAACCAGGATCAAACTACCTGCTGTGCGTGACTGGCCAGCTTATCCATTTCAATTTGCTGAAACATATTCACCGGAAAGCGCGCACCCGCCTGGTAATCATCCACAGCGCGCAACACCATTGGGCTACGCAGAGATTCACTCCGTTTTAGCAGGTCATCACGTGACAACCAAAGCGTACGCAAAATTCCTTCATCCAGTTCACGCATGGCGTCATGATTCTGTATCTGGCCTGTGAAAACAACACGTAAAAAGCGCTCTTTTGATTCCGGATGGGTCCAGAGATAGACCCCAACAATGGCAGATGGGATAAATTGCCAGGCCGTCTCTTCAAGCATTTCCCGCACAACAGCACTTTGCAGTGATTCACCGGATTCAACATGCCCTGCAGGCTGATTTATAACCTTACGACCGTGCACAAGCTCTTCAACGAATAAAAAGCTTTGGCGCTTTTCAATAACAGCCGCAACTGTCAGATGTATTGCTGTCACATTAGCAACCTTACTCTTAGGCCGTCTAGATTTGCGCCATGCGAATATCTTCATGAAAAGCAGAATCTTCCCATGGCTGATAAAAAGCTTCTAAATGATGGCGTGCGATAATGGGCTCATTTTTCCCCACAATACCTTCATAACGACGACCATTAGCACGGTACATCACCGCTGATTCATCGGCAATAATATAAGCATCGTGAACTTCAGTTCGGTAGTCTTCTTGCAGATTACGAAAGTCAATATAGGTATTCAGCCGCCGACCCAGCGAAACAAAACGATTACCGTTACGCACAGTTCGGGATGGATCTGTTACAAGCACACGAACCCTTGCATAACGCTTTGCAAGCACAAGCCGTTTTATGACCTCAAGAAAATCTTCCGAGCCATAGATGTCCTGCTCAAGATCAGGGGTCATGATGGTAATAGAACGCTGGGCACATGCCGCCACCTCAATTGCAGCTTCACGTACATCATTAAATGAAGTAAGCACACTGCGTTCTGAATTATCTAAGTTGTTATTCTGCATAAGTCTGCGCTCAAGTTCTTTGTCAAGCTGCAACATATAATTTGGGTCTACACCAAACTATCAGTATCTAAACAATTTTAGGTTTATAGACCGCTTCAACTTAAGTAACTACGTCACGGTTTGGAGCAGCAGAATTATTGGTAAATGCAGCTAAATGACCCTGAATTAGCCTTTAATTACCCTCTAAAAACTTAGTCCAGCTATGTTTTTAACCGTTCAGCCAATGAATTGGCAAGAGGCCCGGCAAGCCCTGTATAACTAGCAGGAGTGAGTGCCAGTAGCCGTTGTTTGGCATCAGCAGGTATATCCAGTCCCTCAATAAAACCACGCAGACCCGCCTCATCAATCACTTCACCGCGGGTCAGTTCTTTCAGCTGCTCATAGGCGTCTTCAGCACCATAGCGTCGCATAACAGTTTGTACTGCCTCAGCCAGAACCTCCCAACGCGCCTCCAGATCCGACTGAATCTTGTCCGGGTCATGTTCCAGACGACTCAAGCCTTTTAGCAACGACTCACAAGCCAGTAGGGTATGGCCAGCAGCAACACCCAAATTTCGCTGCACCGTTGAATCAGTAAGGTCACGCTGCCAGCGAGACACTGGCAATTTGGACGCAAAGTGATGCAGCAATGAATTTGCTAAACCCAGATTGCCTTCAGCATTTTCAAAATCAATCGGATTCACCTTATGCGGCATAGTGGAAGAGCCCACCTCATTAGCAACCTTTCGCTGACGGAAATAGCCAAGTGAAATGTAAGCCCAAGTATCCCTGCTGAAATCTATAAGTATGGTATTAATTCGGGCAAGGGCGTCACAGTATTCTGCCACCCAGTCATGCGGTTCAATCTGAGTTGTAAAAGGGTTCCAGACCAGCCCAAGTGATTCAATAAATTCTTTAGACGCTTCCGGCCAGTCAACCTCAGGGTAGGCCACGATATGTGCATTAAAGTTACCTACCGCACCGTTCATTTTTGCCAACGGTTCTACCGCTGTAAACGAAGTTATCTGCCGTTCCAAACGCCAAACGACATTGGCCATTTCCTTACCAAGCGAAGTAGGACTGGCCGTTTGCCCATGAGTTCGAGCCAGCATCGGCACATCAGCTGTCAGGCATGACAATTTAGAAAGCCGGGCACTCAGACCACGCAAAGCCGGTACCAGCACCTCATCACGTCCTCGCCTGAGCATCAGTGCATAGGAAATATTATTAATATCCTCAGATGTGCAGGCAAAATGCAAAAAGGGTCGAATTGTACTCAGTTCCTTATCGTCACCAAACGATTCCGATAAAAAGTACTCAACCGCTTTAACATCATGATTAGTCGTTTTTTCAATATCTTTGATCCGCTGAGCTGACTCACGGCCAAAATCATCAACTAATTTGTTCAGGAAATCATTTACCACCGGTGAAAAAGGCCCCAAGCCCTCAATACCCGAATGCTGTGCCAAGTATTGGACCCAGCGCACCTCAACAAGGCTTCGCAGATATATCAGCCCTTGTTCACTAAACAGGGGTCGTAATGAGTCAACCTTAGCGGCATAGCGGCCATCAAGGGGGGAAAGTGCTGTGAGATTTGTGTTTTTCATGCCAGCCTGAATAAAACCACCTATACTTGCGAGCCCGAATCATACACCAATGGCTGCATCGCTTTCATGGCTAACAGCCTGATCATGAATACAGAATGATTGTGTACCCGCCAAGGCGCACACAAGAAGGAGATAAGAATGACCAGTAAAGGCTATCGGACCGAACACGACAGCATGGGCGAATTACGTGTTCCCGAAGATGCAATGTGGGGCGCCCAGACACAGCGGGCCGTAAACAACTTTCCTATTAGCGGCCTGACTATGCCACGGCAGTTTATCCGCGCACTGGGGCTAATCAAATGGTCAACAGCAGGCGCCAACAGTGAACTGGGTCTGCTGCCGACCAATAAGGCCATTGCCATTCAGGAAGCCGCCATGGAAGTTGCCAACGGGCAACACGATACACAGTTCCCAATTGATGTATTCCAGACGGGCTCTGGCACCAGTTCTAATATGAATGCCAACGAAGTTATTGCTCGTCTGGCCACTGAAAAGCTTGGCAGTGATGTTCATCCTAATGATGACATCAACATGGGCCAAAGCAGCAATGACGTGATTCCAACAGCAGTGCATGTCAGTGCTGCCCTCAGCGTGCATGAAATTCTGCTACCGGGCTTGCAGCATTTGCAGGCCATTATTGAAGCCAAAGCCGAAGAGACAGATACGGTTATCAAAACAGGCCGCACACATTTAATGGACGCCATGCCGATACGCATGAGCCAGGAACTGGGTGGCTGGGGTAGCCAGATTACTCACGGCATAGAGCGTATCGAAGCCTGTCTGCCCCGTATTACTCAGCTTGCCCAGGGCGGTACTGCTGTCGGCACCGGCATTAATGCACACCCTAAGTTTGGTGAAAAAGTTGCCGTACTGCTCAGTGAACAAACCGGGATCAGCTTCAGTGCTGCAGAAAATTATTTCGAAGCCCTCAGCAGCGTAGAT
>JAAERX010000154.1 GCA_024229935.1 Gammaproteobacteria bacterium | reverse complement strand
TCTGCAATGTATGGCTCTGTGCCTGGGGTCGTTGGCTTCTCTATATACTTGCGATAATACGATGAACTGCCGCCAGTATATTCAGCACCTTTAGCCTTTGGCTTGGTGCCTTTTGGCTTTTTTGCTTTGTTGCCCTTTTCGTAAGCGTGACCGTACGGCTGATCGCCGCCCTTGTCGAGATAGACGGCATGGCCTCTGATCCACGCCTCGACAAACCACCCTTGCTTGCTGTCGATGTCGTCGGCGTGAGTGCTAATGTATATCATCAAACATTGATTATCTGTCATCCTGCATCATCCTTTTCAACCTCGCTTGCCTTTGTCGTTCCAGCTTATCAACTTCATCCTGAGCCTTTTGGCTCTCGGTATCAATAAGTATAAAAGCTACAGTTATCAACACGATTAAAACGCAGACAATGATAAACACAGCGGCATCGGTGAATATAACTGTCATTTTTTTAAGATCTCCGCATAAAACATCGTTGTGACTATATGCTCATACTTTACGCTATTGAGCAAACGTTCCACCTGTTCTTCCACATATTCGAATATTAGCGTGTAAGGTAAGAATGCCTCGACCTCTACGCTTTTACTGTAATCAGTTTTTCCGTCGTTGCATTGCAGCTCGATAGTAAACAGCCAGCGCTGCGGTTGCTTCTTTAAGAAGTGGAACGCAGCCTCAAATATCCTTTCTGCCTTATCTGCCAAGTGCTTTTTTCTATG
>JAAERX010000153.1 GCA_024229935.1 Gammaproteobacteria bacterium | reverse complement strand
TTTCTGGAGAATCTTAATGAAAGTACGGTATTCATTTGGCATGGCGCTCATTGTTGTTGCCTGTGCTCCTTTAGCGATGGCCGCCGGGCCGGAATCGACCGCTCCCTCCGGGCAGGTAATTTTTGAAGACCACTGTGCCAAGTGCCATGATAGTTTTTTCGGCGGCTTAATTAAGCGTGCACCTCGTATAGGCAAACAAACGGCCTGGGCGGAATTCATCTCACAGGGTGTGGATAAAATGACGGACAACAGCATTACCGGTGAAGGCAGGATGAAAGAGCGCGGTGGCTGTGATGAGTGCTCGGATGCGGATATTCGTGCTGCGGTTGAATACATCGTTGCGCAGAGCCAGTAAGTCAGCTGCTGGCTGGGGACGTACTGCTGTCAGTCATTTATGCGCAGGGTAGCCATTAAAAATAAATCGGTTCGACCCCATTATTGCGTATCAATCCGACCCATACCTACCAGCCCACAGAAAATCTATAATTGCCCAACTAAACGCATTTGTAGTGCATCAATTATTTACCGGGACAGTTTCAATGGACAAAGATACAGCGGTAGCAATGGCGCAGGCTGCCATTAAGGCGAACAACAAACGCATCGTGGATGCGGTACTTGAAATTAAGGCGGAGCGAGAGCAAAGCGGAGCGGCAGAGAAACCGCTGGCAGAACGCCCCCTGGTTGCAGTCACCTGTTCCACCGGCTGGGAAAGCTATGCGATTGTTGAGGAACTGACTAAAACCAAAAAGTTTCGGGTGCGTGCGTTGTACCGCACACCCGGCACTCAGGCTGCTGAGCGGCTCGAAACTTTGCTGGAGAGGGTGGAAAGTGCAGACCCTGGTCTGCTCACCTTGCACTCCGGTGTTGATATGACGTCTGCAGAAAAACTCACCGAGGCCTTCAAGGATTGTGATGGCTTAGTGTTGTACTGTACGGCGAACGAGGCCAAGGCCGGTAAAATTACCAACCACGGTGATGACCCTGTCGGTGGTCGCATTGCCTTTATGCGGCAGGTTGAGGCATCGCTGGTTGCACTAAAGGCAAACCCTTCGGTGCAACAGGTGATTACGCTGGTGTTTCCGCCGGATAAGGTGACCGGCATCGTTGATGACTATCCGCTCATCCCCTGGTGGATTGATCAGCGGCACCGGTTCTCTGATCTCTTGCGTGGTCAGGGTATCGATGTGACCTGTATACACCGCCCGGCGTATTACTACGCCATGCACCGTGTTGATTACACCAATACCAAGCAGCAGCGTGGTGATAGCAGCATGGCTCAAACCATGATCAGTGAAGACAATTTGTCAGGCATCAATCACCCGGACATCGTCATTAACTGGGTGGATGTGCGTGATGTCGGTAAATGGTGCGGGACTTGTTTTGAGTACCCGGAAGTCTTTTTAAACCAAACCTTCTCAATTGCCTCAGCAGCAATGACTGGTAACGAAGCAGTCGCGATTGCTGAACGCACCAACAAACACGGCACCACCTTCAAGTACAAACAGTTCCCGATGGAAATGATGAAGAAGTATGCCAAGACAACGCCCGAAGTGATCTATCCCATTCGCTATGCCGAGTGGTATGGATATGACGGCAACGCCTATGACTTTGCCAGCAATGATGATCTTGCCGATCTGGAACGAATCCATCCGCGCTGGACGTTCGAGGCAAAGCTTGAGTCCTGGGGGATAACGGATATCAAGCCGGCACAGAAATAATCCCTTGTTGGAACGTTACTGACCGGGTTCGGCTAAAAATTTTGAGATCGGTTCAAAATCGTTGGCCGGGACTGATCCTTTTTTAGGGGTAACACTGATATTTTGCTTTCTGCAAATCCGGTACCTTTGCTGTTGCGTTGGAGCCGCTATATGTTGGTTTCATAAAGCAAAATTTACAGGCTTTTTTAATCTGACCCTGAATCACAAATACCATTTTTTCTCAGAAATCGTTCGGCATTCATGCAGAAAATACCCTCGAGTTGTTTCTTGCTAAGAAACTCGGCCGAGGTGTACGCATCGAAGGCTTTCTTGTAATTAGCTCCATCACTACCAAACATGACGCGGCCAATTAGGCCGGCATCTACGTATTCTTGTAGCAGCCGGTGAAATTTCTTGCGTGTGTAAGCCATCTGCCATGGGCTTACATCCACATATACTTTTGGGAACTGCACCAGTAAATCCAACACTTCTGGATACACCAGCGGATTCGCATGCATGATGTATGCCTTTAGTTTTGGGTACTTCACCAGTACGTTTTCAATGAGTAACGGGTTGCCGTTGGCGATGCGGAAGTCGGGGCAGCATTGTTGTGCTGTTAGCGGTGGCGCCGAGTGAGTATGAAATGCGACCGGTATGCCCAGGCGTTCTGCCAGTTCATAGTAAGGGTCCATGCGTGGGTCATCATAAGGAATGGCTGCATACTGATTGTACAGTTCGCCCATGACGCCAAAGCGGCCAGAGGTGTATTGCTCTTCGAGCCACTCGATATTCGGAAAGTTTTCACCGTTGGTGAAACAGGTATGCCTGTAGAATACGGGGTTCTTGCCATCGATGCATGGGAAAATTGGTCCGGGTAGCAGTTCGGTAGGTTGGGCTGCTTCCCAGGCTTCTAGAAATGCTTCGGGGCCACTCGTGACGGCAAGCACGATGTTGAAGCTTTGCAACTCAGCCCATTCGGCTTCCAGGGCCGCCTGATTTTTCGGTTCATCAGGACCACCATCGGTGCCACTGGGCCAGGCATGCACGTGCATATCGATGACTGGGCCGTTGTAGGCATGGGCTGTGGTCATGCTCAGATATGCCAGCGCAGTTAGTAGCATCAATGCATGCAGGAATTTCATTGCCTGACTATAGCAGCTGGTGCCAGACCCCATTAAATTGTTTGTGGGCTAAGCTGAAGCTTTACGTCTCCATCCGAGCAGACCACCAAGGGCTGAGATGAATAACCAGACTGCACTTGGAATTGGCACGACAAAGGATGAAAGATCACCTTTTAACTGTACTTCTTCACCACCTGATTTAAATTTGAGATCAAATTCATATTTTTTCCAAGAAGGGTCCAGCATAACGCTGTAATCTACAGTTGGTACTGTAGTTGAAAAAAGTGATTTTGATTTATCTTCAATCTTAATCTTCAGATAATCAAAAGCACTGGTGTGGCCACCTGACCTTGTAAGATCAGGTCGTGTGTCGGATTTATCTTCCATTTCCCATTTGTCATGGTCGTTATTATGGTTGTCTTCGATCTTTATCTTGATGTCATCGGCGGCTTCATCTGAACTGTATAGCAAGGTGCCGCCACTGCTCTCTACCGTAAAGCGTAGGAATATTTCAGCGTCGGTGTATTCAGCTATTTCAGAATTTGAATTATTGTCAGTATGGCCATCATCGACTTCAACCGTACCTCTAAGAATATCACCAGTACTAAAGCCATAGTCACTAGCATCTTTTTTTGCTTCGTCTACAACTCCCTCAAAGGTGTAGTAGACGGTTGCGGCCGATGCTATGCCGGGTATAAATACGGCTAGTGAAGCAAGTAAGAATATTGAGAGCTTATTTTTTTTAATATTTTGCATGTCATTCTTCTATATGAGTTATGTATATGAGTTATGTCGTTTATATGTAAGTCATCTAGTAACTAAGTATATGTTCTTATAGTATTTATAATTACATTAACCTAAAGCAAAGTATTACGTAATTCCTAAATGAGAATTATTCACATAAAAATAATGCAAAAGTTGTACCAATAGGGGGCGTATTTCTCCAAGTAACTGATTCTTATATGAAACTTATTTCCAGATTTGAAAAAATGTTCAAGATGGTTGATTTTTATATGGGTGTTTAGATGTTTCACTCTTGCTGAGGGTCATATCCAGACCTTTATTTTTATTAAGTCTTTAATAACAATGCCCTAGGGTTACAAACTTGTCATAAATGTGACAATGAGCAGTTTAAAGAGGCCTTGTTTCAGAAATCTTTTGGTGTTGGGCGCTGTCTTATGTCAAATACTCTGCGATAAGTATGAATGCTGAATATTTCAGAGGTGATTATTGGTTCAAAGTGTGCACAAAGTGGTGCCTGCAATTTTTATGTGCGTGTTTATCGTTAATATGTATCCATGAACCCGAAGGTAGGTAGTTGGTGGCCGGTTGTTGCATCAAATCAGTTGGGTAGGCGGCCTTTAGGCGTTACCCGCTTTGGTGAGCCGCTGGTGTTCTGGCGCAATGGTGCTGATGTGGTGTGCATGTCAGACCGTTGCCCGCATCGCGGTGCTGCATTGAGTCTTGGCCATGTGAACAAACAAGCGGGCAGTATTGTCTGTCCCTTTCATGGCCTTGAGTTTGCTGCTGATGGGCGCTGTACCTGCATTCCGGTGGAGCAGGATACTGCAATACCTGCTGATTTTGCTGCAGCGTCATTTCCTGTCAGGGAAGCAGACGGCTATATCTGGGTCTGGCGCGGCCCGCTGCCACAAGGCGAGTTACCTGAGGTCGCTATTCATCCGGAGACCCAGGGTATGCGGCATGGGGATTCTAGCGGCAACTGGAATGCACATTACACACGTTGCATAGAGAATGTGTGTGATTTTAGTCATCTGCCCTTTGTGCACAAGACCACCATTGGTTTGTTTAAAAAAGACTGGGTGATACAGATTAATATGCAGGATGTGCCGGGTGGCTTTCGTGCGCGCCTGGTACAGGATGGTAAGAGTGCCCAGAGCCTGGAATTTCTTTACCCTAACCGCTGGTTGCTGCGGCTTGCACCGCGCATCATGCTGGGACTGGTGTTTGCACCTATTGATGAGACGCATACCTTTGTTTACGGACGCACCTGGTATCGTCTGCCGCTGCCTGGTATTCAATGGCTGATGAATGGTTACACGCGCTTTTCACAGTTTATGGTGTTTCGTGAAGACTGGCCCATAGTTGCGAGCCAGATACCGGGCGATGTGTTAACCGCCACTGATGAAAAACTGCTCCCCAGTGATGCCCCTGTCATTGCTTATCGTAAGCTGCATCACGCGCATAATTAAAGGGGTCTAATCTCGTATTAAATTCAGCCTATTTTTGTGGCAGAGTGTGCGGATTAGATAAGGAAATCAATAATGACTGATCAGCAAAATAATCAAGCCGCGCGTCACAAGGCTTTAATAGAAGAGGTGCGCGGTATTGCAGGGTTGATGGAAACAGCACAGGACCCCTCTGTTATCACAATCAATCAGGTGGGTTCCTTGTTGTCCAGAATTATGAATGAGCTGGAAGAGTTACCTGCGGGAGTTCATCACGCCAACATGCACAATGATGTATTTGTAACCTGGCTGCACGAGTTGGCTGACTATATTGCCCGGCAGGAGTTGAGTGGAAAAAAGGCAGCCGAACAACTCAGAAAACTGGCGGATGAAATAACACATCCTGAGGGCAGGCCTGATCAATATCTGGAAAGTATGAAATTGGGTCAAATATTTACAGGGGCCGGACAGGAAGAAATTACTCCTGAACCGCCGTTGCTGGATTTTTTAAAACAGCTAGAAGAGCAGGCGTAAATTCTGTCGTCCATCCTTAATTATTTTCTCCTGGTTTAGGGTAGCAAGATGTCCACTCAGTCAACTGCAGTTTCACTCTGACCCCATTAAATTTCTGTTGCATCGTCTGATGGTGCGAGTATATTCATGAGTTATGGTCATATTATCGATGGTGAATCGCTAAATTATCAGGGGCATACAACAGGTGGAACGCATGTCAGCAGTGGTGCTGATAGCGATACGCTTTAGTTGGATGATGAGCACATATTAAACAGCATGGTTGTTCGGCTTGGGTCAGGGTGTGAGGTGTATTAGTTATGGCTGCTCATTATTACAGTAGGTTTCGGTATTTACTCGTTATCAGCATAGTCGGGGTTGCTGTTGCGCCACTTTCGATTCATGCATCACACCCCGCTTCGGGGCAGCCTGAATTTGTCAGCGTTGAACCAACGTATCCCAAGATTGATTACAGCGTGGTTGCCGAGCCTGAGGCTGTGCGGCGTGGTGAATATATGGCGCAAATTGGTGATTGCATTGCGTGCCATACTGATTCCAGCGTCGATAGCCAAGCCTTTGCTGGGGGTCTGTCTATAAAGACGTCGTTTGGTAATTTTTTTACACCAAATATTACCCCCGATAAACAGACAGGCATCGGTTCTTGGAGTGAAGCAGATTTTTTGCGGGCAATGCGTGAGGGTATTCGGGCTGATGGCTCAAATTCGTTTCCGGCTTTTCCCTATGTTTATTTCAATAGGATGCATGATTCAGACCTGAAAGATATCTGGGCCTATCTGCAAGCTATTCCTGCTGTAAAAAAAGAGAATCAGGGCAATACTCTGTCGTTCCCACTTGATATTCGTTTTTTACAGTATGGCTGGAAAGCACTTTTTTTCTATTGGGATCAGGGTGAGTTTGAAGTGGACCCGGCTCATTCAGATGCCTGGAATCGTGGCGCCTATCTGGTGCAAGGCCCCGGTCATTGCAGTATGTGTCATACGCCTTTGAATGTACTCGGTAGTGCAAAAAAACAGCACTATCTTACGGGCGCACCTGTTGAGGGCTATTGGGCGCCGGATATCACCAGCAGTGGGCTAGCTACCGCTACTCGCTTCCAGGTTGCAGATGTTTTTTTTAAAGGCACATTGATTAATAAGGCCGGTAATGTGCGTGGCCCGATGGCAGAAGTAAACCATGATAGCCTGCAATACCTGACCAGGGAGGACAGCCTGGCAATTGCTGAATATTTGAAGTCAGTAAAAAGTACGCAACCCAAAGTTAGTCAAAGTATACGTGCCAGCCAGCCACACCTGAAGCTTGGCAAACAAGTGTATACAAATGCATGCAGTGCCTGTCATTCCAGTGGTGCTGCTGGAGCTCCCCGGATTACTGATAGTAGTGCCTGGAATAATCGAGTTCAGGCAAGGCCATTGGATAAACTCTACCAGCATGCCATTGGTGGTTATAACAATATGCCCGCAAAAGGTGCCTGTCCAAGCTGTAGTGATAATGAAATTAAGGCGGCTGTTGACTACATGTTAAAAACCGCACTAACAGCATCGCAATATAAAAATTTTCAGCATTCACTAAGTGCTTCTAAACCGCAGAGCGCAGGGGTCAATAAACCTGTGAGCGTCAAAGACGAGGCAAAATAACAGGTATGAGCAATAGACTCTGGTCCAAAGTTACATGAGTAACCGGTAGCTGGTGGGGTTGTCATCACAAACCAATGGGCCGCATTCGAGAAAGGTTGCTATTAAGTTCAGTGCGATAATGAACAGTGCAGCCCAGCAAATCAGGTATTCAGCCTTAGTGACAATAACCTGTTTATCCTGCTGACGCGGATGAGAGAAAATGAGCATGATGCCAACAGCCAGCAGTATTGCAGCAAACAGAATAAATGCCCAAGTATAGTAATGCAGTCCAAACACTGGGGAGCCATAAGTACCGGTGCCTGGTATTACATGTAATGATATTTGTCTGAGCGCCACGGCACCCCCAAATAGCGCACCGATAATAATGATACCGTGATGGCGAAAACTCAGCCCACGTATCACGTTGAGCATAAATCCATAGATGGCAAATGTGAAGCTGATACGTTGTAGCAGGCACAGTGGGCATGGCAGTTCATCTAGTGCAATTTGCATGATCAGCCCGATACTAAGGATCACTGTAATACCCAGTACACCCAGCGCATTGATATTTCGCATTATATTGTTTGGCATATAACAGCCTATAAGACGATGCTTAGTTGAGCGCTGGCATGATAGCTAAACCAATAGCAACTCAGAGCTAATGAAATTGCAAAACAAATATATGATGCTTGAACGCGACCGATCAACAGTGCAAATATTGCCAGTGTAATCAGCAGGAACAGTAGTGTCATCATGACGTTCTATCCTGTACTTGATACTGTTAGGTTTAATTGCAATCAGATGAAACCAATGCATCAAACCACACCACAACTCAGGTTGGCAAATCAGAAATATAAAGGGGGAGTAGGCGTGGCTTTAGCCGTAAACCAACGAAAGTTGGTTTGATTAGTCCGCAAAATAAAGGGTTGGGCTTAAACTGGTTTCAGCAATATTGAATTACCTTTAATTTCAAGCGACATGTGGGATGCCACTGGCTTTTTGCGTTGTGGCAAACTGCTGGTGATCTCTGCAGTCCCAATCCCCTCAGCCACTCCCAACCAGTGGTACTGAATCAAGCACCCAGTTACCGGATTGTCGTCGGGCTGGGCAGGGAATGGCATAGGCTGTATCGCCGTACTCCTGCTGCATGGTTTTTTGATCGATACGCCAGCCGCGATTCTCCCAGTCTTTCAGGTATTCTCGGTAGCGTACAACGGGTGCATCGCCGGGCGTCATTAATTCCTTATTTAGCGTATCGGGTGTGCGTAGTGGCCATAGGTTCTCAAGAATCTCGACATCTTCTGCGGCTATTTTCAGATAGGTGTCATGAATCCATTGATCATTTTCTGCCCCAAGCGTGTTGTTACGTGCACTGAGTAAATAGATGCGGGTACGGGTGTCACTGATCGGTGCTTCATAAGCATGCTGGATGAAACTGTTGTTTCCCGGCAGATGGATCTCAGTCACCATGGTATTGGGCCCGTGGTACCAGGTGCCTGCGCGGAGACCTTCGGTATCGGTGTCAGAAGTATCGGCGACCTTAAGGCGATTTTCTGCCTGAGTGTAATTGCTGAAGTCTGATACAAAGCGGCTGCCCCATTTAGCATCTTGCATTTCAATCTGGTCGCTTTCTACTCTGGGTGCGCCCTGGCCAGGATGCACGAATTCGTTATGCAGCGGGTCAAGACCGTTTTCTATCGAGCGTTCAAAGTAGGTGGGCACCTCGAGTACTACCGGGCCACTGATTTGCCAGCCTTCTTTGCCGAGTTCTGCAACTTCGTACAGTGGAGGACGCTCTGCTTCGGGCAGGTCACCCAGAAAGGCAAACACCACACCGTATTTTTCATCAACCGGGTAGCTGTCTACTTTGGCACGAGCAGGAGGGTTCTTGTCACCCAAGGGTGGAATCTTGGTGCACTGGCCATCGCCATCAAATTCCCAACCGTGATACGGGCACTGTACACAGTCGTCTATTATTTTGCCCTTGGCTAACGAACCACCGCGATGGATGCAGGTGTCACTGAGGACACGGGCATTGCCGCCTGAGTCACGAAAAACCACCAGCCGTACGCCAAGTAATTCGGCACGGCGTGGGTTTTGCTGATCAAGTTCTTCACTAGTACAGATCGGGTACCAAAAATTTATATACATTTAATTGTGACTCCCTGGGCAAAGGTAAATACTGATTTTCTGCGCATCCGGAAGGTTTTTATAAGCACCTTAACCAGAACGGGTTGCCTGCAAGTAATAACTTGTATCACCGGACTCCATAGCTAGGGTTTGTACGTATAAGAATGCCAGACATTGTGCCTGGGGTCAGATCCCAAGATTTAAATGCGATTTAAGGCGCCAAATTTTCCGTCGGTACTCAAACCTAAGGGTCGTAATATCATCCCACAAAGTACAAAATTTTTGGGGTCTGCCCCTAGAATACAGATCAATACACCAGAGTTTGTCATTGATTACAGTTGGCTTTACCAGCCCTGGTAATGCCTCAGTCATGCAGCAGAGAACTGGCTCTAAAAAACAGGGTTAGACAAAAACGGGTTGATTGCAGCTGCATGGGGTGCAGAGCAGTAAATACCGGCTGACCTATTCATGGTTAATCGGCGCAAGTACGTTTTAGCGCCAAATTGTGTCCTGAAAAGGTATTCGTGAATAAACAGGCTCAGCTGTGACAAATTGCTTGTTGTTTGCCTGCCGCTCCTACGTAATGACTGTATCGGAAAAGCATGCCTGCAGACTAGGGTCTCAATACCGGTGCAGGTTGCCTAAATCCCGGGTTCAGAATCGTTTTGCTGCATTACAAAATTAAAAGAACAAGTTCCCATCAGTAATTTTCCGCCCGGGAAAGACACTGAAGGGAAGATTATTACAGGAGGGGTTTATATGCTGAATTTATCAGCTTCCAACGCACAGGCTTATGCGAGCCGTGTGCTGAGAAAAGCAGGTTTGGTTGTATTGTTTACCGCTTTGCCGGTGGTGAGTGGTGCCGCAGACTGGCGTTGGCCGACCGGCAATTCTTGTCCGGATGTATATAAGACAGGTGTTTTCCCAGTGCCTTTCAATGCCGCTTTCACGAGCATAGGCAAAATGACCCTGCAGAATGGCAACCAGGTAGATGGCCTTGTGGTATCCAGCTTCTTCAATGCCATTAAGACAGCAGATGGTGTCACCCGAACCGGTTATTTTGAGCGTGATCTGGTGGCCCGCATCGAGGGTATCGGTTACCGCAATGAGGCCTGGTGGAATAAAGACCGTGATGTTGAAATTATTAGTGATCTTGATGTTGCCAACCCGGCGTTTCCGAGTGATGTAGGCCAAACTGTGTGGCCAAATGAAGTTGCGGTTGTGCCAGACGGTATCCTGCCGTTTGGGGCGGTGGTCGTACCCGAAGGTTTCCATATTACGACCCCTCCTAATGGCCGTATGACGATTATTAATATTGATGACCCGAATAAAACCACCTATATCGTGGATGTGGAGTCAGAGCTGGCACCCGGTGAAACCGAATGTCTGGGCGGGGTTCCACGCTTCTACCACGAGGCAAAATGGTTTGATATGGACGGTGATGCGCTAAAAGATCTTGTGACAGTGCGCTCCGGTTTCAAGGCAACGCCCGGCCTGTGTTGGCCGCAGGGAGAGCTGGTCTGGTTTAAGAACCCCGGTGCCTCGATTGACCCCAATGTTGAATGGGATGAGTTTATTGTTTCTGCCGCCGATAACGGTCCGGAAATTACGCTTGGTTTATACGACTTCGAAGGTGATGGTGTTCCCGAGGTTATAGCGAACAACTTCTTTGCTATGGGCTTCCTTAACGGTGAGCGCATCCAGATTTTTGGTGCGCCAATTGGTGATAACTGGACGGATGTAGATCTGACGACTAACCCGGTGCGTGTCGCTACGATCTCTAGTGGTCAGGGGTCGCCCTTTGGTCTGCGCCTTGTCGATTTGAACCGGGATGGCCAGATGGATGTTCTTGCGACCAACCATCAGGGTGACAACTGTAAAATCAGCGGATCTATACCAGGAAAGATTTACGCGCTGGAGCAACCGACCAGCGGGGACATATTCAATGATCCGTGGACTACGCATATCCTCATGGACAACATTCGCCCCAATATCACGGTCCCGACGCAATCATCGGGCCCGGGTCGCCTGGCGCCTGGACTGGCGCAGGCTATCTGGCCAACGCCCTTTGAGGAAGCGACCCAGAAACCCTGGATCGTGTCAGGTGGTGACGAAGCATCCAAAGTCTGGTTGCTGAAGCCCAATAGTGAAAGCACAACGGACTGGAGCTATCAGTCGGCTGTTATCTTCGATATCAATGATTATTACGGGCCGAATACCAGCCAGACATTCACGGCCCCAGCGCCCGCGACCGGTATTAGCATTTCGACGATCGGGTCTGTCTCATGGCGCTACGATCGCGCATGGTCCTGGGGTTCCTATGCAGAAATCTATATCCCGGTCTTTGAAGGCCGTGATATTCATCGCATCAGTTTCCGGCCGCAGGCATCGACCAAGAAAGTCGTCTGTCCTGCTGATGTAGTTACCGGCGTATGCTCGCTTTAAGCGGAATAGAGAGCAGATAAATGAAAAAAATAATAATACTTGCAGCGTTGACGATGGTTGGAGCTGCGCCAGCATTTGCGGTGACCATCGACTTTGATGGCACGTTGCCGACCTATACTAATCTTGCCACTTACCAGGAGGAAGGGTTTACGCTAACGAGCAATATGCCGGATGCGACGCTCATTGATGACAACAACACAGTGCGTCAGAGTGTCGGTATCTTCAGTGGGGGCACTAACTCGCAGAGTATATTCTGGGGTGCCAATGGGGAGACGAGTACGCTCAGCCTGTCGAATGATCAGGGCTTCGTCTTTGATGTGCTGTCACTGGACGCCTCCTCGCTCTACAACGCAGCCGGCGTATTGAACCTGTCCGGAACGCTGGCTGGCGGCGCGGTTGTGACAGAGAACCTTGTGCTTAACGGTACCATCAGCACGTACAACCTTTCTAATATGATGGGCTTGACGAATATGTTGATTTCCTTTGATGGCAGTGTTTATGACGCTCCGTATGATCTGGATAACATCGTTATGAGCACCGTTCCGGTTCCGGCAGCTGTGTGGTTGTTTGCATCCGGACTGTTCGGGTTGATAGGTTGGTCACGACGGCGAGCCATCACCAGTTAGCCAACAATTTCAGGAAGTGCTGCTATGTCCGCCCAGCACCTGGGGCGTTTTTACCTGTAGCTGGGTAATGACCGGTTCAGGGAAGATGATCAGTGCTTGATGGGTAAGCGCCAGCAGCTGAAGGGTCAGAGTTATAACCCTGACCTTAATTATTGTTGAGCAAAGCCAAAATGGCATTTTTGTAAGAAAGGCTCACCGGCACATTCAGCTCATCATTAATAATGAGCTCCATTTTTCGGCTGGATGTTTTGTAAGACTGTACGAAATTGAGATTAACCCACCATGATCGGTGTGTTTGCACGCCATGGCAGTCACGCAGTGCATTGGGCAGGTCGCTAAACCGGTAGCGGACGAGGTCGTTGCCCTGGTCTGACCAGATATGAATGTAATGCTGATCGGCTTTGATGGCGATCAACCGGGCATCATCCGGAAGTTTGCTGCCTTTGATTAGTTGTGCTGTTGCGGTGGTGGTGAGCCCGGTCTCTGTAGTGGTTTCTTGTTTGCTTACCTGTGGTTCGTAGCCATACCAGTCCACGCCTGTTGCGTAACGATAGCCGTATACACCAGCCAGGAATGTCGGTAGCACAGGAGCTGAATAACGAATGAAATGCAGTAGATAGGTCAGGCTCCAGCTTGGGTAAACCGAGTCCTCCCGGTTGGTGGCGAATATCGGATAAAAGTCAGCGTACAGATCACCCAGTGCCTGAAATAAAAATGCGGCAGGTATTAGTGCAATAAAGACACCCATCAGGCATACGGTAATGGTCGGCGGTCGTAAACTCCGCAAACTTAACTTGATAACAGTAGCGCCAAGGCAGACTGACCACCAGGCTATGAACATGTGCAGGATCATGTATGCCAGCGCATCAAAGTAAGCCATGCCATGGGTCAGGCGTATGCCAACCAATGAAAAGACCAGTGCCAGTAACAGTGGAATGCCAATAAAGAAACGCAGTCTGTCACGAAGTGTAGGTTGCCGCCAGGGTGGGGTGGGCAACTTCGGGGTAGATGAATTGTTTGTCATCTCCTCTTTTAGTCGGTTTAGGGTTGTAGATGCCAAAGACTGCTCCCTGAAAAGGACTTTTTATTTATTATTAGGGTCTGACCTTTTGAGTAAATACAATAGCCTAATACCCGGGGGTGCTGCAATAGGATTATGCAAGACTATAAAGCCTTGGGCGTGTTCATGTTTGCTTGTATGCAGATTTGTTTGCTAAAACCGGGTTTTGGATGCGTATCAACTTGGGGGGTGAGAGTAGGCATTGCATTCACCCGTTAGAATGGTGTCTGTATACCGGGTGATCATTTATGGCTGATGAGGGGAATGAATGTATGACTATTGATATAAGGCGGCGTGGACTCTTGCAGGTAGGTTCGGCCCTCGCACTGGCCGCCGTGCTGCCGCGTTGTACTACCGTTAATAATAACGGTGATGGCGCAGGCATAAGCCCGTACCCTGCATTGCTCACCGATATTCCCCGTAGTAATTATGGGTTTGCGACCACCTGTGATGAGGTGGCTGCGGGTTATGATCTGGCTGGCAAGACGGTCTTGATAACCGGGTGTAACTCCGGTTTGGGTTATGCATCCATGCGTACGCTGGTTGCTCACGGTGCCCATGTGCTTGGCACAGCCCGCACGCGGGCAAAGGCAGAAGAGGCATGTGCGTCTGTTAGTGCGGGCATGAGTATGGCGCAGTTTAGTGGCAAAGCGACACCGCTGGTGTGTGAGCTTACTGATATGGAGTCGGTGACTGCCTGTGCTGATGCCGTTGACCAGTTGCTGGAAAACTATAACAAGCCTCTCGATGTGTTGATGTGTAATGCCGGCATTATGGCGCTGCCGAAGCTGGAGCAGGTGGATGTCCTTGTCGGTGGCAAGCATGTGATGTTGGAAAAGCAATTTGTAGTAAATCACCTTGGACATTACCTGCTGACCCGCCGTTTGCTTCCACAAGTAGAGGCTGCGGCTGCTGGACGTATTGTGATACTGTCGAGCATGGGTTATACGCTGGCACCTGAGGAAGGCATTCAGTTTGATAACCTCTCCGGTGCTGAAAACTATAAACCGTTTAAGGCCTATGGTCAGAGCAAGCTTTCGAATGCCTTGTTCTCGAATGAATTATCGCGCCGCTATGCTGATACACCACTGACCTCTAATGCGGTACACCCTGGTATGGTGAACACCAACCTGGGTCGCTATATAAGCGGTAAGGCTAAAGACCCTGATGCACCATTACGTAAAGGTTTTAAAACCCCAGACCAGGGTGCAGCTACCCAAGTGTACTGTGCGATAGATAAGCGCCTGAACGGTGTTAGTGGCTACTACTTTGAAGACTGCAATCCGTCTGTAATGAAAGGTGAAAATGCCAATAGCTCAAAGTTGGCAGCTAAACTGTGGAATGTTTCACAAGACTTAGTAAGCCCGTACCTTTAATGGGTGTTACTAATTGAATCGCCGATGTTAGATGCGCATATTTCTGGCCAAGTTAATGTGTTGAATTTTTCTGCCGGAGTTTTTTTGGGCCAGATCTCATTTTTTAAGTGTATTTAAAGGCTTGTTTTTTCTATAGGTGCTCTACTTATAAGGATTGAAGTGCTGGCCTGTAAGATTGGCAATCCGTTCTGGTCTCTGGCATCAGCTATTAATTATTGCTGGTACTAGCCTCTGCTACTAGAATGCAGTGATGGATATCGAACTGATTGTTGGTAATGAAATGTCTCCGCAGCAGGTCGCGGAGTTTGCGATTGCTGCAGAGGAAGCGGGTGTCCGCTCGCTTTGGAACTCAAACATTACCAATGGTTATGACCCGTTTATGGCACTGGTACCGGCAGCACAGGTGACCAGTCGTATTCGTCTGGGTCCGCTGGCGATAAGTCCATACGAGATGCACCCCCTAAAACTAGGTTATGCGCTGTCAACGCTGAATGAATTGTCCGGTGGTCGAGCCCAGATAGGTTTGGGTGGTGGTGGGGCGATGGCCTTATGGATTCGTAATGAGGCGGCAGAAGTCAGCTTGGACTTTACCAAAATGCGGATTGTGCGTGGTGTGCGTGAAGCAGCGGAGATTATTTACCGCATTACCAGCGGTGGTTACTGGCCAGCCTATAAAGGTGAGGTTTTTACGATTAACCGACCGTTTAACACCACCTTTATCTCATCATTGCCCCAGCCAAAAATTATTAGTTGTTCGATGGGGCCGCAAATGCTGCGCATGGGTGGACGCATTGCTGATGGTCTGCAGGTGGGGGATGTGGTGCCCGAGCGTATGCCGGAAGTCATGACTGAGATAAATGCCGGGTTGGCAAAACGAAACTATCCTGCTGAAGATTTTCGTGTGGGAAATTTTTGGGCCTGGCACATGAAAACAGACCGCGAGGTTTCACTGCATGAGGCACGGCGGAAATTATTCTCACGTGCTGAGTTACTGCCGCCCTACATAGGTCTTGATCATCTGCTTGAAGCTGATGAGGCACAGATCGTTAAAGACAATTTCCGCAATTTCATCATGGCGGATATTACGGGCACGGGTGAAATCAAGAACGTACCGCCAGAGCTGGTGCAAAAGTTGATTGATCATGTTTGTTCAGCGGGTGGGCTTGAAGATGTTGACCACGAGATTGAACGCTTCAAACGAATGGAGCAAGCTGGTGTAACAGACTTAGCAATCCGTGTCTTTGATGACCCATTTGATGCACTTAAGATTATTGCTGAGCGTGTGATACCGCAGTTTAGTTAACTAGTGTCAGATTCAATAATGAGAAGCCGCGTAAGCTTGCAAGGTGGGCCACAAAGATTTCAATAAAATCGATGCCTGAAAATCATAGGTTTTCAGGCCAGTAAATTGCCTGCTATTAATTATTCTGCAGCATTCGGCCAAATTTCTCTCGGCGTGAGCTGCTTGTATCTCTGTCTTGTTTAATAGTGACGTGGTCTGTTTTGTTTGCTTGCGGGCTAAGCCAGATGCTCCACATGCCGGTGGCTTCGTTGGGTACTAATGAGTAACGCATGTCGATTACTCTAAGCGGATTGTTTGGGTCGAGGGACAAATATCCTCGGGAGAACCAGTAAAAGCGTTCAAGGTCGTTGGCTTGCTGAGAGTCTTTATCTAACCAGGGTAGATCCCGCTCGACATCCAGGCGGGGAATAAATGCACCGGGGTAAATAGTCAGGCCATTAGAACCAGGTGCGGCCCTGACGGCATCGGTGTAATAACCGTCTTCCACTTCGTAGATTACTTTCCACAATAATAAATTAGCAAAGCTTGGTTTTACATCCAGGCGTATTGGATTATGGCCTCGTTCTTCAGCCAATTGTTCGCCTGCGGCAGCAACACGCTGGTGCTGGTAAAATCCTAAGCCCTGATAAGCCAAAACCCAGCACAATGCGGCTTTGGCAAATGCAGTGTTGTTCTTTTTTAAACCGATAATTATTAGTGCTAATAGTGGTAGGGTAAATAAAGGGTCAACAATGGAAATGGTGTTAAAGGCAAAACGTTCATTACTAAACGGCCACAGTAGCTGAGTGCCATAACTGGTGCAGGCATCCAGTAAACCGTGTGTTGCATACCCCAAAAAGCAAAATATATATGTAAGCTTGAAGCTGATTTTCCAGCGCTTCGAAAATAAATAGTAGAACAGCAGTGCACATACAAGACTGCCAAAGGGGATGAAGAACAGGGAGTGCGTAAACTGGCGATGGAATTCCAAGTACATTAGCGGGTCGGTGTCTGAGCGGATAAAACTGTCCAGATCGGGCGCCATGCCAGCCAGGGCGCCGAATAAACCGGCCGCCCCGAGAGTTCTTTTTTGGCTGATGGCGGACGGTAAGCTGGCACCGACTACGCCTTGAGTGATTGGATCCATAGTAGGCGCTTATTGTTTCATAGTTTTGCTGGTATCAGATACCAACTTTTGTAGGCAATGTAAGCGAGACAATTTAAGTACCTGAACCGGTTCATTTTTAGTGTATCCAGGGGGGGTCACCTTAATGTTGCATGAGGTGTAGTATTTAGCTATAGAATCTGTAGTTGGCTGGGGAAGGGCTCAGGGTCTTTATAACGTATGTCTAATCAGCTTCAGTTAGTGCTTGCTGTTCTTGCGGTCTTCGTAGTTTATGTTCTGGCAAAGGTGCTTTCCTATATGCGCCAGAGTGACGCCGAATGGAATCAGGTTGATAAAACTAAGCTCAAGAAATGGGAAGATGAAGACGGCTGATGCCAATATAGGCTTGAAAATTACTTTGACACCAGTAATTTCCACAAAATTATATGCGGAATACGGCCATTTCAGCTAAGCTGTTTCTCAGCGGTTTCCTGTGCTGATTTTGTGACTACTTACGTCATTCATTATTATGCGCCGGAGGGTATGTAATAAATAATCTTTTTTTAGGCTGTTTTTATGATTGTTATTCTTGATGTAGCAAATGGTATTGAAGCCCACATGATGGTGCATTTACTGCAGCAATCTGGGATTAAGGCTCAGATTAATGGGCAGCACCCTGAGGAGGTGGCAGTTGAATTGCCAGAAAAAGGCAATTTCCGTGTGAGTGTAAAGCCTCAGGATGCAGATGAAGGCAAACGGCTTGTCGCCCAATGGGTCTCTGTAAAACCAACTCAGGAAAAAGAAGAGGAACCGGAAACCCCAGCCGGTAAGGCTACTTATTTTATGGCAGGTGCTGCAGTAGCTGCTCTTGCTTTATTCCTGCTGTTTCGTTTTCCGGGAACAGATGGAGGCTTTGATCACAATGGTGATGGTGAGTTGGATGAGATTTACTACAGGCAGGGTGATTTGATTAGCAAGATTGAGCATGATCGCAACAGAGACGGTGATGTTGATTTGCGCTGGGTTTATGGCTTTGATGGCGTGCTTCATACCATGGAGGCTGATAACGACTTCAATGGGACATTTGAGCAGATTGTGGAATATGAAGATGGGGTTCCTGTTGCTGGCAGGATTAATTCAAGTGGGAATGGCCCCAGAGATATTGAAAACAATTATATGAATGGGGTGCTGATTGATTCCAAATTGTATGACCCCTTCACGAATATCAGGAAGAAAATCATTATTTTTGATGCGTTTGGAAAACCTCTTGAGTCTGAGCTTGATACAGATGGTGACGGAAGGCTAGATCAAAAAACAAGCTACGATGCATTTGGGGACCCGCTTTTATAACGGCGTAAAGAAATTTGTGGCCTGGCTGAAATTTATTTCACATCTAAGCTGCCGTGCTCTGCGCCTTGGGTGGGGCATGGCATTTTTGTTTGAGCGCATTAAATAAATAAGAATTGTAAAGCTCAGCCCCCCCCCAATAATATTCACTATCAATTGCCTCATAATCTACCTACTATTGCAGCATGCAATTAATAATTAAGAATATATCTTATCGGCTATTCCCCCTCCTCTTGTTTGCCATTGTACTGGCCAGTTGTTCCCGGCAGGTAAAGGTTCATGGGAGCTGGGAGAAGGGTGTATCTCATGATGAGTCATTTACACGGGTGCTGATTGTTGCTTTAAGCCCAAATAGCAGTGCGCGCTGTAATTTTGAATTATTTCTGGAGACCCAGATTCGTGCTACCGGTGCGGATGCAACAGCAAGTTGCAACCTGATGAATACCTCAGAAAATTTAACTGCTGAGAACATCCATGCAGTTGTTCTTGAGTATGGGGCTGATGCTGTCCTGACAACGATACTTGTTCAGTCTGATGGTAGCGTCATAGAGGGAGGGGACCGAGATACACGTGGTGGTCTTTACTTAAAAGCGATTGGCTCAGGCTATGAGGACTTCTACTTTGGTGGTTATGGTGTTTACGGTGTACCGGTAGTCTATGGTGAGTTTATGGAGGTTCCGGTTATTACGTCTATCGAGGGTGAAGTTCAGATTCAGTCCATGCTGTACGCTACACAAAATAAAACGCTGGTATATAAATTGATCACTACTGCACACGATCTGTACTCAAGCGATAATGCGTTTGCTGAAATTACGCCACGCATAGCGAAACGCCTGCAAGATGAAGGGCTGCTTCCTGATTAGTAACCGAGGCAACCGGTGTCTGACACTAAAAGTTCTCGTTGATTTAAGGTACCCAAATACAGAGGTCGTTCTCCACTCAGGGGAGGGGCATGGTGGTTTTGATATGAAATATGTCTTGGTGTCTGACGCTATGTAGTATATAGTCCAATCCTGACTATTCAGGTCTGGACTAATCATGAAAAAACTACTGTTGCTGGGGCTTCTGCGGGGGCAAAGACTGCATGGCTATGGGGTTCTGGAGTATTTAAATAAACATACAGTGAGTGGGGCTGCTATTGGTAAATCCAATGCCTATCGCTTATTACGGGTGATGGAGGATGAGGGCCTGATCCTGAGCATAACTGAGCGTGATGGCAATCGTCCGGAACGCCATGTCTATGAAGTGACTCCAGCGGGTGAAGCTTTTTTTCAGGATTGCCTGTTAAAAGAACTTGCACAGGATGCCACTGCTGATCAGCCTGGTATTGCTGTACTCAATTACCTAGATGAACTTGATCCGGCTGCTGCTGCTGATCAGTTGCAAGTGCGGCGCGAAAAAGTTGCACTACGTTATCGCGAACTCGCAAATATACCGGAAGAAGTGTTGCACCTGCATCCGGCACTGGATCTTGGATTAAAGCAAACTCTGCTCGAGCTGGACTGGCTGGATACAAAGTTACATGAATTACGTGAGCGTGCAGTAGAGGTGGCGTAATTAAATTGCTATTAACAGGTCACGGTTAAAACCACTCCTACAGGAATATCTACTGTCGGGTATGTTGTAGGATCAGTTTCAGCCGTGATAAATGAAATGTATAGAGCCGTGGTCAAAGCCGTATCTAAAGGAATAATAATTAATGAGTGCTTTTATTAACCGTCATAAGAAGTGGTTGCTACCTGTGGGTGTAATCGTAGTGGCTTATGGCGTGGCTATGGTCATTCGTAATCTTGGCCCCGAGCTGGAAGTTATCACGCCGGAACCGCAGGCACTGGTGGTGCGGGTGGTTACAGCGGAGCAGCAACAGGTGCGCCTGACCATTACGAGTCAGGGTGAGGTTGATGCCGAACATATAATTGATATTGCTAACGAAGTGCCGGCACGTGTGGTACGTGTGGCACCGGCTTTTGTTACCGGAGGTTATTTTAAAACCGGGGATGTATTGCTGGAACTTGATAATACTGATTACGAGCTGGCTCGGGTACGTGCCGAGGCTCTGGTGGCAGAGGCGGTAGAAGATTATGAGGTAGAACAAACCGAGGCTGAACTTGCCAAAGAAGGCTTGTTCCCAATGCGTGATGCGCGGGTGGACTCAGCTAAAGCACGAGTTGCTTCAGCGCGTGCAGATCTTGCTCAGGCTGAGGCAGATTTACGACGTACTAAAGTGCGTGCACCATTTGACGGGCGAATTTTATTTACCTTGGTTGATCTTGGGCAGTACGTTAACAAGGGCGAATCACTGGGACGAATTTTTTCTACCGACATTGCTGAAATACGTTTGCCGCTAACAGATCAGCAACTGCGTTTTCTAGACTTGCCCTTTGGTACCGGTAGTAATGAGCAGCTGTTAAATACACCGGTAACCCTGCGTGCAGAAATTGGCGGCCAGCAAACAGAATTCCCAGCTTATCTGCATCGTATGGAGGGAGCGGTCGACCCGGATAACCGTGTCTGGTATGCCGTGGCACGGGTGGATGATCCTTACGGGTTAGATGATGTGGAGCGCACTACACCGCTAGTGGTGGGTTTGTTTGTTGATGCCACTATTGAAGGTCGTACAGTTGATAAGGTGTTCAAGTTGCCGCGTTCAGCCTTGCGCAAAGAGAATAATGTACTTGTAGTTGATAGTGAGAGTCGCTTACGCCAGCGTAAGGTTGAGTTGCTGCGTACAGACTTTGAATCAGCCTATATAACATCTGGTCTGGAACCTGGAGACAGGGTGTGTGTGTCACCCGTTGAAGCCTTTGTTGACGGTCTGCTGGTGGATGTGGTCAACAAGACCAAACCTGCAGATTCGCTGGCGGTGAACTAAGCATGTTGCGTTGGTTTACTGAAAATAAGGTTGCCTCCAACCTGTTGATGATAGCCATTATTTTAGGTGGCGTATTGTCATTGCCCTTACTTGATCGTGAGGTTATGCCAGGCATTCCGCTCGATATGATTCAGGTCAATGTCGACTACCCGGGTGCGAGTCCGGCTGAAATTGAAGAGCGTATTTGTATCCGTATCGAAGAGGCTATTCACGACCTTGAGGGTATTAAGTCGATCATTTCTGAGGCAGTAGCCGGCCGTGGAGGCGTGGCCATTGAAATTGCCAAGGGCTTCGAGACTGAACGCATGCTCAGTGATATCAAGGCGCGTGTGGATGCGCTCGATACCCTGCCAGATGAGGCAGAAGAGCCACTGATTCAGGAAGCGCCTTGGAGCGAGGAAGTTATTGAACTGGTTGTTAGTGCCGATACAGATGAAACAGCTTTGCGTGAGATTGCCTATCGCGTGCGTGATGAAGTAGCACGCTTGCAGGGTGTTGATGAAGTGCTTATTGAAGGTTTGCGTGACCCGGAGATGGCGATCGAGGTTTCCGAGCACACCTTACAAAAATATAACCTGACCTTTGATGATGTAGTGACGGCTATACGTCGCTCTTCTATAAATCTTCCGGGTGGTTCTATTCGTGCTTCGGGCGGTGATATCTCACTACGAACTTTTGAGCAGGCTTACAGTGAGCAGGATTTTGCAGACATAGTCCTGCTCAGAAATGCTGATGGTACCCGTGTGCGATTGGGTGATGTAGCTGATATCCGGGATGGGTTTGAAGAGACGGATGCGCTGAGTCGTTTTAACGGCCATCGTGCTGCTGCCATTATTGTCAGGGTGCGTAACAACCCGGATGTAATCGCAGTGAATGAAGCCGTGCGGACTTATGCCAAAGGCGCCCGGGCTACATTGCCGCCCGGAGTGCAGCTTGATTTCTGGTTGGACCGTTCAGAGATTTTTCGTAGTCGTGCTGACATGCTGCTTAAGAGTGGTGCAATGGGGCTGGCGCTGGTATTTCTGTTGCTGACTCTTTTTCTGCGTCCTGCCATTGCTATCTGGGTGTGCGTAGGTATTGCTGTGTCATTTCTTGGTGCTATTTTTGTTATTCCCTCGACCCCGATTTCCATCAATATGATGACGCTGTTTGCCTTCGTGCTGGTGCTGGGTATTGTGGTGGATGACGCCATTATTATAGGCGAGAGCATTCATGTGCAGGTGCAGAAAGGTCTGTGCGGAACCGAGGCGGCTTATGTGGGCGCGCAGCGGGTTGCCAAGCCGGTTATTTTTGCCGCTCTGACAACCATGATTGCTTTTTCTCCCGCACTGTTTATTGATGGTGGAGCGGCCAAGATGACTATGCCTTTGTCTGTAGTGGTCATACTGGCGCTGGCTTTTTCACTTATTGATGCATTTATGATTTTGCCGGCACATCTGTCCAATCTGAAGCCACTTAATGACGATGCTAATTCCGGTTTACTTACCCGTGCCCGGCTTAAAGTAGCCAATGGTCTGAGTAATTTTTGTGAGCGGCGCTATCGCCCCTTTATTACCCGTGCAATCAAAGCACGCTACCTGGCCTTATCCATATTTATTGCAGTATGGCTGGTGGTTATGAGTTTTGTGCAGGGTGGCTGGGTCAAGCAGACTTTTTATCCGTTGATCCCCGGCGACAATATTATTGTTAGCGTCACCTTGTCAGATGGGGTGTCATTTTCGACTACTGAGCAGGTGGTTGCTCAGATTGAACATGCGGGTGAAGCCATACGAGCACAGTTTCATGAAGAGCTTGATATGGACATTGTGAAAAATGTTCGTACCTATGCACGTGAAAATAATATACAGATCACCATGGAACTGGTTCATGGTGAGAATCGTAATATGCCGATTGAACAGATCACCGAGCGCTGGCGAAGTGAGATTGGTTTTATTCCTGATACCAAGGCGTACACTTTTGATTATCACCTGATTGACCGTGAGCCTCCGGTCAAACTCGGGTTAACGGCAAATGATCCGGCAGTGCTGATGGCTGCGACCGCCCGTGTGGAAGCTAAGCTGGCCACGTACGATGGACTGTTTGGTATTAATAATAGTCAGCGCTCGGCACGTACCGAGATTCTGGTGACGGCACGTGATAGTGCTGAGAACTATGATGTCAGCCGTGATCAGCTGGCCCACCAGGTACGGCAGGGTTTTTTTGGGGAAGAGGTACAGCGTATTCCACGTGGCCGTGATGAAGTGAAAGTTATGGTGCGTTACCCGAAGGAAGACCGTCGCTCACTCGAGCAGATTAATCGCATGCGTATACGCGTGGGTGAGGATGTGCAGATACCAATTGGCAGTGTGGCAGAGCTGGAATTTGCTCAGGGAGCCAGTGCTATTCGCCGTCTGGATCGCCGCCGTATTGTGGAGGTAACAGCTGAGGCAGATCACGTAGCGGCCGATCCGCACCGTATTGTGACCGATATACGTGACAACTTTGCACCCGGGTTAATTAAGGAATTCCCGGGGCTGGAGTTTCTGGTGAAGGGTGAGCAGGATGCCGCCAGTGAATTTATGCTCGAGCTTGTGCGCCTGACCTTAATGGCGTTCCTGTGTACTTTCGGCTTGATAGCTATCGCATTCCGCTCTTATATACAGCCTGCCATCGTGATGAGTGCGGTGCCGTTCGGTTTGCTTGGAGCCATTATTGGGCATCTTATCTTTGGTGTGACTATGTCGATGTTTTCATTCATGGGCGTGGTTGCGGCTGCAGGTGTGGTTATTAATGACAACCTGGTATTGATTGACCGTATCAACCAGGTGCGTGAAGAGCTGGGTGAGCAGGTAGAAATAAGTCAGGCTGTTATTCAGGCCGCTGTAAGTCGCTTTCGACCAATTCTGCTGACATCATTTACAACCTTTATAGGTTTGCTGCCCATCATGTCGGAGCGCAGCGCCCAGTCTGAATACCTGAAACCCATGACCTTGTCGCTGGGTTTTGGTGTGGCCTTTGCCTCCTTTGTGACGCTGATACTGGTGCCGTGTCTGTATCTTATTGTTGAAGATGCCCGGGCAGGTTTTCAGCGACTTCGTAATCGCCGGTCAGTAGCAGAAGTTAACTAGTTGCTGTCAGATGCAAAAAATATGCTTGTAGGTGCGGCTTTAAATACAATCACTTTAGGTGGATATATAGAAAACTATATTGCCTGAAGTGCGGCCCTCTGGATTATTTAAGATCAGGTTTATCATGTGGATAACCAAAGGTTTGACAGATTCAAGCACCAATGTTGAATTTACTGACTGGATTGAGGTTGATAAACTTGTGCTTTTAACCCATGACATGTAACAACATGAAGGGTGATTCGTGAAATAGAGCGATATGATCTGCCAGTAGGCATGGTGGATGGGCTATAATCGAATGTCTATTCTATGCGGCACTTTCATGTGTTGCTTTCATGCGCTAGGTATCAGGTGTCTCAATATGTCCGAGGATGATAAGCCTTTTTTTAGTTCGTCAGTTAAAGCTCTGTTCGGATTTGCCATTTTTCTTATTCTCATGACCATGCTCATGGATCGGTTGATTACCATATCAGATGACAAAAAATTTAAAGCCCAGTATGCAGAAATAGAAATTGGCATGACTGAATCCATGGTGGTTTCCATGTTGGGAGCGCCGGATGAGCAGTTAACTGAGCTCTCACTGGGGGAAGGAGAAGGGCTTGATGATGCTTATAAGCGAGCAGCAGAAAGTGAAGCTGTCGAGTATTTAAGCTGGCATGTAGATTTTGGTTTGATTTACGTTGTTGGTTTTAATAAAGATGGCACAGTGGTTGTCCTTGAAAAAGGTGGTGCATAGCTTGGGCTCTGCTTTTGCGGTATGTGTTTGAGAGCTTCTTTGTTGCCTGCTTCAAGAGAGCAAAAAATATATTTTTATTGAACTGACCCCAATTTTATTGCCTTTAGGAGCGGCGTTAGTCGCGACCCCTTAGTTATGGGTATGTCGTAAAAAATGCTGGCTCTTAAAATGCCAGTAATTATTAGGGTTTGATCCTGATGATTACACTATGCGGTTAGGCGGCGAGTACGTATAGATTCTAAGATGTGCCCTCATCTAGAATCCAATAGCTTGGATCAAGACCCATGATAAGTGGATGATGAGTAAGAGGAAAACCTCAGAAGGACGGTAAGTGCATGCAATTACCCCAGTTTGAATACATCCGGCCCAAGAGCCTTGCGGAAGGTCTGGCAGCCCTTGCCGAGCATGGCGACAAGATTGCCATCATGTCTGGTGGATCTGACCTGTTGCTTAATATGAAATTTCGCCTGGAGGGGCCTGCTTATCTTTTAAGCTTAAATGGTTTATCGGAGTTGCAGCAACTTGAGAAACTCGATGATGGCAGTCTTCGTGTTGGAGCTGCATGCACATTAACCCATCTTGCTGAACATACGATAATTAAAGAATGTTACCCGGCATTACGGGCTGCAATTTTTGTTGTTGGTTCCCGTCATGTACGCAATATGGGCACAATTGGTGGCAATATTTGTTTGGAAACACGCTGCTGGTATACCAATCAATCTAAAATTTGGCGTGATACCCGTGAAGGTTGTTTTAAAACGGACGCCGAGCAGTGTCATGTTATTAAATCAGCACCTAAGTGCCATGCCTTAAACAGTACGGATAGCGGCCCAATTCTCATGGCGCTGGATGCCAGTGTCGTACTGGCGAGCCACACAGGTGAACGAATTGTGCCGATGCGGGAGTTTTATCAGAATGACGGTGTTGAACATACGGTTCTTAAGCCTGGTGAAGTACTGACGGCAGTTGTTTTGCCGCCGGCCAAAGGTCGGTCAGTATTCAGGAAGCTCTCACAACGAGAGGGGCTGGATTTTGCGACTGGAACTTTTGCTGCTGCTGTTATTGGCAGCAATGAACAACCGGAGTCTGTGTCCCTGGTGCTGGGTTCGGTTGCGCCTGAGCCCCGGGTTATGCCTCAGGCTGAAAAAATTCTGCTCGAAGGCGGACTTACGGATGAAGCTATTGATGCAGCTGCAGATGTTGCACGCCGGGCTTTGTTGGAGGTAACCAATCTATTTACTCCGACTTTTTATAAAAAACGTCTGATTAAGGTACTGGTTAAGGATGCTCTCCTGGAGCTTAGAGACCAGCGGGTGCGAGGTTAGTTATGGCGAAACAACTGATAGCATTAACAGTGAATGGCGACCCGTATGAGGTTGCTGTTTCCCCCCATCAGACTTTGCTGGAAGTGATGCGTGACAGTCTGAACTTGACTGGTACCAAGCGTGGTTGTACAGCCGGTAGTTGTGGTGTGTGCACAGTGAATGGCGAACAGGGTGAAGTAATTCTGTCCTGTCTGGCACTAGCGGTGGAATGGGATGGGCGCTCGGTAACAACTGTTGAAGGTGTGGAAGAGGGCAATGAACTGCATCCAATACAAAAATCCTTTCTTGAGCATGGGGCTGTGCAGTGTGGTTTTTGTACACCAGGCCTGATTATGTCTGCCAAGGCTTTGCTGGATGTGAATACCAGCCCAAGTGAAACTGATATTAATGAGGCGATGGCTGGAGTGATCTGTCGTTGTACGGGTCATATCAAGGTTAAAAAAGCCATTAAAGAAGCGGCTAGTGTACTTAGAGAACGTGAGGTTAATCATGGCGAAAGCTAAGATTAAAAATAATGTGCCAACTAAGTCACGAACTAAAGAAGACCTTGCAGTTGTAGGTAAGAACTGGTCGCGCCTTGATGGTGCCGATAAGGTTAGTGGTCGGTCTATTTTTGCTGATGATGTGCGGCTGCCCGGCATGTTATTTGCCAAGGTGGTGCGCAGTCCGTATCCACATGCCCGTATTATCAGTATTGATACCAGTGAGGCTGAAGCACTACCCGGTGTAAAAGCAGTGATTACACCTGAAGATGCCAAGGATATCTGGATAGGTATCAGTCAACCATTGTTGCCCACTGAAAATGTGACCCATGTAGGTCATGAAGTGGCTGCGGTGGCAGCCATGAGTGAAGAAATTGCTGCTCAGGCAGCTGCACTTATTAAGGTTGAGTATGAACGGCTGCCTGAGTTGCTGGATGTGGAAAAAGCATTAAAAGAAGATGCTCCGCAGTTGCATGAAAAAGCCGCACTAAATATTGGCTGGCAGCAGGAAGAGGAACATGGCGATCCAGATGCTGTCTTTGCTGAGTGTGACGTTATTCGTGAAGACACTTATATAACCAATCCCAGTCATAATTGTTATGCTGAATACCATGTGTGTGTTGCTGACTTCACCAAGCCAGGCAAACTCAAAATGTGGACGCCCACACAAACGGCACATTTGTTTCAGCAAAGTCTGGCTGCAGGTTTCAAGCTGCCAGCCAGCGATGTGCGTTTGCTGACATTAAACACAGGCGGTGGTTTTACCGGCCGTACTTCAACCCGGCCGCATCATTTCCTGGCAGCATTGTTATCACGTAAGGCAGGTAAGCCGGTGCGACTACGGGCTGCCGGTGATGAAGAGTTCATCATGTGTCGTGCCGGTGGCAAGGTTATTTACAAGCTTCGTTCTGGTGCCAGTAAAGATGGCAAGCTTAAAGTTATTGAGGCTGATCTGTTATTTGATACCGGTGCGTACATTGAGTCACAGATGATTGTGACTTTGCTGACTTCAAAATACATTCATGCTCTGTATCCGATAGAGGCATCCCGTTACCGTGGCCGCCTGGTGCATACCAATCATTTGCCCTATTACTTTCATCACGGTGGCGGTATAGCTCAGTTTCAGTTTGCTCTTGGTCAGCATGTTGATGCTCTGGCGCGTGAAATGGGTATGGACCCGGTGGAATTTAATCTGCTGAATGCCGTTGAAGAAGGGCATACCACCATGGAAGGTGCCCATTACGCCAGTTGCGGTCTGAAAGAATGCATCGAAAAGACGGCTGCAATGGCGGGCTGGAATGACAAGTACGGCAAGCTGCCTAAGTTTAAAGGTATAGGCATTGGCATTGGTGCGATGGCTTCCGGTGCCAAGGGCTTGTATAAGCACGATACTTCGGCTGCTTTTGTGAAAGTTACCGAAGACGGTAAAGCTTCCCTGTTTGTTGGTTTGCCCGATATGGGGCAGAGTTCCCACACCACTATGGCTATTATCTGTGCCGAAGTGCTGGGTATATTGCCAACAGATATTACAGTGATATCGGGTGACACGGACACGGACCCACTGGATATTGGTGCGTTTACCCAGCGTGGTACGTTTAATACAGGTAATGCCACCAAGAATGCGGCCATTGATGCACGTGATCAGCTGGCAAAGACGGCTGCAAATATTCTTGAAGTGGATGAGGCACAGCTGGTGTTCCGTGATGGAAAGGTTTATCCGGAGGGGCAGGAAGATAAAGCAATTGCGTTTGCAAAAGTGGTGTACAAAACACTGCACAGTCGTGAAGGTCGCTTTGTGATGGGTCGTGGTTTTTATAACTCACCACTGGAGAAAGGCACCATGGCCTATTCCTTTGGTGCTCAGATTGCTGAAGTAACCGTAGACCCGGGCACTGGTGTGGTGACTGTTGATAAGATGACTGCATCCCATGATGTTGGACGGGCTATTAACCCTCGTGTTGTTGAGGGTCAGATTGATGGCCAGATATTTAGTGGCATGTCACAAGTGCTGTATGAAGAAACGCTTATGGAAGATGGCCAGGTCATGAATCCTTCCCGGCTGGATTACAAAATGCCACGAGCTTTTGAAATGCCGGAAGTTGATCATATTATTGTTGAAAGTATTGATCCCAATGGTCCTTTTGGTGCCAAGGAAGTGGGGGAGGGTCCTATCGTGTGTACCATGCAGGCCATCGCCAATGCAGTCACCAATGCTATTGGTGATCAGGTCACTGAAATGCCATTAGCTCCGTGGCGGGTGATTAGAGCTATAAAAGACTGACTGGCACCAAGCTGTTTTAAGCTTTTATCGCCTGACTTCCGTCAGGCTGTTTTTAATAATGTGCTTGATGGGTGGAAAGTTATTGGCAACCCGTAGCACAAGACTTCGGAGTGCTTTGGCAGGACGTCTGTCGTCTGTAAACAGCCCAACAATTCCATTAGTGCCCCAGTACATAGGTTTGGTGATGCGCATGTGCCTGTTTTCATAGGGCGCTAACACCTTTTTGGAGCCTATATCTTTGCCATGTATGCGGGCGTTTTTAATGAGTGATGCCAGTGTGGCCTGCCCCCGTAGTCCCAGGTTAAAACCATGCGCTGTAACTGGGTGCATGCCGACAGCGGCATCACCAATGACAGCAAAACGATTGGCAACAAAATGATCGGCATGTACAGCTACCAGCGGGTAGGCATAACGCTCCCCGATGAGTTTCATGTCACCTAGCCGGTGGCCAAAGCGTTGCTCGATGTCCCGATCAAATTCAGCTTCGTCCATATTGACAATATCATCTGCCAGTTCGTTATCAACGGTAATTACTATGGATGACAGCTTACCTGCCATTGGTAATACGGCCAGGGTGCGACCGTAGTGGAAGCATTCGAATGCCGTTTGTTCATGGGGTTGCTGATGTTCCATACGACAGACAATTGCGGTTTTGCCAAAGTCCTTCATGCTGGCACCAATACCCATTTCACGCCGTGTTGCGGAGAAACGACTGTCAGCGGCAACAATTAGTTTTGCCTGTCGGCTCTCACCATTGGATAAATGTACAACACCACCCTGATTGTCTGTGCTCAGGCTGTTAACCGATATGTCGGTCATGAACTCAAGGTTATCCTGTCCCTCAACAGCGTTATAAAGTGCCTGACGAATACGGTAGTTGGGCACCAGGTAACCGAGTGCATCACCGCTTTTATTGTCAGTATCAAATCCAAGTGAGTAGGGTGAGTTGCCATCCATAACTTTTGCAGACTTGATGGGAGAAATTGATTCTGGAGAAATACGTTCCCATACATCAAGTTCTTTTAATAATTTTTCAGACAGATGGGTGAGTGCAATCTCACGTCCATCCGGTGCTGGTTTCTGAATGGCCTTGGCTGGTGCTTTTTCAATGACCAGCAATTTCAGTTTGCTGTCTTTCAGTGAGCGGGCAAAGCTGAGTCCGGCCGGGCCTGCGCCGATAATAATGATGTCGTAATTCATTTGTATCTCTTAACAGATATGGTGCCAGTCATAGCGTTGTCGTTTTTTCAGCAGGCTTCGCGGGTTCAGTTTTGCAGGGCATAGTTTCCTGACGTGTCGGGTCTCTTGATATACGGGAATTTACCGAGCCGTGTACCTGAATGATGCCTGATACGTCCTGATTTATCAGGATATGGGCTTCTACCTATAGCACTGGAAGGGTTTCAGGGCTATTGTACATTTAAGTCATGTGACTTAAAATGGTTTTCGGCCCTTGTTGGGGCCAGTATGGGGGATGGATATGAATGCTAAAAGCTTTGGAATACGGCCCTTAAGTGGTGCGTTGGGTGCAGAAATTATTGATCTGGATCTGTCACAGCCGATGGATGATGCAACCTTTGGAGAGTTTTGTGATACCTGGCATAAGTATCAGGTGTTGTTTTTCCGAGATCAGGAACTAACACCTGAGCAACATATAGCACTGGGCAAGCGTTTTGGTGAGGTTGATGAATCAGCCTATATTCCCACAGTTGAGGGTTACCCGGAAATTCGTTTGCAGGATATGTCCAAGGCGGGTGCCGTACCCGGTGATGTGGACTGGCACCATGACAACAGTTTTGTTGAAGTGCCGCAGCGCTGTTCTTTTCTGTATGCCGTTGAAGTACCTGAAGCGGGTGGGGATACCGCCTGGGTGAATACCGTTAAGGTTTATGAAAGTTTGTCGAAACCCATGCAGGAATTTCTACTTGGCCTGACTGCAGTACATGATGTGATTGATGTGATGGGCCCGACCATCCTGACACAGAACGGCCCGGAAGCCTGGCAGGGTGCACGTGATCGCAACCCGCCGGTTGAACACCCGGTTGTGCGTATGCACCCGGATACCGGAGAAAAGTGCTTGTACATCAATCCGCTGATGACTTCTTACATCAAGGATTTAAATGCTGATGAGAGCAAGGACCTGCTGGAGTTTTTATTTCAGAAAATGGTTCGGCCTGAATTCATGGTACGTTTCCACTGGCGTAAGGGTTCCGTTGCTTTTTGGGACAATATTTCCACAATCCATCGTGGTATTTATGCGGACATGCCTGATCTTAGTAAAGAACCACGCATCATGCATCGTGTTGCCATTACTGAACCGGATAGCAGGCAGTAATCTGCAATGGCACAGGCTGCAAAAGTAAGTTCAGTTACAAGTACATCTGTTGCTGATTCAGGCAACAAGGTTGCGGCACTTGCCGCGCTGGTTGGGGATACCCCATTACTTGAGATTCATTACCTGTATCAGGGTAAGCCCGGTCGTATTTATGCGAAATACGAATCGATGAATATGACCGGTAGCGTTAAAGACCGGATGGCATTAAAAATTCTGGAGCGGGCCTATGCGACCGGGGAGCTGGAACCGGGTGACAAGATTGCCGAGGCTTCCAGCGGTAATACCGGTATTTCTTTTGCTGCAGTCGGGCGGGCGCTTGGGCATCATGTGCGGATTTATATGCCGGACTGGATGAGTCAGGAGCGAGTACAACTGATCCACGGGCTGGGTGCGGAAGTGGTGCCTGTTTCATCTGCACAGGGTGGTTTTGTTGGCTCGGTGCAGATGGCTGTGGACTATGCTGATGAGAATGACAACATTTATCTGCCACGACAATTTGATAACCCGGTCAATATTGAGTCACATCAGCAAACCACCGGGCCGGAAATTGAACGACAGTTAAAGCTTTTTGATCGTATGGCCGATGCCTTTGTTGCAGGTGTGGGTACGGGTGGTACGGTGATGGGAGTGGGTCGTTATCTGCGGCAGGCGAATCCAAATATTTGTGTGCACCCACTTGAGCCAGCGAACTCTCCAACGCTGCGGGTTGGCAAGAAAGTCGGCCAGCATCGTATCCAGGGTATCAGTGATGAATTTATTCCATCCATAGTAAGGCTTGATGAGCTTGATGAGATTGTTGATGTTTGGGATGGTGATGCCATCCTGATGGCACAGGCTTTGTGTCATCAGCTTGGGCTTGGAGTAGGCATCTCTTCAGGTGCAAATGTGGTTGGTGCCATTAAACTGGCGGCAGAACTGGGTGATGATGCAACTGTTGTAACAGTACTGCCGGATTCAAATAAAAAGTACCTGTCCACCAGTTTGCGTAATGCAGAGCCACCCCGGGATGACTACGTTACCCAGCAGATCAGTTTTCAGCATTTTGTCAGTGTGAGGTAACATTCTGGGACCCGGGCATGCTTGTGTGCGGGCCATGTATCCGGTTTTTCTGGCATCTGTTTACTCAGCAGTTGGAAACAGAGGTACCGGGCTTAGTACCCAGTTTCCCGAGGTGCGTCTGTCCGGACAGGGGATTGCGAAGGCCATATTCTGGCGCTTTGCATTCAGTGTCTCCATATCTATACACCAGCCTTTCTCTTTCCAGGTTTTCAGGTGTTGCCTGTAACTAATGACAGCACCATCGGATGGTACCAGCACCTCGTCAGAAGGATTGTTGGGTGTACCGACCGGATCAAGTGTTGCTAACAGATCAATATCTTCCTGGGCGACAGTCAGGTTGATATTAACCAGGCGTCTGTCATTTTCAGGTTCAAGCATGAAGGTGCGCATGTTGACGAAGAAAATCCGCGTACGGCCCTCATCAACCGGTGCCTCAAAGAAGTACTGATGAAATACCTGATCCTTGGATAAGCAGATCCATGTGATCATCTGATTGGGACCGACATAACCGGACCCTGCAGTGACCTCATGTTCAAGTTTGGCTTCCTCACTTAACGCCCGTGAGTCACTTAGCTGGTTCTCAAAACTTACCAGGAACTCACTTCCCCAGGGGCCGTCTTTCATGTCCAGTGGCTTTTTACGAAAATCAGGTTGCATGCCTGGTCGGCCCTGGGCCGGATGTACAAACTCATTGTGGGATGGGTCGAGTCCATTTTCGATGGAACGTTCGTAATAGGCATCAAGTTCGAATACAACCAGTCGGTTTGCCCGCCAGCCTTCCTTGTCATATTCCTCAATCTCATGAAGTGGTGGCCGTTCTTCTTCTGGCAGGTCGCCAAGGAATGCAAATACGATGCCGTATTTTTCCTGTACCGGGTAACTATCAACTTTGGCGCGGGCGGGGATCTGCTTTTCGTCTACTGTCGGAATATGCGTGCATTTGCCATCGCCGGCAAACTGCCAGCCGTGATACGGGCACACTACGTGATTGCCTTTGACCCAGCCTTTGCCAAGGGCAGCTCCCCGATGGATGCAGACATCACTTAGTATATGGGCGTTGCCTTCGGTGTCACGGAAGGCAATCAGTTGCTGTCCCAATACTTTGACTCGATGAGGTTCGTAGGTAACGACGTCTTCGCTCTTGGCGATGGGATACCAGAAGTTAATGTACATGGTAGGGTCTCCAGGTAAATTATTTTTTACGTATCAAACTATGTGCCGGCATGGTTTGTCCCTGTGCGTTTAAAGCAGCGTTACTACCCTGTAAGAAGGTGACTTATTGCTTCACCTGCTGCTTTCTAATGACATACTGAGTAGATATTGTTGCTTAGCAGATAAGGGATAATACGTACGCAGATCTTCGTTGTTCAGGTGCAGGAAGTAGTTGGGATTTTTTATTTTTAATTAGTTATTACAATCTGTTACAAGCATTGGCAACAAAAGCTGTAAGATAACGACAGCAAAATTAAGAGGCCACTAAAGTGCAATTATTAGAGCCTGGTCATATCGGCACCATGGAACTGAAAAATCGCGTGATCATGCCTGCAATGGGTATACGCGGTACTGTTGAGGAGGATGGTGACTGGGGCGACCGTGCTATTGCTTATTACACAGCACGCGCAGCCGGTGGTGTGGGCCTGATTATGCCTGAGATGGTCTTTACCTCTCGTGCCCTGGAATTAGCGGCAAGAGGCTGTATTGATCTTGCTTCAGATGAACATCTGAAATCGGTGCGCCGACTGGCTGATTCACTTGAACAACATGGTTGCAAACTTGGCATACAGCTGACGGCTGGTTTTGGTCGGGTAGTTCCGCCATTTATTTTGCCGGAATGGTGGACGGATGACCCATTGCCTGAAGATTTACGTCCGGTGTCTGCATCGCTTAATGACAGTCATTACCTGCCGGATAAACGCAAGTTCGATAGCCGGGCATTAACCACTGAGGAAGCAGCAGCGCATGCAGAAAGTTTTGGCCCTGCGGCCAGGCGTGCTCGTGAAGGTGGTGCAGCCTGTGTCGAGTTGCATGGCCATGAAGGTTATTTACTTGATCAGTTTATGACAGCGTTATGGAATTGTCGCGATGATCATTACGGCGGCTCTGTAGACAAACGCCTGAACTTTGCTCGTGAAGCGATTGCTGCAATCAAACGTGAAGCAGGTGAGGACTTCCCGGTTATTTATCGTTTTGGTTTAACCCATTACCTACCCGGTGGTCGTGAGCCAGAAGAGGGTCTGTATATAGCGGGTGAACTGGAAAAGATGGGTGTAGCTGCCCTGCATGTTGATGCCGGTTGTTATGAAACACACTGGTGGCCACATCCGCCACAGTACCAGGAACCGGGTTGCATGGTATCACTTGCAGAGCAGGTAAAAGCACAGGTGGATATACCCGTCATTGCTGTTGGTCGCCTTCAGTATCCGGATATTGCAGAACGTGTGCTTGTTGAAAATAAGGCTGATTTTGTAGCCATGGGGCGTGGCCTGCTTGCGGACCCGGAACTGGTTAATAAGGTTGCAGCTGAACAGCCAGATGACATTATTCCCTGTATTGGCTGTCATGAAGGTTGTCTGTGGCAAATGGCAGAAGGCAAACCCACCAGTTGTGCAGTACGACCTACCACTGGCCATGAAATTGAGTGGCCCTTGTTGCCAGTAAAACAAACAACATCATTGCTGGTTATTGGTGGTGGTCCTGCTGGTATAGAAGCTGCTCGTGCCGGTGTAGAACGTGGCTTTGATGTCACGCTCTGGGAAGCCAGTAATCAGGTTGGCGGCAACCTGTGGCCTGCGGCTAAGCCTGATTTTAAACTGGATATCACCCGGTACCTAAATTACCTGCGCAAGCTATTGCATGATCTGCCTGTTAATGTTGTGTTAAACAAGCATGGTGTAGCTAAGGATATTACTGACTTTGGCGCTGACTATGTGGTGCTGGCTACGGGCGCCAAGATGGAAGCATTGCCATTTGAAAGTTCTGCCAGTGTGAAAGTGCTGACGGCTATTGACCTGCTCAATGATAAGGAAACTGTTCAGGGTGAGCATGTCCTGGTTATGGGCGGTGGTCTGGTGGGTTGTGAGACGGCTGTGTATCTGGCCAGGCAGGGCAAGCAGGTTACGCTGACTACCCGTCGTGGCAGGGATAAGCTGGGCGGTGATATTGTTGATCGTTCCAACCGCGAGATGTTGATTGAAATGGTTAAAGATGCTGATATCCAGATACATGACAATTCAATCCCACTAAGACTTGCAGATGGTAGTGTTGTATTACAGACAGGTATGTCTACAAATGCAGTTGATTCCACAGAGCGTTCAGAGCGAGATGAACTGGTCGATATGATTAATGAGCATGCTAAGGATTCAGCGTTGGCAAATACGGGTGCTAAAAGCTCAGTGGGTGAAATTACTGTTACCGCTGATAGTCTGGTTTTTGCCGGCCGCTTGCTGCCTCAGGATTCGCTGGTGCAGGAACTTACCGAAATAAATGGTCATGCAAGTAAAATTCTGAGTGCTGGTGATTGTGTCAAGGTGGACTCAATCATGAATGCAGTCTGGGGTAGTTTTACGGTTGTCCGGGAAATTGCCGCATAATTCTCAAATGAGTTTCTGGTAATGAAAATTATCGGTGCAGGGTACGGTCGTACTGGTACGGTTTCACTGCAGCAGGCGTTCGAATGTTTGGGTTATCCCTGTTATCACATGCAGGAAGTAATGAAATCCTATGACCGGGGGCATGTCGAACAGTGGGATGCAGTTCTGCGTGGTGAGCAAATAGATTGGCAGTCATTATTTTCTGGTTATGAAGCAACGGTCGATTTTCCTTCTTGTATTTTCTATCGTGAATTAATGGCAGCTTTTCCCGATGCAGTGGTTATTCTGAGTGTGCGTGATGCACAGGCCTGGTGGAAGAGTTATTCAAAGTTACTCAGACTGGTTATGAAAACCCGTTATTTTAATTTTGTGCCAATGTTCAAAAAGTTTGCAGATATGAATTTTCGGTTAATTGACTATGTATTCGATGGTGAGATCACCGAGGAGAGGTGCATCCTGCAGTACAAGCAGCATATAGAAGAGGTTAAGGCTACGGTGCCAAAAGATCGATTGCTGGTGTATTCAGTAACTGAAGGTTGGGAGCCCTTGTGTCAGTTTCTTGGGCATCCTGTTCCGGACAGGCCTTTTCCACATGCTAATGCAGGTATTGGTGAGTTACGTAAAAAAATTATTGAGCAGTTCTGGCGCCAGGGAATTGGCAAGTTGTTCAGGTAATAGTAGGGCCTGTAATGGGTTTAATTAATTTGTGTGGATCTATTGGTATTTTGTGTGTCACATTGGTGGCGGATTATATTTTGATACCTGGTGAAGCATGATTGAAACTTTAGGGTATGACCCCAACAAAAGCTGAGGTACGGTATGGCTGTTTGGCACACTAAGATTGATCAACCTGAGATTGTCCCCAAGTTTATGGACTGGCTTGAGCGGCGTAATCCTGGGGAGACAGAGTTTCATCAGGCTGTGTATGAAGTTGGTATCAATGTATTGCCATTTCTTCGCAAGCATCCTGAATACATGGAGGCGGCTATCTTTGGTCGTCTGACTGAGCCTGATCGCATTATTAGTTTTCGTGTTGTCTGGGATGATGATACGGGCAAGGTGCAAATCAACCGTGGTTATCGTGTGCAGCACTGTAATGCGATTGGCCCTTACAAAGGCGGCATCCGTTTTCATCCAAGTGTCAATCAAAGCATTTTAAAATTTCTGGCTTTTGAGCAGACCTTTAAAAACAGTTTGACCGGATTGCCAATGGGTGGTGGTAAGGGCGGTTCTGATTTTGACCCTAAGGGCAAGTCTGAGGGTGAAATCATGCGGTTTTGTCAGTCATTTATGACTGAGCTGTATCGACATATTGGCCCGGACACAGACGTGCCTGCTGGTGATATTGGTGTGGGCAATCGTGAGATCAGTTACATGTTTGGTCAGTACAAACGGTTGGCCAATACCTTTACTGGTGTAATGACGGGTAAGGGTTTGGCATTCGGTGGTTCTGAGATTCGAACTGAGGCAACGGGTTACGGCACTGTTTATATGATGGAAGATATGCTTGCTGCACATGGCAAGAATATTGAAGGTAAGACTGCTGTTGTGTCGGGTTCCGGTAATGTCGCGCAGTATGCGGTTGATAAGCTTATAGAGCTTGGTGCGAAGCCAGTTACGCTCTCGGATTCCTCTGGTTTTATTTATGACCCTGAGGGTATTAATTGTGAAAAGCTTGCTTGGGTACGTGAGTTGAAAGATGTACGCCGTGGCCGTATTAAAGAGTATACCGAGGAGTTCGGTGGTGAATATCATGAGGCTGAGCGGCCCTGGCAAGTGCCTTGTGATCTTGCCTTTCCCTGTGCTACCCAAAATGAACTTAATTTTCATGATGCAAATAGTCTGCTAGGAAACGGCTGTATTGCGGTAGCAGAAGGTGCCAATATGCCGTCAGAGCAGGAAGCAATTGATATATTTCAGCAGGCAAAGATTTTATTTGCACCCAGTAAGGCCGCAAATGCAGGAGGTGTGGCGGTGTCTGGACTGGAAATGTCTCAGAATAGCATTCGCATGTCGTGGAGTCGTGAGGAACTTAACAAACAGCTACGTGAAATTATGGCTGATATTCATGCTCGGTGTGAGGAGCACGGTCGTGAGAGTGATCATCACGTAAACTATCTGAAAGGTGCAAACATTGCTGGCTTTGTCAAAGTTGCTGAAGCTATGCTTGCCTATGGAGTTATGTGATGGGTATTTTCTGATCTCATAGCTGTACTGTAAGTAATGAAGGTCAGGCTATGCTGAATTTCACTTAATACTGGTTTTTATTAACTGCTAATAACTCGTATAGTAGTTAGCAGAACCCTTATAAAAAACGACAAAATTAAGAACTAAAAGGTTAAGAGCTGGTTTATAAACTAGCCATTCAAGAGCAAGCAGAATAGGGAAAGTGAAATGCCGCATAATTATATTAGGCAGATGGTGCTTACTGTTGTTCTTATATCAATGTCATTGCCATTGGCAGCCCAGGTGGCAATTCCTGCTGCCGAGTATTTGCCGGTAACAGAAGGTAGCATTGCTGAACGTTCAGTGCCCTTCCTTAGTCAGGCTGAATATATGGCTGACTGGAATTATGTGGAAGATGAATATGTGCTGTCCGGTACAGCTAATATTTATGACTATGTTGATGATGCATCGCAGAGTCCTTTGGTTGGTGTAGTTGAGGAAAATCTTCCCTATGCAACCCGACTGATAGTCCGCCGACCTGCCAACAGGTCTAAATTCAATGGTACGGTCTATCTGGATGTGGTGAATGCCACGCGTGGATTTGATAGTGATATTACCTGGCATTACAGCGCACGAATGATTATGCGAGAGGGTGCTGTATATGTGGGGCTGACCAGCAAGCCAACTACGGTAAACTTTTTACGTGATGAGTTTGGCAGGCCGCCATATATTCTGCGTAACTACAGTCGTTATGCCAACCTGCAGATGCAGAAAGACGGTCAGATTTGGGACATGCTAAGTCAGGCTGCAGCATTGCTTAAATCAGATGCGCAGCCGAGTAACCCATTAGCAGGGTTTGGTGTTGAGCGTATTATTTTGACCGGTTATTCACAATCGGCTGGTTACGTTAAGACCTTTGTTAATTCCTTTCATAATGATGCGATCATGTCTGATGGGCGTATGGCATTTGATGGCTTTTTTGAAGGGGCAGGTAGTTTTGCCTCGAAGGTGCCTAATCCCCCTAATCCAAGTAGTGAATTTAATCCGGGTGGAGATCCTCGGAATAAGACACTATTACCTGTTATGGCGCCTGTTATGCGCTTTCAGACAAGTACCGAGGTGCTGGGGTTTTTTAATTCGAAAGTGAACCGGCAGACTGAAGAAGACAGTCCCTGGGTGCGTACCTATGAGATGGCGGGTAGTGCACATGTTGATGCTCGTCAGTTAATTTTTGAGGAACTACAGAATATTGATGAACTGGGCCTGATGTCAGTTTGGCCTCTTTGTGAGGATGCCAGTACTTTGCCGGTTGAGTATGTTCATTCGGCACTACTTTCACGTCTTGGTGACTGGATAGAGAGTGGGCGCAGCCCCCCGGAAAGTCGCCTGATAACACTGATAGAAAATGATAAGGGCCGGCTGGTAAGCGAGAAGGACAGCGATGGAAATGAGGTGGGTGGCATACATTTACCTCAACTCGCTGTACCCACAGGGGTGTGGTCTGGCCTTAATCCTAATCTTTATTGCTTTCTTAATGGCAATTTTATTCCATTTAGTGAAGCGGAGCTGGCGGTACGTTATCCATGGCATCGTGACTATGTACATCAGACTTTATCAGCAGTTATAGATACGTACCGCGATGGCTTCCTTTTGCCACAAGATGCCTGGGATATTTACCGGGAAGCACATAAGTCTGATATTGGTGAGAAAAAGCCAAGGCGCCGGTGGTGGCGGCGTGGTAGTCAACGGTAATTGGTATGTAAAGAATCTTACTGATAAATTACTGATTTAAAGGTCTGGCTTTTTTACCTATACTGCACCCAAAGGATCTGGATTTACGTCCTTAATACCGCCTCTAATTGTTGGTGCCTGAAACCAACATTTTTTTATATACCGGATTTATCTTGACTGTTTCTGCTAATCAGAGTTCCTTTGCTGCCCTTAAATTGAGCCCCGAGCTTCTGCGGAATCTTACGTCACTGGGGTATGTGGCGATGACCCCTATTCAGGCGCAGAGTCTGCCGCTAATACTCACAGGCAAGGATGTTATCGGCCAGGCCAAGACCGGGTCAGGTAAAACTGCAGCATTTGCTTTAGGTTTATTGGCAAAACTGGACCGCAAAAAATTTCGGGTGCAAGGACTGGTCCTGTGTCCTACCCGGGAGCTTGCCGATCAGGTGGCCAATGCTATTCGTGAATTGGCTCGCACGCTGGCAAATGTAAAAGTCCTGACCTTGACAGGTGGTAGCCCATTTGGTCCGCAAGCAGGGTCTCTGGAGCATGGTGCTCATATTGTTGTTGGTACGCCCGGCCGTGTGGATGATCATTTACGTAAGGGCACGCTAAAACTTAATGATGTGAACATGCTGGTGCTTGATGAAGCTGACCGCATGCTTGATATGGGTTTTCAGAAAGAACTGGATATGATTGTTGAGGCGACACCAGCACAGCGGCAGACTTTGATGTTCAGTGCTACATTTCAGGATGAGATTAAGGCTGTAGCTGGACGTATTATGTTTGCGCCGGAGCGGGTGACTGCACTGGAGATGCACGATAGTGACACTATTGAGCAATATTTTTATATAACTAATGATGCCGCTGCACGACTGTCTGCATTGCGGCTTTTATTGCTGGAGCATCAGCCAGAATCTGCAGTGGTATTTTGTAATACCAAAAAAGAAACTCAGGAATTAGCCGAAGCGCTGCGTAGCCATGGCTTTAGTGCGCTTGCTATACATGGTGACCTGGAACAGAATGACCGTGATCGCACCCTTGTTAGGTTTGCCAATAAAAGTGTGGCGGTATTGGTGGCAACCGATGTTGCTGCTCGTGGCTTGGATATAGCGGCCCTAGATGCTGTCATAAATTACCAGCTTGCCAGCGATGATGAGGTGCATGTGCACCGTATAGGCCGTACCGGCAGAGCAGGCAGTACCGGTATAGCCATGACATTCTATGCCGATAAAGAACGTTATAAAGTTAACCGGCTGGAAAAATTATTAGGCATTTCTATTGAAGCCACGGCACTACCGCCTATAGCTTTACTTGAAACATCTCCAGTCAAACCGGCAATGGTGACCCTGCAAATAGATGGTGGTAAGAAACAGAAGATCCGCCCTGGCGATATTCTTGGTGCATTGACTGGTGAACATGGCATTACTGGCAAACAGGTTGGTAAGATAAATATTTTTGATAGCTGTGCTTATGTGGCTGTCAGTATTAATGCTGTTAGTGCTGCACTGAAAAAATTAAATAAGGGTAAGCTGAAGGGACGGGCGTTCAAGGCAAGACGTGTTGATGGACAACCGGAGAATAGTCGGCGCATCGCGAGACGACGAGCTTCGGTCAGGCCCCGTTGAGGAATATGTAGATGAGCATGTGGGTTGATGCTGATGCCTGTCCAGTTGTAATCAAGGAAATTCTATTCCGGGCTGCTGATCGCACCAAAATGTTGGTTACCTTAGTTGCCAACCAACCTCTCCGGGTACCGCCTTCACGGCACATTAAAACATTGCAGGTGGCTGCTGGCTTTGATGTTGCAGATAACGAAATTGTGCGGCGTATGTCTGCTGGGGATTTGGTGATTACCAGTGATATTCCCCTGGCTGCAGAGGTTATAGAAAAAGGTGGGCTGGCTCTGAGCCCTCGTGGTGAGCTACATACAGCGGAAAATATTGGTGCACGTCTGAATATGCGGGACTTTATGGATACCATGCGTGCCAGTGCGGTTGATGTGGGTGGAGGTCCGCCACCCCTGAGTCAAAGTGACCGTAAGGCTTTTGCTGATCAGCTGGATTGCTGGCTTGCTAAATCTGCAGGTAACTAACTTTATTTTTGTGCATTTCATTCGTTATAGCACCTGGATGTTCATAGCAATCTGTGGGTTAGTATTGCTATAGTTATTTGAGCTTATTAAACCAGGTTTCAATCATTCCACAGATATACTCTCTTCAGCGCTGCAGGATGGACCGCTGTGTTCAGACCTCATTAGCGCGAGGTTCTTGTTTTTCATCAGACTCAGGCTTGTCATCAAGCCAGGCCATATAAAGTTTGTAGCTCAGTGATAGTATGACTGAGCCCACAAATAATCCGATGATGCCGTGAGTGAGCATGCCACCAATTGCGCCCAGAAAAATTATTAAGGTGGGCACCGATGCACTACGTCCAAAGATCAATGGTTTAAGTACACTGTCAATTAATGACATGACAACGGTCCAGATAGTAAATGCAATAGCGGTGCCTGTTCCTAATGTTGAAAAGGCATAAATAATTGCTGGTATTGTTACCAGGGTGGGCCCAACCTGAATGATGCAGAGTATGAGTAAAATCAAAGCTGCGAGGCCAATGGCTGGCATGCCTATGGCTACAAAGCCAATACTGATTAGAGCCGTTTGCAAAATTGATACACCAACAATACCAAGTGCAACATTACGTACTGTGCTGGTTGATAAGTCAGCAAACTCTTCACCACGACCTGGTAAAAGGCGGGTTAATAATGCTTTGGCAGCACCAGCACCCTTGCTTGAGTTGGCAAGAAAGATGCCGGCAATAATAAATGAAATGATGAACTGCAGAATTCCAAGGCCAGTACCGGTGACACTTTCAAGTATCCAGGTGCCAGTAGCTTTAATTTGTGGCGCAAAATCTTGCAGTACAGAGGGGAGATTGTTTGCTGCACGTTGCCATAAGTCGTAAATAGCATCGCCAACGAAGGGCCAGTCAGCAACGCTGGCTGGTGGTGCAGGTACTTGTAGCTGACCTGCTTCACCTGCCGCAGAAAGCATTTCTGCGCCGGTTAACAGGCTGCCTGTTAGCAGGAAGGTAGGTAAAACAAGTACACCTATCAGTAACAAAACAACCATGGCTGCAGCCAGTTTTTGACTTTCACCCAGTATCTTGACCAGGCGATCAAAAACCGGATATAGCGCAATGGCAACTATGCCTGCCCAAATGATCATCAGTACAAATGGCCTGATGATTTCAAAACACCATGACAGTAATGCAAACAGAGCACCAAGCTGGATGGCCAGTTCAATAACAGGCTTACGCAGGTTGGTTACATTATTGAGTGGATTTGATTCAGACATTATGATGTATTTCTCCCATCTAACTAGTTTTACACCTAATTGGTATCAGATACCAAGTATTTTAAATGTAGGATTATATCTATGTTACCTACCTATCTGGTTACCGGCGCTACTGATGGCATAGGTAAAGCCACAGCACTTGCTCTTGCGCGGAGTAATGTGTGTGTCATTATCCACGGGCGTGACCCCGATAAAACAGCAGCTACCCTGCAACAGCTTAAACAGGAAACTGGCAATTCAAATTTGCATACAGTACTGGCAGATTTTACTTCTCTTGAAGAAGTAGCTGTATTAGCAGAGCATATCTGTGATCGGTTTCCAGATTTAAATGTATTGATAAACAATGCTGGTCATTTAACAGATCATCGTCAGCTAAGTGTGGATGGCTTTGAGTTGACCTTTGCTGTTAATTATCTTGCGCCATTCCTGCTGACATTAAATTTAATTGCTACGTTAAAAGACAATATGCCTGCCCGTATTGTGAATGTGGCTTCAACTGCACTAGGTGGTGGTAGGCTTAATTTTTCTGACTTGCAACAGGAACAGGCGTTTAATGGTTGGCAGGCATATGCAAACTCTAAGTTGGCAAATGTATTGTTCAGCCATTTGCTGGCAGAGAAACTGGAAGGGTCAGGTGTGGTGTCTAATTCTTTATGCCCTGGTTTGATTGATACCAATTTCTTTCATACTAATAGCGTTTTCCCCAAATCTGCCTATGAACGTATGCGTCCTGGGATGCGCAGCTCAGAAGAGGGCGCACTGGTGCCTTTATATCTTGCGTCTGATCCTGCGGCAGCTGAAATTAATGGTGAATTCTTTATCAGGGAAGGCCGTGATGGTCGCAGGATAATGCGGTTACACTGGGAGCATAAAACTGCTACACAATTGTGGAGTGCAAGTGAAGGGCTGGTTGGCCCCTGGCTGAAATTTAAGGGTGTCGGGCACCATGAAGCAGTAGGCACTAGCCCTGAAAAGTCATTTCAAGCTTGTTAGGCGGCCTCAATTCTCTTATTGTGTTTACTTGGACCAATACCTCTAAAAGTAAATGACCTGTACATAAGAAAATATATCTACCAGAAGATCAGCTTGGTGTGGATATTAATAAAGCAGTTTAATTCTTAAGGAATCATACATATGAAAACCCGTTTTTGGTTTACCAAAATGGTTGCTGCAATAGCAACCCTGATGTTCGCAGTTACTTCAGTTACTGCAGCTGATAATACGTCTCCAATTTTAAAGCGTATAAGTCAGACTAATACACTGCGTATTGGTATGACGGGTACACAACCGCCGTTCAATATGAAGAACCGTGATGACAGGTTTATAGGTATGGATGTGGACCTGGCCCAGCTGCTGTCGAATGAAATGGGTGTAACAATGGAAATTGTTGAAATGCCATTTGTAAAACTTCTGCCAGCGCTTGAGGATGGCGATATAGATTTGGTTATTTCCGGAGTGACGGCAACAGTACAACGAAATATACGTGTTGCTTTTGTGGGCCCGTATTTTGTCACAGCTACCACTATCCTGACCAAGGAAGAAATACTTGAGTCTATTAATACACCAGAAAAGTTAAACAAAGGTGAACGCAGTATTGCTGTACTTAAGGGCTCTACATCAGAAGACTTTGTTGAAGCTGCACTTAACAAGCCTGTTATTACGGCAACAGATACTTATGCTGAAGCTATTCAGTTACTCAAAGATGACAAGGTTGATGCAGTTGTAGCCGATGACCCGATTTGTGCGCTCAGTATTTTGCGTAATCCAGATGCGGGTTTCGTTACTCTCAATAAACCGCTGACGATTGAGCCTATTGGTATCGCAATTGCTCCAGGTGATCCTTTGTTGATTAATCTGGTGCAGAATTATATGCAGGCACTAACAGCTACTGGTGCACTGGAAATAATAAAGGCTAAGTGGTTCAAGAATGGTGCCTGGATGGCGCAGGTACCCTGACTCAGCTGCCCTAACAGGCATGAAAAAGGCCAGCTATGTCAGGTGCTGATCGATAACCCTGATTGTGCTGTTTTAGCTGACACTGCTGGATGGTCATGATGGAACTGGATGCAGGCTAACTTTACTCATGATAATTAATGTATTTCAAATTGCGTCATTCAAAGTGCTTGTGTCAGTGCTTTTAACAGGGCTGATAGGGATTTCCGGTTGTATCACGACATCTGATGTCAAGGACCGTTGGGGATATACCTGCATAGATGATTATGTGTTTACTGCTACCTATGCGCGTAATGGAGAATTTGTTGTATTAAAAGATGCTAGTCAGGAGTTCAGGTTAAGAACTCTGCAAGCAGCTTCCGGTGCACGTTATTCAGATGGATCCATGGATTTATGGACTCAGGGTGCTCTTGCATACATCAAGGTAGATGACGAGATGGTGCACCCTGACTGTACGGGTAGCCAGTTCTGATAATTACTGTTTTGCTTGATATTGTTTTGGAGCTGGAATTTTAAATGCATAGATACTGATTATTATCATCAGTACGCCACCAGCTAACATCGGTGCATTGGGCTGCAGATTATAAAGTGAGGTGCCGACCACCGGGCCAAGAATTGCACCACTGGTATTGGCAGCTGCCAGATAACCAGCGGCCGCTCCTTGTTCATGAGGTTCCATTTTCAGGCTTGCACAGCCATTTATGCCTGGAGTGGCGCAGGCGAAGGCACCGCCAAGTATGGCAAAGCCTGTTCCAAGTACAATCAGATTGGGAGCCAGAGCCATGATAAACAGGCCTATAGCAAATACAGGGGCGCATATACGTAACAATAGCTGCGGTGAGATTCTTATTATCTGGAATAACACGCCCTGTATAAGGGTAATAACAGCAGCCATGCATACCAGCATGATGCTGGCTGCACGGAATATGGCGGTAAGTTCAGTGATACCGAATTTATCCTGAATATAAAAAGCGGTCACGAAGTTTAGTGAGATGAAGATTATAAAGAAGGTTGCCCACATGATCATGTAGGGGCGCAGTCGGGGGTCTGTAAATTTTAATGTTGGTTTTGAAGTGTCCTTATTCTGCTGACGAATTTTGTGGTGCTCGGGTTCAACCAGCCAGAAGATAGCTACCAGTGCGCCGATAAGGGATAACCCTGCTGCTGCATATATAGGAAATAAAATCCCCATAAAGGCCAGACCGCCGCCAATGGCTGGCCCAAGAATTGAGCCAATGGCATTTGCACTGCCGATGAGTGCCATACCTTTGCCACGGTTTTGCCAATCGGTAATATCAGCGATATAGCCCGAGGCTGATGGGTAGATAGATGAAGCTGTCAGACCGTAGATAAAGCGGGATGTAAAGAGTAAGCCCAGCAGCCCCATAGTAGAGATGGCGCCTTTGAGACCAATACTCAGTGTGCCGGCCATTGCCAGTGAGCCGATGGCACTACCAAACAGGCCAATGATGAACACGGGTTTGCGACCGATAACATCACTTTTCTTGCCCCAGAAAGGTCCCGCAAAGATCAGTGAAATATTGGCAAGCGAGAAGACCACTCCAAACTGCAGCTCGTTGACTCCAATTTTACGAGCCAGGGGTGCCACAATAATAAACAGGAGTGACTGGCCTATGGCAAAAATAATGATCCCGCTGGAGAGGATAAATTTCCCGTAGTTATAGGCTGTTTTGGTATCGGTCATAGAACCCTCAGATAATCGCGAGGCGATACTCGCATGCAAATGTAGTAAATGCACAACCTAATCATTGTGTGACCATTAATTTTCGCTATCTGGATCGGTTATTTGTTGTTTTATCTGTTATAGTCTGCTCCGTCTTGGCGCGCATCGGTCTGCGCCTATACCCCAAAGTCAGCAATTTCGCGGCTTTAGGATCTAATTCAGAATTCCAGCCTGGACCGAACCACGCGCGGTTTATACCCGTGATTGGATCAGGCGATCTTGGAGCAATACCACATGTTATTTGAAGAACTCGGCCTGTCGGCCGAATTGCTGCGTGCGATTAAAAAACAGGGTTACCATGAGGCAACCCCAATCCAGCAGCAGGCTATCCCCCTTATTTTAGAAGGTAAGGATGTGCTTGCGGGTGCACAAACTGGTACTGGTAAAACAGCTGGTTTTACCCTGCCATTGCTACGGCGCTTACAGGCCTCCGGCTCTGTTGGAGATATTCCTCGTGTATTAATACTGACCCCAACGCGTGAACTTGCGGCGCAGGTGTCAGAAAGTGTTCGTGATTATGGGCGGTATCTGCCGTTCAGGTCGACCACAATTTTTGGTGGAGTGAGTATAAATCCACAGAAAACAAAATTACGTAAGGGTGTTGACATCATTGTCGCAACGCCAGGACGTTTGCTTGACCACATGCAGCAGAAAACTGTAGATCTTTCTGCTGTGGAAATACTGGTGCTTGATGAAGCGGATCGCATGCTCGATATGGGCTTTATCCGTGACATGAGAAAAATATTTAAGGTCTTGCCGGATGAACGTCAGACGCTGCTATTCTCGGCAACTTTTTCAGATGAGATCCGAAAACTGTCTGCTGAATTGCTTGATTCGCCAGAAGAGATTCATGTAACCCCGAAGAATACGACAGCTGAACGTGTTACCCAGATTGTTTATCCGGTTGACAAGAGTCGCAAGCGCGAGTTGTTATCACATCAGATAGGTGAAGGAAACTGGCGGCAGGTACTGGTGTTTACCCGCACCAAGCATGGAGCAAATCGTTTATCGGAGCAGTTGTCACGCGATGGTATTCATTCATCTGCTATCCATGGTAATAAGTCACAGGGTGCACGAACCAAAGCGCTGGCCGCATTCAAAGCTGGCAAGGTGCGGGTGTTGGTGGCAACTGATATTGCTGCTCGCGGTTTGGATATTGAGAAGCTACCGCATGTTGTGAACTATGAATTACCCAATGTTCCGGAAGACTATGTTCATCGTATTGGCCGTACAGCACGAGCTGGCCTGGATGGTCATGCTATTTCGCTGGTTTGTGTAGATGAGCTGAAGTTATTGCGTGATATAGAAAAGCTTCTGAAAACAAAAATCACTCAGACAATTATCCCGGGTTATGAGGTGGATCCACGGATCAAGCCTGAGCCCATTAGAAACGGGCGCTCTTCCAGGCCTTCAGGTGGTAATGGGCGTAAACGTAATAGTTTGGGTGGTGGTAAGAAAAATTATGGCGGTGGCTCAAAGAGACGCTCAGGGTCGGGTAAACGTTCTTCTGGAAGTCAGCAGCACGGGCGTTAAATGTGTTGTAAAGTAAGTCTCTCCATGTGTTATTGTTTTTGCAATGAAGAAATCATTTTTGGTAAATGTATTTACGGCACTGGCATTATGCTTTCTGGCAGTCATTTACGGCGCTGCATCAGTTCATTTAGGTTGGTGGCCAAGTAGCATTATTGCGGATGCAAAAAATGCAGCAGCAGCGTTGTTATCAGTTCAGGAAGAGGAGCTGCGCAGAAACTGGCCAACCAGTATGGAACAGATTGAAGAAAGTGATTACCAGTCACTGGCCGTAATTAATTATGCTCCTGCCCTTGAACGAGATGATGATTTAATTTTTGTTGATGGTGGCACACATCAATTACGTGCACATTGTCCTGATAATGGTTGTATTGCCTGGGTCATGGATAAAGCTGGAACTATCCGGCATGTATGGGATATAGGCTCTGAGCTGATCTGGGAAAATGCTTCACATATCAAGGGCTTTAGCCGTGCTGAAAATATCTATTCCGTTGGTGCACACCCATTTCCCAATGGGGACTTGCTGGTTGTTTATCAGGGGCGTAATACCTATCCCTATGGAGTTGGTATTGCGAAGTTTGATAAAGACTCTAATTTATTATGGCTAAAGGGTAACTATGCTCATCACTGGCTATCTGTAGATCAGGATGGCTACATCTATGTATCAGCATTTAATGCTTTACAGGCACCCGTGCAGTTGGGTGCAAGTAATCTGAAAATTAATTGCAATAGCGGAGTGCTGCAGGAGGATGTCATCCTGGTGCTGGATGCGGATGGTAATGAAGTTGAACGTATTTCAATTCTGCAGGCTTTGGCTGACTCTGGTTACCTTGGTGTTGTATTTCAGGGGGTGCACTCTGATTTGCCATTACCACTTAACTACTCTGAATGCGACCCCACTCACCTGAATGATGTTCGGGTTATCTCAATGGAAGATGCAGCAACATCACCGTATTTATCGGCGGGTGATTTGTTGGTCTCACTGCGCAGTAACAATACAGTTATGGTGATTAGTCGTGAGACCAAAAAAGTAACCTGGGTATCTGTAGGTCGTACCGCTTTACAGCACAGCCCGCGCTATATGGGTGATAACACTCTGCTGGTATTTGATAATCTTGGTGGAAAGGCGGATGAGGGGGGCTCCAGGTTATTGCGTCTTGATATGGATACTGATGCGGTAGATGTTATTTACCCACCTCAATCAAGCAACCAGTCTGTATCTGAAGCTAAAAATTATGATGTGCTCAGTGCTACTGGTGGGCAGATTAGCTTAAGTGATGATCGTTCACGCGCCTTGATATCACTGACCCGGCAGGGACGCACCCTGGAAATAGATCTTGCTAGCGGTAAGCTGCTCTGGGAGTTTCTGAATATCCATGATGTTAGTGGGATTGTAGAGGGTGATCAGGGTAGTGCAGAGGTTTATGGCCGTTTTGCAACTCAGACAGTTACCTACTTCAATGAGGCGGATTTCCCATTTAATGAGGGGCGCCTTCACTAAAGCTCTCTTTAATCGTTTCCTATGGGCTGCCTTGCTGACATAACATCAGCTTTAAGTCCCGCCAGATATACCTTTCATGGCATCCCAGTTGTGTTTGGAAGTAGGATGACCAACTGAATCAACAAGGGTAGAATTATACTCACACACATATATATATAAGGTTCATAGCGTTAATACGTGAACAGGGCCGCAGAAGAATTGCTTTATGAGGGTTAAAATCATCCTTTGCCTGTAGCCCGGCTTCAGGCACTAACACTCTGATTTACCACGGGTAGGACCCAGTTTATGAGAGGAATAGGAGTTCCATTGAAGGAGTTCCAGATTTGAGTGCGGCTGAACTTCTTGGGCAGCTGAGCAAACTCGGCGTCCGCCTGCGGGTGGAGGACGGTGAGTTGCGCGTGAGCGCACCACAAGGAGTGCTGACAGCTGAACTCCACGAACAGCTTAAAGACAGTAAAGCTGAACTGCTTGAGTTGTTGCTTGTTGCAGATGCCTCTCAGAACGCAGTGGAAATCAATATCCCTCATGCTGACCGAAGTCAGACCATTCCCTTGTCATTTGCCCAGCAACGTATCTGGTTTCTGGAAGAATTTGAGGGCGGTAGCTCAATTTACAATATTCCATGGGCAATGCGGATTAAAGGTCAATTTAATGCTGATGCCCTGCAAAGCTCTTTGGGTAAACTGATAGCCAGGCATGAAAGTCTGCGTACAGTATTCCTAAAAACCGAAGCTGAACCAGAACAAAAAATTCTCAACAGTATGGATCTGGTAGTTGAGAAGGTGTCTATGCCGGGTGCAGATGATGCTGCTGTAAGAATGCAGCTTGAGGAATGGTCTGGAGAACCTTTTCCACTAGCGCAAGGACCATTGCTGCGTGTTCGCCTGGTTGAGCTGGCTGAAGATGATCATGTGCTGATGATGGTCATGCACCATATCATCTCGGATGCATGGTCTCTGGATCTGTTGCAGACTGAGCTGTTCAGTATTTACTTTGCTGAATGTGCTGGTGAGACAGTTGAACTGCCAGAGTTACCTCTGCAGTTTGCAGATTATGCATGTTGGCAACGTGACTACTTGCAGGGAGCAGAGCTTGAGCGTCAGCTTAAGTACTGGACAGATAAGCTATGTGGGGCGCCGCCTATACTTGAATTACCTGCTGACAGGCCACGGCCCAGTGAGCAAAGTTATCGTGGAGCGCGGATGCGCAGGCTTCTGTCTGTTGATTTGCGAGAAAGCTTAAAGGCGTTGGCCAGAAGCAATAATGCCACCTTGTTTATGGTTTTGCTGGCAGCTTTTGATGTGCTGTTGGCACGTTACTCCGGGCAAAATGATATTGTCGTTGGTTCACCTATTGCAGGCCGACAGCAAACAGATTTGGAAGGACTTATCGGGTTGTTCCTTAATACGCTTGTTATGCGTACAGATTTGTCCGCTAATCCTAGTTACAGTGAACTACTCAAACAGGTGCAGACAACGGCTCTGGATGCTTATGCTCATCAGGAGTTACCTTTTGATAAGCTGGTAGATGCACTTCAGCCTGCACGTGATATGAGTTACTCACCTGTGTTCCAGATGCAATTCATGTTGCAGAATGCACCCGCTTCAGCTGATCCTGTTCAGGGTCTTGAGCTGACAGGGTTGGAGTTTGAATACGGTACGGCAAAATTTGATTTAACGCTTGCTATGGGTGAAACCCATGATGGTTTGATGGCGGAAATTGAATACAGCATTGACTTGTTTGATGCCATCACGATCGAACGTATGTTGGAACAGTTTGAACGTTTGTTACATGGCATTGTTACTAACCCAACAGTGAAGATTAATGAGTTGCCCTTAGTCGGTAGTGATGACAAGCAGTTGTTTGCAAGCTGGAATGACACCAATGTGGATTACCCAAGTGATGCAACTTTGCAGACCTTGCTGGAACAACAAGCAGAAGCAAGCCCGGATGCACTGGCCGTTATTTTTGAGCATGAGCAGCTGACCTATGCGGAGTTTAACAGTCAGGTTAATCAGCTGGCCCACTGGCTGATCAGCAAGGGTGTGACACCCGATACCATGGTCGGTGTATATATGGAGCGTTCCGTGGAGATGGTGGTGGCCTTACATGCCATCATTAAAGCTGGTGGTGCCTACGTGCCACTGGATCCAGATTATCCGGAACAACGCCTAGTTCATATGTTTGAGGATGCCGACATCGGGTTGCTGCTGACTCAGTCAGCGCTGGTTGAACAGTTACCGGGGCATGAAGCTGAAGTGTTATGCGTGGAAAGTGCGATTAAGGTATTAGCCAAACAGCCGGATAGCAACCCACCGCAACAGGCACAACCTGATAATTTGGCCTATGTTATTTTCACCTCAGGCTCCACAGGTCGACCCAAGGGTGTGATGAATGAACACCACGGGATTGTTAACCGCCTGTTGTGGATGCAATCTGAATATGGGTTAGGACCTGACGATAAAGTTCTGCAAAAAACGCCATACAGTTTTGATGTGTCGGTATGGGAATTTTTCTGGCCCCTGATTTCAGGTGCAACATTGGTAATGGCTCGTCCTGACGGGCACAAGGATAGTACTTACCTGACCGATATTATTCAGGAGCATGGTGTTACCACGATGCACTTTGTGCCGTCCATGTTGCAGGTATTTCTGCAGGACTCACATGCCGGTAATTGTTCCAGTCTGAAGCGGGTTATCTGTTCTGGCGAAGCATTACCACATGAGTTGCAAACACGTTTTTTTGAAACGTTGGGTACAGCAGAACTGCATAACCTTTACGGTCCCACAGAGGCGGCCATTGATGTTACTTACTGGGCTTGTGACCGTGATAGCACGGACACTTCTGTACCCATTGGCAGGCCCGTTGCTAATACACGGATTCATGTGGTTGAGCCCAATGGTCAGATGGCACCTGTGGGTGTTGCGGGTGAATTATGGATAGCCGGTGAGCAGGTTGCGCGTGGCTATATCAACCGACCTGAGCTGACAGCGGAACGCTTTATTGTGGATCCCTTTAGTTCCACCAGCGATGCACGCATTTACCGCAGTGGTGACCTGGTGCGCTGGCGTAATGATGGGGCGATCGAATTTCTTGGCCGTATAGACCACCAGGTTAAGTTACGTGGGTTTCGCATAGAGCTGGGGGAAATTGAGGCAAGTCTTGATGCACTGCCCGGTGTAAAGCAAAGCCTGGTGATGTTGCATGAAGATGTAGCGGGCAACAAACGACTGGTCGCCTATGTTACAGCTGCAGATGGTAATGCAGCGGATATCCCGCAATTACGTGACGCCTTAAAGCAGCAGTTACCTGAGTATATGGTGCCGGCTGTGTTTGTGCCCTTGCAGGAATTCCCTTTACTGGCCAATGGCAAGGTTGACCGCAAGGCCTTGCCAGAACCGGAAGGTCGGCGTGATGTTGCCGATGAATACATCCCGGCAGGCACTGATCATGAACGTGTGCTTGCCCAGATATGGTCTGACTTATTACATATAGAGCGTGTGGGTATACACGATAATTTCTTTGAGCTAGGTGGTGACTCTATTCTGAGTATTCAGATTATTGCCCGTGCTGCTAAAGCTGGTTTACACCTCACGCCAAAACAAGTATTTAAGCATCAGACAATTGCTGAGCTTGCTGACGTTGCTGGCAGTGTGGTTGTGGTAGCTGCTGAGCAGGGACTGGTTACCGGCAGCTTCCCCTTAATACCCGTGCAGCACTGGTTTTTTGAACAATCATCTGTAGATAAACAGTATTTTAATCAATCAACCTTATTAGACCATGAGGGCAGACTTGATGCTGATTTGCTTGAGTCAGTATTTCAGGCAATTGTGCGGCAGCATGATGCTTTGCGTAGCTCTTTCAAGTTTGTTGATAGCCAGTGGTTGCAAACTATAGGTGAGCCCCAAGCCAGGTCTATTCATGCCCATGTTGATTTGCATGAATTGTCCCCGGCTGATCAGGACCAGCGCATGTATGAGGAGGCTATGCGTTTGCAGGCCTCATTTGATCTTAATGCTGGATTGCTGATCAAAACAATTGGCTTTGAGCTTGGAAGTAACCGGCCCGACCGACTGTTGATTGTTATTCATCACCTTGTTGTTGATGGGGTTTCCTGGCGAATACTGCTTGAAGATATTGAATCCGCTTATGCGGCTATTAGTCAGAATAAGCAGCCTGAACTTCCGGCGAAGAGCAGTTCGTTTAAAGCCTGGTCAGAGCAGTTACAGCATTACGCCAGCACAGACAGGGCAAAGTCTGAGCTGAGTTATTGGCAGCAACAGTCCTGGCCTGAGTGCACTTTGCCGGTTGATCATGCGGACGGGGAGAACCTGGTCGATTCCGCACGAACTGTCACAGTATCGTTGGATGAGCAGACTACGCGGCAATTATTACAGGAGGCGCCGCAGGCTTATCGGACTCAGGTCAATGACCTGCTGCTAACGGCGCTGGGTAGTGCCGTATCGGACTGGACGGGTCAGGGGGCTGTGCTTATTGATATGGAAGGGCATGGGCGTGATGAAGAAATTGATCTGGATGTTTCACGTACAGTGGGTTGGTTTACCACGATTTATCCCGTCTCCATAAATGTTGCACCAAATGCTACGGCCTCTGATCGAATCAAAAGTATCAAGGAGCAACTGCGGGCACTTCCGGCAAATGGTTTTGCTTTTGGGCTATTGCGTTATCTGCATCACTCTGCCGAAGTGCATGATGTTTTTGCCAGGCTCCCTGCTGCGCCTATTTTGTTTAACTATCTTGGGCAGTTTGATCAGACTTTTTCCCAAGATTCTGCTTTTGTTCCGGCCGCAGGCCAGACAGGTCCTGATCAGGCGTTGACTCGTCAGCGGTCACATCTGATTGATATCAATGGCAGCGTTTTTGATGGCAAATTGCAGATGGGCTTTTCATACAGTGAAAACCTGCATGAATCAGCAACAATAGAACGAATTGCTAATGCCTTCATACATGAGCTTGCTTCCCTGGTTGAGCATTGTGTTGAGCCAGGCAATTCTGGTTTCACACCGTCTGACTTTCCATTGGTGCAATTGGATCAGTTTGCTGTTGATGCGCTCCTCACTGAGTGCCCTGACCTTGAAGATATTTATCCGGTCACACCTATGCAGCATGGCATGCTGTTCCACAGCGCATTTGCTGGCGATGATGCAGACCATACAAGTCAGGTTTATCTCACGCAGGTGATATGGAACCTTGAGGGGAACCTTAACCCAGGCGCGTTTGAGAAGGCCTGGCAAACTGTGGTTGCAAGGCATACATCATTACGTTCATCCTTCCTGCAAAGTGGACTGGATGAGCCACTCACTATAGTTCACAAGCAGGTAGAAATTCCGCTGCAATTCCTAGATTGGAGTCATCTGGGTTCTGCTGATCAGGAACAGCAGCTTGAACTTTGGCTTGTTGAAGATCAGAAGCGGGGGTATGAACTTAGCAGCGCACCCTTAATGCGGTTGTTACTTGTCCAGTTTGGTGAGCAGGATTTCCGCTTTGTCTGGAGTCATCACCATATTGTTATAGATGGCTGGTCGATACCGGTGGTGCTGGATGAACTCTTTCAGGCCTATGAAGCTGCGCTTCAGAGCAAGCAGCTAACGCTGTCACCAGCGCGTTCATACAGGGATTATATTGCCTGGTTGCAGGATCAGGATAAAGAAGAAGCCAGGCAATTTTGGCAAGAAACCCTGCAGGGGTTTGCAGCGCCAACCCCTTTACCTGCCGCCAGTAAAGAATTTCCCGGCACTGATAATGCCAGTAGCTACGCAAAGTGTTTTATGAGCCTTGAACCTGCTGAGACTGCGCAGATTCGGCAACTTGCCAAGACTATGCGGCTTACCGCAAATACTCTGGTGCAGGGTATCTGGGCGCTGTTGATTAGTCGTTACACCGGTGAAGATGATGTTTTGTTTGGTGCCACCACTTCAGGGCGACCAGCAGAACTGAAGAATGTTGAATCCATTGTTGGCTTATTTCTAAATGCATTGCCGGTGCGCATCAAAGTACAGCCAGATGTTTCCCTGCAGGAATGGATGGCGGGCATTCAGGAGTTACAACTTGCCTCGCGCCAACATGAGTATATATCTCTGGTGGATGTGCAGGGTTGGTCGAGCGTACCCCAGGGTTCTGCCTTATTTAATTCTGTCTTAATTTTTGAAAACTACCCGGATGCGAGTTCACTTTGGTCCGATCGCAACACATTGCGTGTTACAGATATGCAATCACGGGGTTGGACGAGTTTACCTTTAGCGGCGGCTGTCAGTATCAGTGAGCAGCTGGTATTGCGATTGTCATATGACACAGGCTGCTACACAGCTGCTGCAATTGAGCAATTGCTTGAACAATTCAGACAGATGCTGCACCGGGTGGTTGCGGCGACTGACCTGCAAGTGGCAGACCTCCTGCGTTTGGAAGATACGTCACTTAAGATTACTGCTCAGACTGGTCCGTCTAATGTATCCCAGCCTTTTCAGGAGCTAACGACCAGTTCATCGTTAGCCTCATGTTTTGAGCAACAAGTACAGCTGACACCAGAGGCTTGTGTGGTTTTGAGTGACTCAGAAAGCTGGAGTTATGCGGAGCTGAACGTGCGTGCTAACAAGGTTGCGCATGAATTAATTGCCAGTGGTTTTGAGCCAGGTGAACGTGTGGGTTTGCTGCTGGGGCAAAATGCACCGATGTTGGCCGGGATGCTTGGCGCTTTAAAGGCCGGGCTGACCTATGTGCCGCTTGACCCGAAAGCGCCGGTCAGCCGCCTGCAGAAAATATTTGCAGAGGCGGAGCTTGCTGTCATCGTAAGTGATGCCCAACGACAGAGTCTTGCAGGTGAGTTGGTGCGTAATGCAGCTGTTGCACTAACTATTGTATTAGCTGATCAGCCTGCCGAGAGTGATGCAGCAAATCCTGAGTTGCTTATTGATCAGGATTCGCTGGCTTATATTCTCTTTACTTCTGGTTCGACGGGGACGCCCAAAGGGGTTACTCAGACACATAGAAATGCTTTGCATCACATTCGTACATACAGCGATGCAATGCATATCAACAGTGATGACAGGCTGAGCTTGTTTGCTCCCTATGGTTATGATGCGGCAGTCATGGATATTTATGGCGCCTTACTTAATGGCGCATGTCTTTGTCCTGTTGATATAAGGGAACAGGTTTCTGCAGCTGATATACGCCAGCAGCTGGCAGAACAGCAGGTCACAGTCTTCCATTCAACACCGACAGTATTCCGGTTTTTATTTGAGCAGCCAGCTGCCGAAGAATTGACTGCCATTCGCATTGTTGTTCTGGGTGGTGAAGAAGCCCGGTTGACGGATCTGAATTTATTTCAGGATCGATTTGGCACGGATGTCATTTTCTCCAACCTGATGGGCGCTACTGAATACTCAATTGCAATGGTCTGCTTTGCTGATCATGAAACCCAGGTTGTTGGCGCAAAACTACCCTTGGGGCTGCCTGTAGATGGTGCAAATGTAGAGTTAGTAGTTCCTGAGGGTGAGTCAGCGGTATTGCATGGCGAGCTTTGTATTCGAAGTGAATATACCAGTCCGGGTTACTGGGGGGATGCAGACCTGACGGCAAGCACCTTTATTCCCGTACCCGGTAGCGATGAGAAAAATTATCGTACGGGTGATATTTGCCGTTACCTGCCAGATGGGCAAATCGTGTTTGTTGGCAGACGAGACCAACAGCTTAAGATCCGCGGTAACAGAGTAGAGCCTGGAGAGGTTGAAGCAGCGCTGGCCGGGTATTCTACTGTTGAGCAATGCGTGGTCATTCTACGCAAGGATCAGCCGGATGAAGAACGGCTGGTGGCCTATTTTGTTAGTGCAGAACAAATGTCGCCGGATGGCAGTACATTACGTCATTACCTGCAGGGCTTATTGCCTGAGTACATGATTCCAGCTGCATTTGTTGAGCTTGATGCTATTCCGCTCACGCCGAACGGCAAGCTCGACAGGCTGGCATTACCGTTGCCAGAAATTCAGTACGATGAAAAACGCTATGTAGCGCCGCGCACACCTACTGAAGAAATTCTGGCCGGCTTGTGGGCTGATGTATTAGGTGTTGATCGGGTTGGTGTCCATGATGATTTCTTCCTGCTTGGTGGTCATTCATTACTTGCAACAAAATTGATCTCGCGTATCCGGGATGCTCTGAATATCGAGCCCGGCATAGGTATGCTTTTCAAGTATCCAGCCGTGGCAGATTTTGCAGTTTCGCTGGATGGTGCTGAGGCCGGTGTTAGCAATATTGTGCCTGTACCGCATAAAGATGGGGCTCCTTTATCATTTGCCCAGCAACGCCTTTGGTTCCTCGATCAACTTGAAGGTGATAACCCTGCTTATCATATGTTTGCACCGGTACGAATGACCGGGGCGCTGCGGCTGGATGCAATACAGTCTGCTGTAAATGATCTGGTGGCTCGTCATGAAACTCTGCGTTCAACTTTTATTGACAGGAAGGGAGAGGCGCTGCAGTTAATTGCTGAGCACCTCGATGTTCCTGTTGAAGTGCTTGAGATGCCTGGCGCAGATGATCAGCTTGTACGCAGCACACTTATAGAGCTGGTCAATGAGCCCTATGACCTTGCACAGGGGCCGTTGTTTAAAGTTCGGTTATTGCATGTCAGCGATGACAGTTATGTGTTTGTCATCCTTATTCACCACATCATTGCTGATGTTTGGTCTATGGAAGTTATGTATCGGGACTTCCTCAGCTTTTATCGAGCACACTGTGGGCTGGAATCTGAGTCATTGCCAGATCTTCCGATTCAATATGCGGATTACGCTTTCTGGCAGCAACAGTTATTAAGTGGTGCAGAGTCACAACGACAGCTTCAGTATTGGTGTGATCAGCTTGCGGGCATACCGGCAGTCATTGAGTTGCCGATTGACAGACCACGCCCGCTACAAAGAAGTTTTGAGGGCGGTGCTGTTAACCGCTTTTTACCAGCTAAATTAAATGATTCATTAAAACGCATTGGTCACCAGCAGGGCGCTACATTATTTATGGTGCTCCAGGCAGTGTTTGATATTTTGCTGGCGCGCTACAGCCGTGAGACAGATGTTGTCATCGGCACGCCAGTAACGGGTCGTAAGCAATCATCACTTGAAGGCCTCATCGGGTTTTTCCTGAATATGTTGGTTTTACGTGCGGATGTGAGCGGGGACCCGACCTTTATTGAATTTCTCCGGCAAATTAAAGCCAACACACTCGATGCATATGCGCATCAGGATCTGCCATTTGAGCAGCTGGTGACAGAGTTACAGCCTGTCAGGGACACCAGTCACTCGCCATTATTTCAAGTCATGTTTACAGTCGTGACGCAAGCGGCAAGCCCTGGTGAATTGCCCGACCTGCAATTGGAAATGGTTGAAGTTGATTTTCAAACTGCCAAGTTTGACTTGTTTATGTCGTTGACAAGTCAGCCTGATGGTCTGAATGTTCACCTTGAATACAGCAAGGATATTTTTGATGCAGTCACGATAGAGCGCATGCTTGATCATTTTGTGATGTTGCTTGAAGGTGTGGCTGCGCACCCGAATGTACACATTGCCGAACTGCCATTGCTGCAGGAGCAGGAGCGGCAACAGTTACTGGTTGACTGGAATGACACGGGGTTCGACTACCCGCGTGATACAACGCTGGTGGATTTATTTGCAGAGCAGGTTGCTCTTGTGCCAGAGGCAGTTGCGCTGGAGTGTGGTGGTACTTCATTAAGCTATGTAGAACTGGATCGGCGAGCGAACCAGCTTGCCCACCGGTTGCGTGAATCCGGTGTCGGCCCTGACGTACTGGTGGGTTTATGTCTGGAGCGCTCAATTGAGATGATGGTTGGTCTTTTGGGCGTGCATAAAGCGGGTGGTGCTTACCTGCCACTGGATCCTGCGTACCCTGAAGACCGTATTGCCTACATGCTGGAAGATTCAGGTGCGCCGGTAGTTATTACTCAGACATCTCTGGTTGAGAGTATTCCGGCTGCTACAGCAGAGCTGATTTGTGTTGATGCACTTGGGCCGCTTAATGTGAGTGATGACAAAGCGCCTGTAAATACCGGTATGCAAGCCGATAACCTCGCCTATGTAATCTATACCTCGGGTTCAACGGGTAAGCCCAAAGGTGTTCAGTTAGAACACCGCTCGGTTGTTAACTTCCTCAACAGCATGGCAAGTACACCCGGTTTGACCGGGGCGGATCGTCTGCTGGCAGTGACCACGCTGAGTTTTGATATTTCTGTATTGGAGTTGCTGTTGCCATTGAGTGTGGGTGCTACGGTGGTGCTGGCAACCCGTGAGCAGGCCGCTGATGGCTTTGAGCTAAAAGCATTGCTGGGAGATGCTGCTATTTCAGTGATGCAGGCAACGCCGGCAACCTGGCGTATGTTGCTGCAGACGGGTTGGCAAGGCTCCAAAAGTCTCACTGTGTTGTGTGGTGGTGAAGCGCTGGACCGGGAGCTTGCGGAACAACTACATGCAGCCACGAGTGGAGTTTGGAACATGTATGGACCCACGGAGACGACAATCTGGTCTTCCTGTCATCGTTTTGACCCTGCAGAACCTGTGATCTCGGTTGGCCGGCCTATCTATAATACGAGCATGTATATACTTGATGAACAGTTACAACCGGTGCCGGTTGGTGTGGCGGGTGAACTTTTTATTGGTGGAGAAGGTTTGGCGCGCGGCTACCGTGACCGCCCTGATTTAACAGCTGATCGTTTTGTGGCAGATACGTTTGTCAGTGTTTCTGGTGGTCGGATGTATCGTACCGGGGATTTAGCAAAATTTATTCCGGATGGCAGCATTCAGGTACTTGGACGTACCGACTTCCAGGTGAAGTTACGTGGCTTCCGCATTGAATTGGGTGAAATTGAAGCGGCTGTGCGTGATTGTGATAGCGTTGATCAGGCCGTGCTGCTGCTACGGGAAGATCTGCCTGGTGATCAACGTTTGGTGTGTTACCTGACTTCTGCTGAGCCGGATCTTGAAGTAAATAGCTTGCGTGAGCAACTATACGCAAGCTTGCCACAATACATGGTTCCTGCCGCCTTCATGCAGCTTGATGAACTGCCCCTGACTCCGAATGGTAAGATAGACCGCAAGGCGCTACCGGCACCTGAATGGGAGAGCGGGGATAACTATGTCGCACCGGGTACACCGACCGAAGAGGCTCTGGCTGAGATATGGGCAGATATACTGCAGTTGGATAAAGTAGGTATTAACGATAATTTCTTCGTTTTGGGAGGTCATTCACTGCTTGCTACACAGCTTGTTGCAAGAATCAGGAATACACTTAATGCAGAACTGCCCCTCATGTATATTTTTGATTATGCGAGTGTTGCATCCCTTGCTGTTGCCGTGGACGCATTCAGCTTGGCTGCAGGTGCAGCTCCACTAAATCTGGAAGGTGAGGATATGGAGGATATCTCCATATGAGTCCAGCGGAGCTCATAGCTAAAATCAGTGATCTGGGTGGCAGGCTTTACCTGGATAACGACGAGTTACGCCTGCAGGCGCCCAAAGGCAGTTTGTCTGATGAACTGCGTGCTGAGCTGAAAATACAAAAGCAGGATATCATCGCTTTTCTGCTTGCTGCCCAGGCCTCAGTGGCGAAGCAGGGCTCGGCTATAACCTCGGCCGATCGTGACCAGCCTCTACCGGCTTCATTTTCACAACAACGCCTCTGGTTTCTGGATGAACTGGAGCCCGGTAGTTCAACCTATAGCATGCCATGGTCGATGCGTCTTAAGGGTGAACTCAATATCGCGGCCCTGCAGGCGGCAATTGATGACCTTGTAGCCCGGCATGAGTCCTTGCGGACCCGGTTTGCATCTGAAGGAGCGATGCCGTTGCAGGTTATCGACAGCTCATTCAAAATTTTAGTTGAGCAGGAAACACAGCATGACGCCACGGATTCGTGGCTGGCAGACTGGTTGGTTAAAAAGTCCTCGCTGCCATTTAATCTTAGTAAGGGGCCGCTGCTCCGGGTTTATCTGCTGGAGACTGCTGTTAATGATTATCGGCTATTGATTAATATTCATCATATTGTTTCTGATGGCTGGTCGATGTCGATTTTGTTCCAGGAGCTGAGCCTCCTGTATGCGGCTCATTGCACAGGTAAGTCTGCACAGCTGCAGAAACTGCCGGTGCAATATGCTGATTTTGCAGTCTGGCAAAGAGCCTGGCTGGAAGGTGCAGAGCTTGATCGTCAGATAAGTTACTGGCGGGATACGCTTGCAGATGCCCCACCGCTACTGGAATTACCAACCGACCGACCACGTCCGGCTATACAAACCTATGTTGGTGATCACGTAAAATTCAAAGTTCCTAAAGAGCTTACGGGCAGGTTGCAGGCAATAGCACAAGCGCAGGGCGCCAGTATGTTTATGCTGATGCAGGCGGCCTTTGATGTGTTACTCGCGCGTTATGCCGGCACTGAAGATGTTGTCATAGGTACGCCCATTGCGGGCAGGCAGCACACTGAGCTTGAATCTGTTATTGGTTTTTTTCTCAATACACTGGTGTTGCGCACAAACATTACAGGCAACCCTACATTCATAGAATTGTTAGAGAGGGTGCGCAAGGTGACGCTCTCTGCTTATGACCATCAGGATTTGCCATTTGAAAAACTGGTGGAGGAATTACGGCCCGAGCGAGAGCCCAGCCACTCTCCGTTGTTTCAGGTGTTATTTAATTTACGGACCCAGAACGGTGGTGCGCTCGAATGGCATGGTTTGGATGTAGATTTTGATCATGTGGAGCGTGCGACGGCCAAGGTTGATCTGGCGCTTTCTGTTGATGTCGGTGAGCAGGGTCTCGCGCTGGAATTTGAATACAACACCGATCTTTTTGACAGGTTGACCATCGAGGAGATGGCACGCGGCCTTGTTACGATGCTCGAAGGAATAGCAGCCGATTCTCTGCAGCGCATCGGTGCATTGCCTTTGTCTGATGAACAGGATCTGCTTCGGCATCAGGCAGCTGAAACTGCGGCAAAACCCGGTAATATTTTTATAGAGTTTCCTGCGAGTGAAATAGAGCAATCCATAGTTAAACGTTTTGAGGCGCAGGTGTGTGCTCATGGCGACAGGCTTGTGGCGCATTCTGCTGAGGTGAGTTGGACCTATGCACAACTCAATTCAAAGGCTAATAAAGTTGCGCAAGATCTGCGTACGCTGGTTGGTGATGGTGAGCAGCGGGTAGGTCTGCTGGTGGGTCAGGATGTGCCAATGTTGGCGGGTCTGTTTGGTGTGCTTAAGGCTGGGATGGCCTACGTGCCGCTGGATCCGGAAGCCCCGACAGCACGTCATGAGCAGATTAGTTCTGAAGCAAAGCTAAGTGCGATTGTTACAGATGCTCAGCACAGAAGCCTGGCGGATGAACTGGTACATGAGGGGCTGGGCATCGTAGAACTCGATCCTAATGCATCCGCTGATATTGCAAACCCTGATCTCAGCATTGCACCCGATACACTTGCATACATTCTATTTACGTCTGGCTCTACCGGAACCCCAAAGGGGGTTATGCAGACACATCGGAACGTTCTGCATCACTGCCGCACTTATACAAATGCAGTACATATTGGCATGACTGACAGGCTCAGTTTGCTTCCACCCTATGGTTTTGATGCGGCCGTCATGGATATTTTTGGGGCTTTGCTGAATGGCGCTTCCCTGCACCCTTATGATCTGCGCAATTCGGTGGACCCTGAGTTGATTACACGCAGCATTGTGGATGATGAGGTGAGTGTCTTTCATTCCACACCGACCGTATTTCGATACTTATTTGAACAGGGTCAGAAACCTGATTTAAGCAGGGTGCGACTGGTTGTGCTCGGTGGCGAAGAAGTGCGTAGCACAGATTTTGAACTCTTCCAGACATTGTTTAGTCAGGATGCTGTATTTGTAAACGGGCTTGGTCCGTCTGAATCAACACTTGCATTGCAATATTTTGCGCACCATGACACCACCTTGCCGGGTATGGTTGTTCCAGTTGGCAGAGCTGTTAACAATACTGAAATTGTATTGCTTGATAAGCATGGTAACCCCAGTGGAATCTGCGGTGAACTTGCAATACGAAGTGCATACGTTACGCCCGGCTACTGGAATTCACCTGATTTAACTGAGGCGGTACTGTCTGTGCAGGATGAATCTGGTCGCCGTCTCTACCGTACAGGTGATCATGCCCGCTACCTTGCCAATGGCCAATTAATTTTTACTGGCCGTGAGGATGCACAAATAAAGCTGCGTGGTCATCGTATTGAGACAGGTGAAATAGAAGCAGTGCTAACAGAGCACCCGGTGGTAGATAACTGCATAGTTATTCTGCATGAAGCTAAGCCGGCAGCACCGCAGCTCGTTGCCTATCTTGCATCCGTGGGTGGCAGTTACCCTGATGCCGCAGAGATTCGTGACTATGTGCGTGACAAACTACCAGCCTACATGGTGCCGGCGGGTGTAATTTGGCTTGATGAGTTACCCATGACGGCTAATGGCAAGGTGGATCGTAATGCATTGCCAGTGCCCGAATGGCAGGCGGAAGCAGAATATGTGGAGCCACGTACGACCACAGAAGAAGTGTTGGTTGAAATCTGGTCGGATGTGCTTGGTGTTGAGAAGATTGGCATTAATGATGACTTCTTTGCCCTGGGCGGACACTCTCTGCTGGCAACACAACTTGTGGCTAGGGTGCGGGAAAGGTTACATGTTGAGCTTGCGCTGCGTGCAGTATTTGAAACGCCAACGGTAGCGGGATTTGCCGGAACCCTTGATGCCGGTGGTACTGACATTGCTGTTCCTGATATTACGCTTTGTGACCGTGGCATTGATGTGCCGCAGTCATTCGCACAGCAACGACTCTGGTTTCTTGATCAATTGGAGCCTGGTAGCAGTGTCTACCATCTTTCACAGGCGGTTCAATTAAAAGGCTCGCTTGATTTGGCGGCCCTCCAGCTTGCCCTGGATGATTTTGTTGTCCGACATGAAATATTGCGTACAACATTTGCAGAGGCTGATAGCGGGCCTATTCAGGTTATTGCAAAAGAGCTGCAAATTCCCGTGCAGGTAATGGAGCTACCCGATACGGATAAAGCATTGTTGAGTGAAAAGCTGACAGAGCTTTCAGCTGAGCCATTTGACCTTGGCGCTGGCCCGTTATTTCGGCTTCATGTCCTGAAGCAGGATGCAGGTAGTTACGTACTTGTGATGAATATTCACCATATTATTTCTGATATGTGGTCACTGAATATTTTGTGGCAGGATCTGACCCGTTTGTACAATGCGCATTGCCGGAAAGTTAAGCCTGATCTCACACCGCTTGAATTGCAGTATGCTGATTATGCAGTTTGGCAGCATGACTGGTTGAGCGGTAAAGAACTGGAGCGTCAGGTTACCTATTGGAAAGAGCAGTTAAGCGGTATACCGCCGTTGCTGCAGTTGCCCACTGACAGGCCACGTCCATCGGTGCAGACGTATAACGGCGACTTTGTCTCCTGGGAAATAGGGGGTGATACACCAGTTGCCCTAAAGAGGCTTGCTAATGAAAGTGGTAGCACTATGTTTATGGTGTTGTTAGCTGCCTTTAATGTGCTACTTGGGCGTTACACTGGCGCTTGCGATATAGCTGTAGGCAGCCCAATTGCTGGCCGGCGTCATGCCAAACTGGAAAATCTGATCGGTTTCTTTGTTAACACTTTAGTGATGCGTACCGACTTGTCAGGTGACCCCACATTTAATGAATTACTTGAGCGCGTCAAATGCAATACGCTGGATGCCTATGAGCACCAGGATTTACCATTTGAAAAACTGGTTGACGTGCTGCAACCCGTGCGTGATATGAGTCATACGCCACTATTCCAAGTTGCCTTTATCCTGCAGAATGCGCCTGGTAAGCCGGCTGCATTTGATGGTATGGAAGGAGCTGGTCTTGGAGTTGCACACGGCCATTCTAAATTTGATCTGCTCCTTAGCTGTAGTGAAACCGTAAATGGGCTTGGTGGTTTGTTTGAGTTTAATACAGACTTGTTTGATAGGGGCACCATTGAACGTTTTGCAAACAGTTTCAAATTGCTTTTAGATGGTATGAGTCTGCAGCCAGATATACCTGTCAGTAAGTTGCCTTTGCTTGATGATCGTGAATATCAATGCCTTGTTACAGATTGGAATAATACTGCAGCTGACTATCCAGCAGACAGTACAATACATGCAGTTTTTGAGGCGCAGGCTGAGCGGCATCCTGACAGCATTGCACTTGGCTGTGGTGATGAGCAGCTCTCTTATGCTGAACTCAATGCTCGTGCCAACCAGCTTGCGTATTATCTGATTGCACATGGAGTTGTGCCGGAGTCGCCTGTTGCCATTTGCATGGACCGGGGCATTAATGCAGTTGTCGCCATTTTGGCAACACTTAAGGCTGGAGGGGCCTATATGCCGCTCGATCCGGCTTATCCGGCTGATCGCCTGCAGTTTATGCTTGAGGATTCGGGTGCGCCCATATTGCTCAGTATGAGTAGCATTAAGCTGGACCTGGATATTAACCATGCTTCATGTGAACGTATTGATATTGATGTGGCTGAATTGGGTGAAGTTCCTGATAGTAACCTGGTAAGCAAAATACATGGCAGATCTCTTGCCTATATCATTTACACTTCCGGTTCAACAGGTCAGCCGAAGGGGACATTAATAGAGCACCGTAGCGTATTACGGCTGGTGCTGAATACCAACTACAATGATTTTAGTACTCAGCCTAGCATTGCAATGCTGGCGCCAATTTCCTTTGATGCCTCTACCTATGAACTATGGGGCAGCCTGCTCAATGGTGGTCAATGCATCATTTTTCCGGAGCGCATTCCTGATATAGATAGCCTTGGTAGCTTTCTTGCAACACATCAGGTGGATTCGATGTGGCTGACATCAACATTCTTTAATACCGTCATCGATATGGCGCCAGAAATATTGCGGCATGTCCCACAGATTCTGACGGGTGGTGAAGCGCTGTCACTTGCACATATAGATAAGGCAACTCTTCATTTGCCAGATACACAACTAATTAATGGTTATGGGCCAACTGAATCAACGACATTCACCTGTACATTCGGTATTCCCAAAAAGTTACCAGCGGATTGGCCCAGTGTGCCGATTGGCCGTCCTATTGCGAATACAACTGTCTTTATACTTGATGGTCAGCTCCAACCGGTACCGGTTGGGGTTGTTGGTGAATTGCATATTGGTGGTGATGGTCTGTCACGCGGTTACCTGAATCAACCTGACCTGACAAATGAACGTTTCATTGCAGACCCGTTTAGTAACGAGGTGGGTGCACGGCTTTATAAGACGGGTGACCTTGTACGGCATCTGCCTGATGGCAACATCGAGTTTGTTGGCCGCAAGGATAGCCAGATTAAACTGCGTGGTTTCCGTATAGAGCTGGGTGAGATCGAGGCCTGTTTACGTGAGCACGTTACTGTAAGTAATACGGCCGTTGTCCTGCATGAGTCAGTTGATGGTGATAAACGATTGATTGGCTATGTTGTGGCAGAAGAGACAGCTAAGCTGGCTGTACAGGAGCTGGAGAAATTTGTTGGTGAGCACCTGCCTAAATATATGATTCCATCACTGTTTGTAGAGGTTGAGAAAATACCTCTGACAGTGAATGGCAAGGTGGATGAAAAAGCATTACCTGCACCGGAGTGGCAGCCCCAGGAAGGGTATGAGTCACCGCGTAATACTATAGAAGAGGCACTGTGTAATTTGTGGGCCGACACTCTGGGCCTTAAACAGGTTGGTATACATGATGACTTCTTTGCGCTTGGCGGTCATTCGCTATTGATTATGAAGCTCATTCGACAGATAGAGCTTGCAACAGGTAAGCAAATTACCATTGCTGATATCTTTGAGAACCCGACCATTAGTGAGTTTGGTGCTCTTCTCGAAGGTACGGCCTGGAAGCAAATTGTGTTTAATAAGCCTGGTATCTTGTCGCGGATTAGGCGCTTTCTTGTCAGATAGGCTGGTAGAAATAACTAAAATTACGTAGGTGGTTGAGTATTCTTAAATCAGCTTACGAAATATTCATCTCTATTAGCTCTGCTATTTTCTTCAGGCTATGGTCAAGCATGAAATCATCATGCTGTTTCACGTCGTCTAAATTTTGAATTTTTACACCTTTCATTAGTAAATTATTCCAGCAATCGGAACAAGCTTTATAGTTTTCATCATTCATATAACCGTACAAGAGAATGGCACTGCAGTTAATAGGATGGTATGTGAACTTCCGCATAGCGGGGCCCAATGATTTTAAATAGCCTACCCAGCGTAGTTCTTCTGGTAAGGGTTTTTTGAGCAGAAAATAAAATTGTGCTGTTAACAAGCGGAAGTAATATTTAGTTCTTTCGCGTAATGATAATGGTGACCTGGCTAATAACTTTAGAAATAGAGTAAGACGGTCCTGGTTGCTGGCGCCTAAGGTACTTTCTAGTTGATGTGCAGTATGTTTTTTGCCTAATGTAGGCTCTATAAGGGTAAGGCTGCCAATAGTTGCTCCAGCGTCTAATAATTGTCTTGCCATTTCATAGGCAATTAAGCCGCCAGCAGAAAAGCCACAAAGATGATAAGGTCCTTCAGGCTGTACCTGACGAACTTCTGAAAGATATTTAGCAGCAATCCACTCAATAGATTCTGGCTCTTCATCAAGGAAGTCTGAGTGATAAATATGGCTTAAGCCATAAATTGGTCGATCAGCTGACAGATTTTGAGCCATTCGCAAAGGCTGACCATGGATGCAAAACAGGGGTGGCTTTGTACCCTTGGTTCTGATTGGCATAAGTGTCGTATATTGCGGCATTATAATTCTGTATTCATGTCTGAAAATCGAATATTTCGCTGAGTCTTTTAAGTTTAAGTATTTTATACGTAAAAGGTCTGGTGTGGAATGTCATATGCGGTATCCAGTTGCATAATGATTACTGCCCGACGTCACTTCTCACCTTCCCATAATTCTTTATAAATTCTGTCTGCTATCAATTTATGGCCTGTCTCATTTGGGTGTGTATCTAGGTTAGTAATAACCTTGTCCTTAATATTATGAATTCCTGCTTCAGTTTCAAGGCTGATAGGCATAAATGTGAAGCCATAATTATTGGCTAGTTTGCCTGCAAACTGCATGCTTGCCTCATCAAGGTAATATTCTTTTGAGGTGAGCCACAATATGGCAACCTCAATATCATTGTCTTTCGTAAGCTTGGCTAATTCATTAATACTGCGTTGGATCTGTCGACTATAAGCTCCTCTTCCTTTTTTTACCATTTGACGTTTGCGCTTTTTGTAGGCCTCTTTTCCGAAAAGGCCCATTACTGATTGGAGCAAATAGGACTGCCAAAAAGGTGGGGTAGTATTCGTTCTTTTAAAGGGAGGACGATCATCCTCCCATAATATAGCAGGAGTTGAAGTAGTAATTGCGAAGATGATCATATCCGGTTTATATGGAAGCGCTTTATGTTTTGTGGTGGCAATCATTTCCCCTAAGCCATAATACTCAACACCAAAATTAATAATTTCAATGTTTCTCCCAGCAAGATTTTTCTTGGGTTGGCTTTGTAGCATATTTTCCAGCAAGGCATGATACGTGTTCTCTGCCTCAACTCCTGTAGCCATAGTCCATGAGCTTCCAATGACAGCGATTCTAAATGTTTGGTCTGGCTTGTTCAGGGGGTATTCTTTATCAGCCAGTCCGTGTGAGTTTGTTGTTAAGCGTTTACCCCGGAAAATGTTATCCAGATTGGGTTTCAGTTCATAGTAAATATCTGTATTGGCTGCGGGCTTGGCGTAGTCGGAATTTATAATTAGTGAGTAACTGTTGATTTTTGCGGGGCTGAATGCATCCATGCCAAAGTAGATGAATCTGAGGCAGGCCTCAAGCACAATTATAATTGCAAAAACAAAAGCCATTAGTTTCAGAAATGATTTCAACACTTTGGAAAATTACTTAAGCTGTAAGTCTCTTTATAACTGCTCTGCTTCAGAGCGGTTTAAGGCAGGGCTAAGAAAATTCTTTTTAAGCAACCGATATTTAGACTCATGTCTGTCGAAGACAATTTCCTGGTCACTCGCAACTGATTGGTTCTGTTCCATAATAATATTTTCATCGTGGATTCATGATCCCTTTATCCTACTACTCAAAATAGTGAATGGCTATTGTATTAGCCAAAAGTATTTGAAGCAGTTCGTATGGTTTAGAGGAGTACGGCTGACATAATTGCAAAAATGCGTCATTAATGTGAATAGTTCAGATAACCAGAATGATGGCCTTTCTAAGTCATCTCGTGTGAGCGTGTTGGTTCTGGTAATGTTCTGATCTTCATATAGTGGGCCAGCCAGCCAGACAGACTAATAAAAGTTTTATTGGAGTATGATCCCGATAAAGCTACTGATATTAATAGTGCCATCCAGAATAATAGAGGTAAGTAACTTTGCTTATCTCCCCGATTATGGACAAGAAAGAAGTATTCTTGCTCTTGTTAGATGGGACTGCCTGGGCTTTGGTAGATTTTGTGTCAGTTGACCCGTGGGCGAAACCAACGTCGCCAAAAAGAGCGCCATCTGGACTCTGGTATACCATCAAAATTTCTGGCTTCATCCATGATGACTTTAGCGTCTACCGGGAGCAAAAATCCCTGTTGGTAAGAAAGCCATACATTCCACCATGTTTTAAAAATAAAAATTCTACGGTTACGATAAATCTGTAAAAGTTTATCCTGTGTGTACGCATCAAAACCACCGAATATGCCGGTGCAAAATATTTTAGTTATTGAATAAGGGCCTTCCAGAAAATTAGACCCATAGTATTGTCCCAGAGGCACATTAATACGTGGAGGGCGTACGCCTCCGATAGCATTGCCATCTCCCACACCATAGTCACCATCGGTGGCATCATTATCACCGTCATCACGAACCCAATTGACCATAGGGTTGAAAGATTCATCAACCTGATTAAAGTCACCTTCCCATACCATATGGCTACTTGGTGGTGGGGTTTTATCGTATTGAATCCAATGAGCTAGGCGATGCTGAATAGCTGACAACGGTATCCCTGTACGGATTGGGTTAAAGGGTAAGCTGCACGCACTTTCTACAATGCCTGTAGGAATTGTGCCGAACTGATGTTCACTGACATACTGGCCCTGCAGGCTGCTCCAGTAGTCAACATGTGATGTGCCCGCTGCTTCATAAGTTCTTAGTAAGGGTTGGTCAAGTATGCCAGATTCATTTTCTTCTTTATCCTGACGCACTCTTACTGCTTTAATATCTGATTCACTCGTAAAGCGCATGATTTTAGGTAATTTATGGGCATAAGGGTTATCTGCAACGGGCTCAATTCCATCTTCCCTGCAAATTGCTTCTCTATTGAGTGCATTTTCACAATTTCTTCGGTCACCAGTCTGATGTGATTTAATGCCATTTAGTTTGCTTGCATTTGGACCACCGGCAGCAACAATATAACCATCAACAACGGGTTCACATGCATCCAGTGTGTCGAGCTTTTCTGTGCAGGGTGATAGTTCTGAATAAGAAGGAAAGAAAGAGTTTGCAAATGTGGTGACATACCGAGCAGACTGTGAGTACCCGGTTGTAATAATTGCATTAACACCAAAACCTTGCATAGGATTACGTGTGTCAGTATCTGCTTTTAGCAGTGCTGCTGCCTGATTCAGAATATCCCATGTATAGGCCCTTGTTGGGATATTTATTGTTGCGTAGCGACTGTTATCCCGTGGTTGTGCATTGGGTGGCGCTGGATAATTAGCGGTGCCCCATATATTGCGCAGGAATTTTGCGCTGGTGTCAGAGTAGGTTACTCCAACATAGGCTGCGCCAGTGGAAATGATAGAGCGATGTGTGTAATCCCACATTGGTGATCCATCATATCTTGCTGTGGCATTCAGGATTTCAAGATAAACCACTCCATTAAAATTAGCAGGGTCTATAGGTCGCCGTATTAGTACTCGGGTTGTATAGTCGCCGGATTCACCTGTGGGCTGTGGGGCAGGGCTTTGAGCCTCATCATCAGTGTATTCATAAATATTAGCTGTGCCTGACATCAGGATTTCTTCTTCTGTATAACCGTCTTTGGTGAGGTCTCCAAACCATGCGAGAAAGGGTACATTGCGGTCTGTTGGTCCTGTGCCAAGGTCGTGTGGCAGTAATTGTGTATCAGGAATAGGTACATCGGCATTTGCGCTGGTACTGAATAACAAAACAGCCATTGCAATGAGCGGAATAAAAATGTTACTCGGGCCTTTCCCCGCGCTAACAAAATCAGATATTGGCATCAGATTTTCCTGTTATGAGGCACTTTCTTGTGGGGCAGAGTGCTCTTTTTTATGGGTTTTCTTTCAGTTAAATATAGCAAAAGTAGGGTGGTTGGTGGTGATATCTATAGCCACTCTGCGGTAAAGGGGCTGAGAGCAGGGCGTATATTCACCATAAGGCATGACCATAAGTACGGTGTAGGGTGATTAACAAGGCTTGTATACAGGCTGTACACTCCCGCGGATGGTTAATGTTCTGCTATTTATTCTGACTGTCCTGATCTGGGGGGCAACCTGGTACGCAATTGAGTTTCAGCTTGGAGTTGTGGCTGTTGAGGTGTCGTTGGCCTACCGGTATTTGCTTGCTGCAGCCCTGGCCTTTAGCTGGTGTATGTTGCGCCGCAAATCCCTGCGGTTTGGCTGGGCAGCGCATAAATATTTTGTTCTGCTTGGCCTGTTCCTTTTCGGCCTCAACTATCTGTCTGCTTATCATGCACAGATTTATATTAGCTCAGCACTGAATGCAATTGGTTTTTCAGCCATGATTTGGATGAATATCCTCAATGCACGACTATTTTTTGGCACCACCATCGCACCTCGCATCTATATTGGTGCAGCTATGGGTATAGCAGGAATCATAATTATTTTCTGGCCAGAAATAGAGGAAGTATCATTATCTGACACGGTAGTGATAGGTGCAATTTTTTCATTGTTGGGTGCTCTCATTGCTTCATTTGGTAATATTGTTTCACAGGCGGCACAACAAAACCGTATACCTGTTATGCAGGCGAATGCCTGGGGAATGTTCTATGGTGCAATACTTAATGGCGGGCTTGCACTGTTACAGGGCAGGGCATTTAACTTTGACACTGCACCCAGCTATACAGCTTCGTTACTGTTTCTTGCCGTATTTGGATCGGTGGTAGCTTTTGCGTGTTATCTGACCCTGCTTGGCAGGGTGGGTCTTGAGCGAGCTGGGTATGCGGCAGTTATGGTGCCGGTAGTGGCGCTGCTATTATCTGCGATTTTAGAAGATATGCCATTGGACGCTTACGTTTTATCAGGTATGGCTCTGGCGGTCTTTGGCAATATCTTTATTCTGGCGCCAAAGTCAGCAAGACCCTAATGAATCAGGGTTGAGCTAGGGTTTAACCAGCGGTACTGCACCATAAAATGGTGCATGTTTAGCCAAAAATTATGAGAACGGTCTTTATCTATGGGTGCTGCAAAGAAATGCTGGTTGACTATATTGCCCATGGTGAAATGCAGTCAGGTAGGCAGTGTATTTGGATCAGGATGGTTTTTGATAAGTTAGTGTGGGACAACAAACTGTTTTGTGATGGTCTTCAGTAAGTAATAATGCTTAGCTTTTCCCCACCAGACATTTGCCCGAAAACCTGTTTTGTCTACGTAGAATTTGTGGTTTTTATTATGGATAAAGCAGGGTAAAGTTACTTTGGTAGCTGTCTTATAGATTCAGGGGGGTATTAGGTTTGAGTCCACTTGTTCAGTTGGCCATTATCTGGGCTGGCGTTTTTGTTTCTGGCCTGCTGGCAACTAAAACACGTCTTACCTCTGTGCTGTATTACCTGGCATTTGGCGCCCTCATGGTGAACCTGAATATACTGCCTAGTGAGAGTGCCCCATTTATTCGTGATTTTGCAGAACTTGGCATTATCCTGATAATGTTTGCGCTTGGCTTTGAGGAGAATACCCGCACATTTCTTCGGAGTATCAAACGCAGCTGGGGTATCGCTTTCTTTGGTGCAATCGCGCCGTTTACTGTTGCTTATTTTATTACTCAGTATTTCTATGGTGATACAAATATTGCCATTATGTGTGGCCTGACGATGACAGCAACAGCGGTGTCATTAACGATGGTCTCGTTAAAGGGGCTAGGGTTAAGTAAGTCAAGGGCAGCAACAGGCATTATGACCTCTGCTGTACTTGATGATATTGCTTCACTTGCACTGGTTGCTATTCTGGTACCAATGGCATCGGGGCAGGCTGTATTAAGCATGGCTTCGGTAGCCTTAATTGGTGGTAAGGCGGTTCTGTTCTTTGGTGGTGTGGCGTTGGTTGGGGTTTTTCTGTTGCCCCATAACATGTCAGGCTGGATATCAAAGCTGCCAATAATTGGCCGCTATGGTGTACGTGACTTAATAACTGCAGGCAAAGGCGAGCATTCGACTTTGACTATTATCCTGTTTGCTCTTGTAGTTGGCCTTGCAGCACATGAGTTTGGTTTTCATCCGGCTGTTGGTGCATACATGGCTGGCCTGATACTGAGCGAAGAATATTTTATGTCTGACTCCAAGACGGCATATAGTTCGCATAAACGAGCCCGAATTATTGTTGATAATGCTGCTTTTTCCTGGGTAGGCCCAGTTTTTTTTGTTGATCTGGGCACGAAAATTATTTTTGACTGGGATATTGTTGTTGCTGTTATTCCGCAAACAATAATTTTGCTGGTATCAATTTTTTTAGCGCAAATTTTTTCTGCTGCACTTGCCGCACGTTATACCGGGAATTTTAAGCTCCATGAAAGCATGATGATTGGCTTTGGTATGCTCGGCCGAGCTGAACTTGCTTTTGTGGTGATGGATATAGCCTATGTGCAAAACAGTATTTTCACTACTGAAGTATTTTATATGCTTATGTTCACCACATTCTGGCTGAATGTTTCTGTGCCTATCACCATTACTTTGTGGAAGCCGTATTACATGCGTGGTGAAGAAGTGCGAAAGAGTGTGGAAAGGGCCTCTATTTCTTGAGATATATGCCTCAGTTCACATCTGGCGTTCTGTCGTGGGCGTGTTTTAGTTAGGCGATGGAAGTTTCCCTGCTTTAGGTCAGTGACAAATCAGGGTAGAGTTTAATCTTCTATAATTGTAAAGCTATTGTTAAGCTCTTCCTGATGCACTCTGAGAAGTGGGTTGCCTGTGATCTGAAAATCCAGAGGGGTCACAACATATTTAACGTATTGACCAAGAAATGTTGGTTCTGAGCGTTCGACCCTGAGAATTTTAATGTTACTCCCCGAAGGCACAGCTTCATAGAATAGTGTGTCCAGTTGGCTGATGCCGGGAGGACGAGTAAGAACAGCATAGTTAGGAAATTTTCCATTGTTTTCATCAGGACTTTGCGCATGGCTATTCTCATTGGCGACAACTTGGGCAAGTAAATCCTCCTCAGACTGATACTGCTTACCAACCAGATAATTATATTCTTTTGTTGTTGATACATCCTCATATTCAAGGGCATCACAGCCATACAGTAAAACGGTGGCTGAAATAAAACAGACAAATCTTCGTATGGGGGACATGTGTGCTTACCAGATGCTTTGTTCAACCAGAAAAAATAAGAAAAATACCAGGAAAGAATTATGAGGGAAACTAAGGAAAACTCATTCTATAGTTTTTCACGAACTTTACCCAAGACTTTATTGGCAACCTTGATATTAGTTACTGGCAGGGTAGTGGCAACTTCACGGGCCCAGGCATATCGCTGTTCATCAAGTTGTTTAAGTAGCTTCATTGCTTTTAATGTCACAACCACAAGTGATGCACGCCGATGTTTTGGGTTGGGTTCAAAGTTGATCAGGTTATCTTTAGCCAGTGCATCAGCGACTTGCTGCACACTCTGGCGAGTTAGTCCCATCAGGCGTGCGATAGCTGAGATTGTTGGCGGTTCAGTTGCCTGTGCGATAGCGCTGAGAACTTGCCAGCGAGCCGCGGAAAGACCTACATCCCGGGCCATTCTGTCAGCAGTAAGCAGCAGACGGCTATTAAGTCGAAAGCTTTGGCTGATGAGCTCTACCATGGCATCGGCAGCAGCATTTGTAGCCTTATCTGTAGATTTAGCGGCTGTCATAGTTGACAGGATACTGTCACATATGACAGTATCCTGTCAACTATGATGGTTGGCATTCATACCTCAACCTATTGCCTGTCCTGCCGGGGCAGTGTGAATTAACGTTTTTGCAGTTAGTAATTGAAACCAGAGGCTAAGTAAATGAAATTTGATGTAATTCTCGATCCCGATTCATCACCCCAGGAAGTCTGTGAGCTGGGCTTGCTGGCTGAGAGTTATGGTCTCAATGCTGTCTGGACCTCGAATTACCCTTCATCACGTGACCCCTTTATTAACCTATGTCCACTCGCACTTGCGTCAAGCAAAATTCGCCTTGGCCCGCTGGTTATTACCCCCTATGAAATGCATCCGTACAAAATTTCAAAAGCGCTGGACAGCTTGAATGAACTGTGTGGTGGCCGGGCAAATATACTGACGGGTGGGCCCACAGGTGTAAATGCTGCTATGGGTATGGATTTTTCGCGGATGGTCGGCCGGACTCGTGAATGCGTTGAGATACTTAAAGGCGCTAACCCTGATGAGCCACTTAACTATAAGGGTGACATTTTTCAGGTATGGGGTTATCAGCCAAAATGGGCAACAGATAAGCCACCTAAAATCTACATAGGCGCCAACAAAGAACAAATGACAGATATGGCCACTGACATGGTTGATAACATCATGTTGGGCGATACGACTGAAGAACGCCTGGGCTCAAGTTTGCAACTTATAAAAGAAAAACTCGAGTCTCATGGGCGAAGCAGAGAAGATGTGAGTGTTAGTTGTCTTGTTGCCTGGCACGTTAAAGAAGACAAGGAGAAATCATCAAGCGAAGCAAAACGTCACCTGGCACTACGCGGTATGCTGGACCTCTGGTTCCTTAGTACATTTTTAAATGAAGAAGAATGTCAGATTGTTGATGAGAATCGGGCAAATATTTTCAAGGCCTATAAGCAGAAAACGGATGTTATAGAAGGTGTTCCGGCTGGCATAGTTGATAAGCTGGTGGATAACCTGTCGATGTCAGGTGATCATGCTGATGTTGATAAACATATAGAAACACTGCGTAGATATAGGGATATAGGTCTGGATGAAGTTGCATTCAAGTTGCATGAAGACCAGGCAGCTGCAATAAAAATTATTGGTGAACGTGTGTTGCCAGCATTCCAAGCGTAAATTGCAGGAAATAGACTGCTAAGACAAAGCTAAAATAGGTTCCTTACATTGAATACTTCTACTATTACTGCTGATACTGAGATTGATGCTGACCCCCAAAAGTATTTTTGGTTGTTTATTTATGTGCTGATCATGGCTGTAGGTGCTTTGCCGTTATTTGGCTTTCGGATTCCTCAGGTATTTCCCTATATTCCTACACTTGTTGTGCATGAATTTGCCGCCTTTGCTTTTGTGGGGCATACCTTTTTTAGTAATATTTGGTCTTTGCGTATACGCCGGACTCAGCCACTGGAGTTTGGTATCTGGGCGCGGGGACATATGCGCATACTCTGTTTGTCTGTTACCGGGCCTATGGCAGTCATTACGCCTGTGGCAGGGCTGATGGTTGTAGAGAACTGGGGTGGACTCGCAGGTGCGCCGTGGGCCTGGGATGCTTATGTATCATTCTGGATCATGTGTGCAATCAGTGTAGTGCCGGATGTTATCCGCTATGCACGTAATCATAATGCTGATAAGCCCATGCACGGGATGATTAGCGGTGGAATCCGTGCCATGGTGGCAACTGTGTTGACCTTCTACATCATGGTTACCATGATGGCCAAGGTCTCGCTGATTTCAGATCTATTAGGTCGGTCACCCTTCTGACGGTTGGCAAAGTGATGCTTTTATTGTAAGTGATTAACTGCACAACGCTTAGGTGCGGTTAACAGGCATGTTGATGCAATACCCCTTGTGAAGTTTTAGTATGATTAATATAGATGAGAGAAATCTAAAAGATTTAACACGTGGTACAGAACGTTGTAACGCATGAGTTATTGCATCCTTTGTGCTGTCAGTTAGATTGACCGTTGCGAGTACTGTTGGAAAGGTAAGAGGGGAATGCACTAAGGGTATTGAAAATCCGCAGTTGCCTTCGGCATCTGGCGCAAAACCAAAACGCTTGTCCAGCAATTCGTCGTCCAGTGATATGCGGAAACTGCCCGTCAGGCTTTTCCAGTCCACTTCAAAATTTGAAAGCGTTATAGCTGCAGGCTCTGAATATGAGCGTATGTTTTCTTCTATCCACTGTGCGTGGTCATTTATTTTTGGTGCGTCAGTCACTGCAATTAATGTGCATCAAGCTTCCAATAGCGTTGAGATTCTATCCTGGAATTGCTGGATAGCTAAAACACTAGTCGTCCATCTCATCCTGGTACTGTAAATTCCACCACCAGATACCAATCAGCAGTGCCGGAAGCATTGAGATGATAACGGCAGTAGCCACTGCATTTACCGGACCAGTGGTTGGAAAAATATGATCGCCAGCAATGAACTTGATAAATGCGTACATTGGGATGGAGCATGCAACTAGTGTGATAAAAAATATTTTAGTGAAGGACAGATTTTTCATAAACGTAAATACACCTGATAGTTATATTTTTAGTTAGCCTTTAATCATACTAGTATTTTGTGGTATCTGAAATAGTACTGTCAGTTTTTGCGTTGAGCTTCTTTTAGTGCTTGCTTTGCTGCTTTACGTTGCTGCAGGGTTTCAGCTGCAGCATCTCCTCGGTGTTCTTCACCTCGTTCTTTGGCCAGAAGTACCTGTTTCTGTCGTTCCCGATAGTGCTGTTTCTGCTCGGGGGTGGTTGTATCATGGCAATAGTGGCAGCTTTCACCTTGTGTATAGAGCTCGTTTTTGCAGTCATCGGCTGTTAAGGGCATCCGGCAGGCATGACACTGAATGTAGCGGCCTGGCTGCAGGTCATGATTAACTGCAACTCGTTCATCAAAGACAAAGCATTCACCTTCCCAAAGTGATTCTTCACGTGGGATTTCTTCCAGGTACTTTAGGATTCCGCCTTTAAGGTGGTAGACCTCATCAAAGCCCAGGCTTTTCATGTAGGCGGTAGATTTTTCACAACGAATACCACCTGTGCAGTACATAGCGACTTTTTTATTCTTTATTGGGTCAAGCTCACGCTGAGCATAGCCTGGAAATTCACGAAAAGTTCTGGTCTGTGGGTTGATAGCATCTTTAAAGCAACCAATCTGGACTTCATAGTTGTTTCGGGTGTCTATGGTAATGACATCCGGGTTACTAATTAATTGATTCCAGTCGGCAGGCTCAATATAGGTACCAACTGATTTATTGGGGTCTATGTTCTCAATGCCCATAGTGACAATTTCTTTTTTCAGTTTGACCTTACTACGGGTAAATGGTCGTTTGTCTGTCCAGGATTTTTTAACTTCGATGCCAATAAGATGGTTCTGCCAGCAGTCAGCTGTTACCAACCAGTTGAGTAGGGTGTCTATATCGACTTCTCTGCCAGCAACCGTGCCATTAATGCCTTCTGCAGCAAGCAGTAGGGTGCCGCAGATATGTAGCTGCTTTAGTTTGGCCTGTAAGGGTGTCCGCAGTGCAATGTAGTCATTGAGTGCTACGAAGCGATACAGGGCAGCAACACAATATGCAGTATTCTTATTCATTGGCCTCATATTATACGCTTGCTGATATCTGCATCAGTTATAGCGAATACCTGTGATGAGATAGTCTGTACGCTCACCTTGCAAGGTTAGAGTGACCTCATCATCAAGAGATTTCTTAAGCAGGGCTTTAGCCAGTGGACTGTCCATGCTGATAAAGCCAGTTTTGGTATCGGTTTCATCAGGTCCGACGATGCGGTATTCAACTTCCTCACCATCTTCTTTCTCAAGTGAGACCCAGGCGCCGAAGAATACCCTTTCAGTGGTGGGATTATCTGTGACCACAGTTAGATTGGGCATCCGCTTTTGCAGATAACGTATTCTGTAATCAATGCCGCCGAGTTCCTTTTTGCGGTAGATATATTCTGCATTTTCAGAGCGATCGCCCTCAGCAGCAGCAGCACTTAATGCTTTAACGACATCACGGCGGCGTAGCCACAGCATCTTCAGCTCTTCCCGCAGGGCTTCAAAACCGGTGGAAGTGATATAGGGTGATGATTTTGGGGGAGGAGGTTTCCAGCGACCCATAACTGATTTCCGAGTGTGTCATGTCCATAGTGCGCGCAAGTGGGCATTATAGGCATTTGTTGATTTGCCCGTCTGTACTTAAACAGCCATAGTTAAGCATATCTGAAAAGGGGAATCCTGCTGGGCAAATTGACAAAAAATCTGACCTTCTGGGTCGTCATTGCGGCGATATCTGGTTATTGTGGGGCACTGTGGTTTGGTGATCCGTTGTGGGTGGATGCGCTATCACCACCGGCCTTTTATGAACTATTGGTCCTTATGAAGAGCAGTTTCCTGGCGCTGCTCAAAATGCTGGTTGCTCCTATAATCTTTTTTTCCCTGATTGGTGGCTTACTGCATATAGGTGATGCGGCCCGACTTAGGAGCCTTGGCAGTATTACCATACTGTATTACCTAGCGACCACCTTTATTGCAATTTGCATTGGTCTCACCATGGTATTTTTCGTGCACCCGTGGGTGGGCAATGTTGAGCGGATCACCGTTGAAACGGTAGTGCAGTCCGGTAATTATATGGCGCCTGCACAGTTGATTGACACGCAAAGTGGTTCACTCACACAGGTTTTTAAGCAGATACTGCTGACAGCATTTACCAATCCATTTTCAGCTTTGGCAAACCTGAATATTCTGGCTATAGCGACCAATGCCTTTCTTATTGGTTTAGCGATGCTGCTGGTAGTGCCAAATGACAGCCCGCTTATAAAATCTGTGCATCATATCAATATCTTTCTGCACAAAATTCTCTCGTGGGTGATTCTGGTTACACCGTTCGGGATTTTTGCAATTATTTTTGATGTAACCCTAAAAAGTGGTGGGACACTTGTTAATTCGCTGCTGGGTTTCTGTGCGGTAGTGGTAGGTGGCACTCTTATACACGGGCTTATAGTTCTGCCGTTAATAGGTAAAGTATTTGCTGGTATGAATATCCGGCATTTCTTTAGCAAGGCAGCTAAACCTTTGATGGTTGCCTTTGCAACCTCCTCCAGTTCGGCCACACTGCCAATCAGTATGCAAACAGCTGAGGAAGAACTGGGTGTGTCAGATACCGTCACCAGTTTTGTATTTCCATTAGGTGCAACTATGAATATGGATGGTACTGCCCTGTATGAGGGCATTGCCGCGGTATTTCTTGCTTACTTGTTTGGTATTGATCTGAATACGATTGGTATGGTGACTGTGTTCTTTATGGCCATGATGTCCTCCATAGGCGCACCGGGCATGCCTTCTGGGTCTATGGCAGGTATGCAGATGGTGCTGCTAGGGGCCGGTATCCCATTGGAGGCTATTGGTATCCTATTGGTTGTAGAGCGGCCGCTGGATACAATACGTACCGCGGTGAACGTTGAGGGCGATATGATAGGCGCTCTTGTTACCCAGCGCTTCTTTGAACGCAGTCGGTAACTAATCGGCTAAAGAAATTAAGAATAAATTTATTTTGCCTGTTTAAGCGCCCGCTTAATGGATGGTTTTCTGATATTGCCTGAGGAGGATGCATGAAGTTTCACATCATTATTGAGGCTAACAACTCACACCTAAAAATTGCTGAATTAGCGCGGCTTGCTGAGAGCTATGGCATGGCTGGAGTCTGGGCGTCGAATATGCATGACTCACGTGACCCCTTTATTAATTTTGTTGAAGCAGCTCGGACCACCGATACGATCAAGCTTGGGCCGGTAGCGGTTTCTCCTTATGAATTGCATCCGCTGAAAATGGCAAATGCTTTGCTAACCCTAAATGAAATTTCTGGTGGCCGCGCTCAGATAGGTGTGGGTGCGGGTGATGGTGGTACTTCAACAGCGATGGGGATTAAGGCGGAACGCCGTGTTACTGCCGCACGTGAATGCACTGAGATTATTGAACAGGCAGCTACCGGTGAGCCGGTTACCTACAAAGGCAGTATGTACAATGTTATGTACTATCACTCCTCATGGGTGACACAACCGTCGCCTGATGTATTTGTTTGTGCCGGCGGGCCACAAATGATTAAGTCCAGTGCCAAGTATGCACAGGGTATTTTCGTAGGGGATCATTTGCCGCACCATGTTGCACGAATTAACGAGACAATTAAATCAGAGCAGTTAAGTATTGGTCGTGATGCCACGGATTTCAGGTTACTGAATTTCTGGGCTTGGCATGTCAAAGAAGACCAGGAAGCTGCCCGGGCTGAGGCGCGTATCTGGTTGGCTATGCGCGCTACGCCCTGGCCGCAGTTTTACCATCAGGATATTTTGCCGAAAGAGGATATGCAGGTGGTGTATGACAATATAATGGATATTAATCAGGCTTTTTATAAGCGTGATCCGAATATTACCAGCGTGTCGAAGGATATTCTCGACCGACTGGTTGATCAGTGTTCAGCAACCTCAGCAATTAAAGATATAGGTCATGAAATTGATCGTATTAAGAAGTTTGAGGCTGCAGGGCTTACAGATATTGCATTACGCTTGTATGATAAACCTGAAGACTCAATTAAACTGATTGGTGAACAGGTTATGCCAGCATTTTCTGACAGTGCCAATAAATCTGCCGTATAAATATAGCTCCGGAGTAAAATTATGAATGATAACTGGGCAAATAAGCCACGTAGTCGCCGTGAAACATTGCAGTCTTTTATGGGTATAGGCGGTATGGCTGCCGGTGCTGGCCTTATGGCCAGTGCTTGTGCGCCTGCAGGTCCAGAAACAAAAGTAAATCGGGTACCGATTGACTTTAGTGACCCTAAACAGAGCCTGCGATCCTTTGTAAAGATGACAGGTGACTTGGATCCCACTAAGGAAACAGCTGGCTGGTTTGGCGGCACAATCTTTGGTGATACACGCCGTGATCGCCCGCTGAAGCCATTAGTAGGGGTGCAGGGTTTTGGTGTGCTTCGGTGTGAGCCGCAGGCCGATGGTTCATTCAGAATTTTTAATCGCGAATGCGCATTTTATACTGACCCTAAAACGGGTGAGTTTCTGGATGAGTGGAAAAATCCGTATACCAAAGAAATCTGTAAAGTTAGTCCGATTCATAATCTGACCGTGAATGCTCATCTGATTGTGAGTGAAAAATTTGGTACAGCTATAGAGATGGATTTTGATGGCACCCTGATGGAAGTGCCTCTGCCGCTGGGTTGGGATATTCTGGATGATACAGTCATGTCTACTTTTGAGGTGCATACTGCCTTTCCGAACGAACTGGACCCTGAAACCTGGCCACGTGAATCAGCAGGTAAGGTGCTACGTATTGCGGAAATCTTTCAGCGGGTAGTTAGTTTGTCTGAGCTGGAGAATGATGATTTAACCAGTGCTCACTATGCTGGGACTTGGACACGGGTTGGGCCATGGTTACCCTGGATGCGTCAGGGGCAGGCTGATGGTCAGCTTATCTACCGCACCTTTATGGCAAAGAACGGTACGGTTGATAAGTTGCCAGAAGCACTGGTAAAGCATACCCGGGAACACTTACCAGACTTTTTCCAGGCGCCAGCTCCAGACAGCTGGGGTGGAAAGAATGATTCAAGCTTTAGTGTGTATGCTGCTGAAAATGAACCATTGCCGCTGTTGGCAGATTAGTAGCATATACCTATAAATCTTGCTGTCTGCAGAGTGCGCCTGATGATGGTTTATGCCGTCATCAGGCGTTTTTATATTGATTCCAAATCGTACCCACTGTAGATTGTTGTCCCGGATTTTAACCCTGCAGGGTGTTGTCCTGACGGGCTTTGAAATAATTAATAAGGATTAATCAGATGAGCATATTGGTAGGAAGACCCGCCCCCGATTTTACTGCAGCTGCTGTTTTGGGTAATGGTGAAATAGTAGGAGACCTTAATTTCACTAAAGCCCGTGCTGGCAAGTATGCATGGTTAGTATTTTATCCGCTGGACTTTACCTTTGTATGTCCTTCTGAGCTGATTGCGCTCGACCACCGCACTGATGCACTGAACAAGCTGGGCTGTGAGGTATTTAGTGTGTCTATTGACTCACAGTTCACGCATAACGCCTGGCGTAATACACCTATTAACAAAGGTGGTATTGGTGAAGTTAAGTACACAATGGTGGCAGATGTGTCACATTCCATCTGTCGGGACTATGGCGTACAAGTTGAAGGTGGTGGCGTTTCTTATCGTGGCAGCTTTCTTGTAGATCAGGCTGGTAATGTGCGCCATCAGATTGTTAACGACCTGCCGCTGGGTCGAAATATAGATGAAATGATTCGCCTTACAGAAGCATTACAATTTCATGAGCAGCATGGTGAAGTATGTCCTGCTAACTGGAAGTCTGGTGATGCAGGCATGACGGCAACGCCCGATGGTGTGGCCAGTTATCTTGGTGAGAATGCAGATAAACTATAGTCATTGCTTATATTAAGTAATTGCAAAAAGCCCGCTTTTGCGGGCTTTTTTGTGGTCGCTTCGGTTATCCCTCATAGTTGCTGTTTAGTGAGCAGAATATTGTTGCCATGGCTTTTATAAAGGTTTGTATTAATGATGCTAGTTAAGGACATGATGACCCCAGTGGATCAGGGGTTGTCAGAAAATGACACACTGGATAAGGCGCTCGATATGATGGCGAGGTATGGCTATCACCATATTCCCATTGTAAAGCCCAGAGGTGAGTTAATCGGTCTGGTTAGTCATCGTGATGTTTTAGGTGCGTTAGGCTCGAGTCTGCATTCAGATGAAGAAAAGATTCGCCCTGAAGAGATCACCATGGGTCAAATTATGGTTCGTGATGTCTGTACGGCAAGCCCTATGACAAATCTGCGTAAGGCAGCAATTTGTATTCGTACCCAGCGTTACGGTTGTTTGCCTGTTGTGGTAGATAAAAAACTGGTTGGGATTATCACTGATAGTGATTTTGTAAATATTGCAATTGATTTGCTTGAGCAAATTGAAGACTCAGAGCCGCCTGAGCTGGAGCTGCTTACATAGTAGCGCCTTTTTTTGCTTCTCTACTTGCCCCTGCTATATTGGTAGTTTGCAGTAGCATCATCTGATGGATAGCGTTTGAGTAGTTGGGTTGGATGAAATTATTGTGCAGGACATAGAGCCGGCAAAAAGTCAGTGAGTTAATTAATGGTATATATAAAAAAGCCCGCATATGCGGGCTTTTTTTTCTTACGTTAATGCTTTTTATTATTCTGGTGCTGGAGTCTGCTCAATTGCATAACGCTCCAGTGATGACAGGCTTGGTCCGTATACTTCAGTTGGGGCTTCCAGATATTTAGGGTCAATGGCTTTGGCTGCTGCCACCAAATCTTCCGGTAACAGGTCTAGGCTGTCCACTGTGCCCATGTAGGACTGGTAAACAATATGCCCGTCAGTCTGACCCATTAGCATCCAGGGTAGCCAGGGCGTAATACGCATCCATGAACCATTGTATTTAGTGGTGGTCTGATTCGGATCCTGTAGATCATCAAGGTCGATGTTATACAGGAATGATTCGGTAACGCGATTCATTTTGCCGGAAGACTCACGTGGCCACTTTTTGGGGTTTAGTGCGTTCTCGTAGTACAGGTGTATATGTGTATCAAGACGTACGTTGTTATTGTAAATTGCCGGTTCCCATGGGAGCTTGAGTGGAATCTTGGGGAATGGTTTACCTGTGTTTAGGCCACCATAGTTTGGTGGCTCAGGAAAGAAGGGTGTGATGTCGTAGTTAAATGGATCGTTTGCAATTGGAACAACATCTACAACTTCTTTCGTGAATGGGTTTTTCCATGTGCTCATAATTTTGCCAGAACGGCCAAAGCGTTGTTCACGGTAAAAGCCAACCTCGCGTAATACCTTGTGATAGCCGATACCATCTTCTTTGGGTATCAGGCGTGCACAGGAAAAGCCTTCCATTATGAAAAGGTCTTTGACTGCTTTATTAGGCATGACGGCAGAGACCATACCTTTGTACCAGCCGTATTTGGTTTTGGTGGTATCCAGGTTGCCCTGCAGGCGTGCGAAGGCAATCATGTTGTCTTCGGTACTGTTTAGTACATCCAGGTAAGGGCCGGTTAGTGATTTTTTGGCAGCTGGATCACTAGCAGCTGGGTCACTATTGGTGCTGCTCATGCTGGCACAGCCAGTGGCTGACAGGGCGGCGGCTGAAGCAGCGCCGATACCGACCTGGTTCATAAAGTGCCGGCGAGATAGAGGTTTGGACATGCGGGTTCCTTTATATAGACTGCTGTAAAGAATTGACTATGGTAAGTGAAGCTATCAAACCATTGCGGCGCTGGCAAACCAGTGACCCAGAGCAGTATTTGACTATGATGGCGCACCATGTGGGTGTCATGTATGCAAATGCTGAGGGGCTTGAGCAAAATAATGCAGAAACCTATAAGCGGTGGATGTTGGCTATGCTGCAGCGAGACCGTCATGCAGAAGCCAATATGGAGATAATCAGCGCGCGTTTAATTGCAGAAGAATGTGTGCTGTCTGAAGGTATGGCGGCCGACTGGATTGCTGTATTTTAAAAATTGTTCTTTGCAGTCGTTTATTTGTAGCTTTATTTCCAGCCGTTCACCTGACGCAGGTATGTGGCTAGTTTTTCAATTTCCGTGTCTGTCAGTCTGTCTGCGAATGAGGGCATGCTCATACTATTGTTGCCACCATCACGAATGGTTGTAACCAGCGCATCTTGATCTTCACCATAGAGCCCCTCAAAGCCTTCAGGACTTTGATGGCAGGCTGCACAATTATCTGCAAACAGTAATGCAGCCTCACTGATATCAGCACGAGCACTAAAGGTAACAGCAACTGCAGTAGTAATACTGTTGTTCTTATGATCGCCCTGGGCAACCCTGAAACCCATATTAGTAGCACCACCAGAACGTGGCCGACCGGCACGTACAGTAGTGGTAGAGCGTTCCACCAGGTTCAGATACGACCCACCCCGAATAACCCCAAAGCGACAGGCTTTGGTATTGAGCCATGCACTACCATCTTCAGGTGCATTGTCATAATTCTTATGATTGCAGTCTGCCACCCATTCCCAAGTATTGCCCTGCATGTCATACAGGCCAAAATCATTGGCCCGGTAACTACCTGCCGGAGATGATTGTGCTGCACCATCATCACAGGAGAAGCCTTTTGCTTTATCTGCCTGTGCCTGACGTTTGCTGATGGCATATGCCCCTGTGCTGCGAATATTGGCATATTTGCATGCCTCAGCAGCATTATTGCCCCAGTGGTAGGGCGTTATTGACCCGGCACGTGCGGCATACTCCCACTCTGCTTCTGTAGGCAGTCGATAGGCTTTGCCTGTTTTATTGCTTAGCCAGTTTACGTAGGCTTCTGCATCAAAGTATGAAATACAGCCAGCAGGTGCTGTTTCAGCTTGTTCAAAGCCTGGGTTATCCCAGGTAATGTCAGTACGAATTTCAAATGAATCCCTTTTACTGAATTCCATGCAGCGATCAAGGGGTATGTAACCGGTTTCGGTAATAAACGTACGGAATTCAGCAACAGTTACTTCAAATTTGCCAATTGCAAATGGGGTGTGGATATGAACTTCATGTTGTGGGCCATCGTTTGTGGCAGGCCTTCCTGTTCGTGGGTCGATCAGACGGTCTGCAACAGCTGTTCCCATGAGGTAACTGCCTGCTGGCAACATGACCATATCTGGACAGTCTTCACAGTCACTAAATTCATAAGGTAAAGATGAATCTGTACCGGAGAATGAACAGCCTGCCGTAGTCAGGAGGAGTAAGATGGTGATGTGGTTGATTATTCGCATGGTCTGAGTATAAAACGCTGAGATGCACTTTGTTGAGCAATATGTATATATTGAGATTTACCGGTGCCAGAAGGATGGGTATTGATGCTTAAATTTATGAATTTTTTGTTATGGGGGCTGGTTTTGCTTGGGGCTGGTTGTGCCTCAACACCCGTTAACAGTGAGCCGGAAATAATTCTGGTTGGTGGGGCTACGGGGCGACAAGGTAATGCGGTGGT
>JAAERX010000152.1 GCA_024229935.1 Gammaproteobacteria bacterium | reverse complement strand
GGCTCAGCGGCCTTTGCCGGAGTCTTTTTTGCGACCTTCTTTTTGCTTACTTTTTTGGCAACCTTTTTCTTGGAAGGCTTCTTTTTAGCAGGCTTTTTCTTGCTCACCTTTTTCTTTATCGCTTTCTTCTTGCTCACCTTTTTCTTTATCGCTTTCTTCTTGCTCACCTTTTTCTTTATCGCTTTCTTCTTCGATACTTTTTTCTTGCTTGCTTTCTTTTTAGCAGGTTTTTTCTTGCTCACCTTTTTCTTTGAAGTCTTCTTTTTAGATGACTTCTTGGTAGTTTTCTTGCTTACCTTCTTTTTGCTGACTTTCTTCTTCGGTACTTTTTTCTTGCTTGCTTTCTTTTTAGCAGGTTTTTTCTTGCTCACCTTTTTCTTTGAAGTCTTCTTTTTAGATGACTTCTTGGTAGTTTTCTTGTTTACTTTCTTTCGTGCAGCCATGCTTTTTACCCTGCTCTAGCCCCTATTGGGGCACCCACAAAAGGCAGCGATTATACATATAGATGTGGCTCAGGGAAGTACCTTTATGAGTCATATTTTTATCCTGCCTCGGAGCCTTGCTTCAGGTGATGTTCGGGTCTGGTACAGAGGGCGGAATCAGTTCTGGGGCTGCTGGAGACCAGTCAGCGGCGCGGTGTTCCGCAATAATGGTCGTGTAGACACCACCACGGACGTTAAACCGTGCGGTAAGCCTTATATAGCGCGGGTCCATGGCTGTGATGAGGTCGTCCAGGATGGCGTTGGTGATGGCTTCATGGAATGCGCCCTCATCCCTGAATGACCAGATGTACTGTTTGAGGGATTTCAGTTCCACACAGGCCTCTTCAGGTATATAGTCAAGGAATAGGGTGGCGAAGTCCGGCTGGCCAGTCTTGGGGCACAGACATGTGAACTCCGGGATTCGAATTCGGATGCTATAATCCCGCCCTGGGTTAGGGTTGTTGAACGTCTCTAGTTCCCTGCGGGGGGAGCGTGTTGTGGAGTTCTGATCCTGCGTATTCATGAGTTTATATGCCTTATTGGCGTGATTTTAGACAAGTGTGATGAGTAGTTGGCTACTTTACACTATGGTTCTGATGGCGACCATGATGGGTGTATGAATAAAATAACAGATAATGAGCTGGGGAGACCACCAGGTCAGTTGCAGTGACAAATCAGCCGGCAGGCTGGTGTGACGCTTGTGCAGGTGATCGATTCATAAAATTATGCGATTGAGCAAAATCAAACTTTCTGGTTTCAAATCCTTTGTTGATCCGACGTCTATTTTGTTGCCTAGCAACCTGGTGGGGATCGTAGGGCCTAATGGTTGCGGCAAATCAAATGTTATAGATGCCATACGCTGGGTAATGGGGGAGTCATCTGCCAAGAACCTGCGTGGTGATTCAATGGCAGATGTCATTTTTAATGGCTCGGCAAATCGGAAACCGGTTGGTGCCGCCTCAATTGAGCTTTATTTTGATAATGCAGATGGTGCTATTGGTGGTCAGTTTGCGCGTTATGGTGAGGTCTCAGTTCGACGTACAGTATCTCGTGATGGTCAATCGCAGTATTTCCTGAATAATGTACGCTGCCGTCGTAAGGATATTACGGGTATCTTCCTGGGTACGGGCCTTGGTCCACGCAGTTATTCAATTATAGAGCAGGGCATGATTTCCAGGCTTATTGAAGCGAAGCCAGAAGATATGCGTGCTCATCTTGAAGAGGCTGCCGGAATATCAAAGTACAAGGAACGGCGCCGGGAAACTGAAAATAGAATTCGCCATACCCGCGATAACCTTGATAGGTTGAATGATCTGCGTGAGGAGGTTGATAACCAGATCAGACATTTGGAAAAACAGGCACGTGCTGCTGAACGGCATAAGGTACTAAAGGTTGAGCAGCGGCAGTTTGAAGGTGAATTGCTGGCGATTAACCTGCAAACGCTTGATTCTGAGACTCAGAATGAGCGTATGGATTTTGAGCGCAAGCAAACCGCACTTGAATCAGCCATTGCCAGCCAGCGTAAGATTGAAGCAGATATCGAGCAGGCTCGGCAGGCGCAGATATTAAGTAGTGATGAGGTAAATGCGACTACAGCAAGGCATTACTCAGTTGACCTTGAGATTTCCCACCTTGAGCAGGCTATTGAACACAATCGTGCTACCCGTGAACGGCAAAAGCTTGATCTTGAGGAAGCGAACAGGCTGCTAAATGATATTAGTAGTGAAATTGATGATGATGAAGCGCAGCTTAAACAGCTGGAAACACAACTAGCGGAATTAACTCCTGGCCTTGATGGTATTCGGATGACTATGGAAGCCTCATCGGCCAAACAGGTTCAATGTGAGGCTGAGCTGGCGCACTGGCAAGAAAATTGGAATGCTTTTAGTGATGAACTAAATGAAGCGCGACGTACGGCTGAAGTTGAGCACGCTCGTATTGAGCACCTGCAGACTCAGCAGGCTCAGCTACAGGGTCGTCGTGAAAGCCTTGAATCTGAACGCGGGACGATCTCCCTGGATGCAGTAGAAGAAGAGCTTGCTGCACAGGTACGCATTGAAACAGAGCTTAGTGAAAAAGAACAGGAAGTAAACCGCCATTTACAGGAGGCTGATGCTGGGTTAGCCAGCCAGCGTGAACAAGAGCAGGCTTTTGTTAGTGAGCTGGATAATGCACGCGGAGAACTTGATTCTTCACGAGCCAGGTTAACGGCATTAGAGACTTTGCAACAGGCAGCATTGGGTGGTGATGAAGATAAATCCGTTAAGTGGCTGGCTGAAAATAATCTGAATAGTCATCCACGGCTGGCACAGAAAATGAAGGTTGCCGGGCCATGGCAACTCGCTGTTGAGGCGGTATTGGGTGATTTTCTTCAGGCAGTATCAGTTGATCAATTTGACTCATATCTGAATCATTTGCCTGATAGTAATGTTCTCTTATTTCAGGATGACCCACTGAAATATGCTGAAGAGGCACAGCAAGGTTGCTTGTTGGCTCAGGTTAGTAATGCTGGCCCTGCTGCTGAGATGCTGGCCCGTGTATATACGGCTGATTCATTAAATGAAGCCCTGCAACTTCGTAGCAAGCTTGGTGCAGGTGAATCTGTTATTACGCCGAATGGTGTCTGGGTAAGTCGAACCTGGGTCAGGGTGTCACGACGTGATGCTGAAAATAGTGGCTTATTAAGTCGTGAGCAGGAAATACGTGAGGTGGAAGTCTCTATACGTAGCCTTGAGAAACAGGTTGAGCGCTTAACGGAGCAACGTGACAGTGCACGTACTGAGATTGAACGTTTTGAGGCAATGCGTAAGCAGTTGCAGGTTACTCAGAGTGTTGCAGGTAAAGAACATGCATCAGCGGCAGCATCATTAGCAAATTTACGTGACACTTTGGAGAAATCTCGTCAAAGGGCATTGGCTCTTGGTGAAGACAGTCAGAGTATAGAAGATGAAATTTCGGGTGTTGAGCAGTCAGTACGTGACTCACATAGTCGTTTGTCAGGTGCCAAAGACAAGAGTTCACAGCTTATAGAACGTGAGACTGGGTTAAAAGCACAGCAGCAGGAGTTGCTTGAGGCCATAGAAGTTATCCGCCAAGAAGCAGAGGCTGATCGTGAGCATTACCAGTCAATGACTATTGAGGTGCAGTCACAACGTTCTTCTCGAGATTCGGCAACCACCACTCTGGAACGAGCTCTGGCACAGCGCCAGCAACTTAATGAGCGGGTTGTAACACTCAATGGCCATTTGCAGCAGGGTTCAGAGCCGCTTAATGAACTGCAGGAGAAACTGCAGGAGCAATTGAGTCTTAAAGTTGCTGTTGATAATGAGTTGCGTAATAAGCATGAGTCACTTGAGCGTGTGAATAATGAACTACGTACACATGAATCACGGCGTTCTGAGCAGGATAAGCTGGTCACCAATGCGCGTGAGCTTGTTGATAGTCATCGGATGGTGGTACGTGAACTGGAGATTCGTCGCGAAGGCATTGCAGAGAGGTTTGCAGAGACAGGTCTGGATCTGGACTCTGTGCAAAAGGATCTACCGGAAGAATGCGGTGTTGATGAATGGCAGGCTAAGCTTGATAAGGTGTACCGACGGCTGGATCGAATTGGTACTGTTAACCTGCTTGCGATCGAGGAATTTGATGAACAGTCAGAGCGAGCCAAATATCTGGCTGAGCAATATGAGGATCTTACAGGAGCTTTAGAGACCCTCGAGAAGGCAATCCGTAAAATAGATCGCGAAACACGTGCTCGTTTCCAGGAAGTGTTTGAGAATGTTAATGCGGGTTTAAAACGTATTTTCCCACGTCTCTTTGGTGGTGGTCATGCTTACATGAGCATGGAAGGTGATGACCCGCTGAATGCAGGTGTGACTGTGATGGCGCAACCGCCGGGTAAGCGCAACAGCAGTATTCACTTACTGTCAGGTGGTGAGAAGGCGTTGACAGCTGTAGCGTTGGTGTTTTCTATATTTGAATTAAACCCGGCACCATTCTGTCTGCTTGATGAGGTTGATGCACCTTTAGATGATGCTAATGTTGCTCGTTTTTGTGAGATTGTGCGTGAGATGTCTGCCAATGTGCAGTTCATGTTTATTACCCATAACAAGGTAACAATGGAACTGGCTGGACAACTTATGGGCGTTACAATGAGTGAGCCAGGTGTATCGCGTCTTGTGTCTGTTGATATAGACGAAGCTGTTGAGCTTGTTGGTTAGCTAGGTACGACCCGGGAGTTACCAAGGTGGAGCCATTTAGATGGGTTCTGTTACTGATAGGGGTCATTATAATTGCCCTGGTTTTTGCCTACAGCCGTGGTCTGCTGTCAGTACGCTTTCGTCTGCCTAAAGGTCTGTCCAGAATTCCAACCTTGCAGAGTAAGGTCAAGCCAGAAGAACAGATAAAGCCAGCGCCACAAGAACCTGTAAGTCCCCCAAAGCCACCACCGCTGGCCAAAGATTCTAAAATAGTTACTGCACGCATTATGCCGATGCCAGGCGCACACTTTCCTGCTGAGGAACTTATCCTGGCGCTAAGGGGTGCAGGTCTCCAGCATGGTCAGTTTGATATTTTTCATTGTATGTCGGATGAACAGCGAATCAGGTATAGCGTGGCCAGCCTTGTTGAGCCTGGTTCCTTTGATTTAAGTAACCTTAAAGAATCACAATACCTTGGTATTAGTATATTTATGGTTTTGCCTGCTCCTGAGGATGGCGTGACATTATTTGACGACATGCTTGCAGTTGCGCGTGATATCGCCAAGCAAATTGAAGGAAATCTGGTGGATGAGCAGGGTAGTGCAATGAGTATGCAGCGAGAGCGGTATATGCGTGAAGAAGTTATTGAGTTTCTGCGACATCACAATCAGTCTGCTATCCGCCAGCATTTATCGACTGATACCTGAGCGATGACCGTACCGGCAGATAAGCAGAATCTGGTTGTAGAGTTGCGCACCCAAATTAGACACCATAATCGGCGTTACTATGAACTTGATGACCCGGAAATTCCGGATATTGAATATGACCGTTTATTTCTGCAGCTCAGGGAGCTTGAAGCAGAATTTCCTGAATTACTGACAGAAGACTCCCCAACCCAAATGGTTGGCGGTGCTGCACAAAAGCAGTTTGCTCCTGTTAAACACAGTATTGCCATGCTGTCTCTTGATAATGCTTTCAGTGATGAGCAATTAGGAGCGTTTAATCAGCGTGTGCTGGACCGGTTGCAGCAAACAGAACCGGTTCATTATTCAGTCGAGCCAAAACTGGACGGCATGGCAATCAGTATACGGTATGAGGCGGGTAAGCTGGTTGTGGCTGCAACACGAGGAGATGGCCGTACGGGCGAGGATGTGACTCATAATGTGCTCACTATCAATTCTCTGCCAAAAATACTTAAAGGGACAACAGTGCCGAGCCTTCTTGAGGTGCGGGGTGAGGTATTTATGCCAAGTGCGGGTTTTGAGGCACTGAATAAAATGGCACGCCAGCGAGGTGAGAAAACCTTTGCTAACCCACGCAATGCAACAGCGGGTAGCCTCAGGCAACTTGATTCAACCGTTGCTGCTGAACGCCCGTTGGATATATTTATCTATGGTGTGGGTGCTTATGAAGGCATAGAGCTGCCGGGCTCTCACAGTGATGTGCTGTTAGTGCTGGCAGATTTAGGTTTTCCTGTGTGCCCTGAAAATAAAGTTGTTAGTGGGGTTGAGGAGTGCCTGGATTATTACCAGCAGATTGGTGCACGCAGAAGTCAGCTGGACTATGAAATTGACGGGGTTGTATACAAAGTTAATGACCTGGCTCAGCAGGCTGAATTAGGCTTTGTTGCACGCGCACCTCGCTGGGCAATTGCACACAAATTTCCGGCACAAGAAGAACTAACCCGGGTCATGAATGTTGACTGGCAGGTCGGCCGTACCGGTGCAGTCACTCCGGTTGCCAGACTTGAGCCCGTGTTTGTGGGCGGTGTTACGGTATCAAATGCCACTCTGCATAATATGGATGAGCTTGAGCGCAAAGATGTGCGTGTTGGTGACACGGTTATTGTCAGGCGTGCCGGTGATGTTATTCCTGAGGTAGTGTCAGTTGTTAAGGAAAAGCGACTAAAAGCTGCCCGTCGAGTCAAACTGCCGGTTCATTGCCCGGTTTGTGGCTCTGATATCAGCAGGCCAGAGGGCGAAGCGGTTGCTCGTTGTAGTGGTGGGCTGTTCTGTTCTGCACAACGTAAAGAGGCAATCAAGCATTTTGTATCCCGTCGTGCGCTTGATATAGAAGGCCTGGGTAGCAAGTTAATTGATCAGTTGGTAGATAGTGGCGCAATAGAAACACCTGCCGATATTTTCAATAAGCACAGGGTTAATGCTGAAAGTCTTGCAGGACTGGAACGGATGGCAGAGAAATCAGCACTCAATATCATGCAGTCCATAGAGGCAAGTCGTGATGTGTCATTTGGCCGGTTTCTGTATGCCCTTGGTATACGTGAGGTAGGTGAAGCAACAGCAGAGAACCTTGCGGTTGTATTTGGGGGGCTGGGCTCACTAGAGGCTGCTGCACAGGATGTTGAGTCTTTGCAGGCAGTGCCGGATATTGGCCCGGTTGTAGCAGCATACATAGGTGCATTCTTCAGCCAGGAACATAATTTAGAAGTCATTGCGCAATTAACGGGTGTGGGTGGGTTGCGGCTGCAGGAAACCAGTCCAGCCATTTCTGACCCTGCTGAATTGTTACTGACTGGAAAAACCTTTGTTGTAACCGGCACCCTGCAGTCTATGACTCGTGATGGTGCGAAAGACCGAATTCGCCAGCTTGGCGGTAAAATTACGGCCAGTGTTTCCAAAAATACAAATTTTGTTGTGCATGGCGACGCGCCGGGATCAAAGTTTGCTAAGGCACAGAAGCTTGGTATCAGCCTGCTGGATGAGGCTGCATTTCTAAAATTACTTGAGCCTTAGTAGCCGCCAGTCTGATTCTCAGGCAGGCAATAGAAGAAAACCCGCTATTTACCAATAAATGTAATAAATGGTCAAATTTGACCTTATTAGGCATATTTAATTATATTGCACCGCATGAGTGAAGCAATAAAAACCAAGATATTGAAGGCATTTTTCTTTGCAGCCAAACCCATAGCCCGAGCGTTATTGAACTCTGGTATTGGTTTTAGGGAGTTTTCCCAGTGTGCAAAAGCAGAGTTTATTGATGTTGCTGCGAATGAATATGGTGCAAGAGGACGGCAAACAAATACTTCTAGAATCTCTGTAATGACTGGGATTGCCAGGAAACAAGTTGCGAAAATTAGAGATAGTAGTTTGGAGGGGGTTGATGTCTCCGCCAAGCTTTCGTTAACTGGCGAGGTCCTTCACCTGTGGTTTACAGATCCAGAATTTATTGACCAAAATGGTAAGCCAAAGGACATCCCTGTTAATGGCAGGGTTGGTTCATTTGAGAGTTTAGTTTCTAGGAGTGAAGGTGATATACCTCTAGGAGCTATTAAAAAGGAACTTCTAAGGCTTTGCTCTATAGAGGAATTGCCTAATAAGAAGCTTCGTATATTATGTAAATCTTTTGTCCCGCCTGGTTTGTCCGATCGTTTGGAATTTGGGTTTCGCTTTGGGTTTAAGCAACTTGCTGAGATGATAAATGAGGACATAACGGAGCAAGGTGATTTTCTAAGGTCTCAATTGCGGCTATATGAGACCAAAAATATTGCTAAAAAGGATTTAGCAGTATTCCAGAAGCTTTCTATGGAAAATCTTAATAAATTTTGTAATGAGTTTGATGATTTTTTAATAAGCATGGAAAGTTCAGATATTAAAAATGATTCAGATATTGGGATAGGTCTTTTTTACTTTGAAAATATTGATGAACATGAGGATCTAATCTAGAGATGCTTTCATCTATCCAAGAGGGAATACTAAGGGCTTTATCTCAAGCGATTAGACCTATCGCCTCAATATTCTTAAAATCTGGGCTGGGGTATGTCCAGTTTGAAGAGGTATTTAAAGTCGCATTTATCAGTGTAGCGGCTGAGGAATTTGGTGTTCGAGACAGGGAAACAAATACTTCTAGAATTGCAGTAATGACTGGCCTTACAAGAAAAGAGGTTGCAAGGCTGAGAAAAGTTGATTTCTCAACAGGGTTAGATTGGTTTGAAGCTGATACTGTTTTAGGGAGGCTTTTGAAGGAATGGTCAAATAATAAAAGATACCAAAAGCCTGATGGGTCACTGATAGATATTTCATTTAATGATGGAGATTTATCTTTTTGTTCTCTAGTTAGGAGAGTAGGGGGAGATTTGCCTCCCGGTGCAGTTAGAGCTGAATTAAAACGTATTGGGGCAGTTGTTGAGCTTGCAGAAGGTTTCTTGAGGTTAACTAAACAAGAGTCTCTTCCTGATAACCTTGATGAAAGATTGCCATCTTTTTTAAGAAATGGCCTAGAAAATATTGGGGCAACTATTGCCTATAACTCCAATCCGCAGAGGAGTGCTAGCCCTTTCTTCCAAAGAATTATTGACTCGTCGCATATTAATCATATTCATCATGAGAGATTAGAAGCGACAGTTAAGGAAAAGATTGCTGAATTTGGAAGTAGGTACTCTGAAGGTGTTATAAGTATTCTGGAGTCGGACCAGAATAAAGCAGATAAGAAGGATGGTGAAACTATAAACGCGGGAATTGGTGTCTACTTTTTCAAGTCAACTTTCAGTTGACAGAAATAGATATTTTTATGTGCTAACGAAGCCCGGTACCGCGTTGTCCACGAAGCCCAGTACCGCGTTGTCCACGAAGCCCGGTACCGCGTTGTCCACGAAGCCCGGTACCGCGTTGTCCGCGAAGCCCGGTACCGCGTTGTCCACGAAGCCCGGTACCGCGTTGTCCACGAAGCCCGGTACCGCGTTGTCCGCGAAGCCCGGTACCGCGTTGTCCACGAAGCCCGGTACCGCGTTGTCCGCGAAGGCCAGTACCGCGTTGTC
>JAAERX010000151.1 GCA_024229935.1 Gammaproteobacteria bacterium | reverse complement strand
TGAACCACCTGGTGGTGTTAAACTTACTCCACCTGTAATACTTATACCGCCTGAAATTGTAAAACCCATGGTTATCTCCTAGCAAAATATTTCTGTTATTTATCTTTTCAGGAGTTTTTGTCACAAAAAAGCCCTTGGGTAAGGGCTTTGGATTTTTAAAAATTAGTACTGTGCTGATGCACCGTAGCCCGTGCCAGTTGCAAGATCACCAACATCAGTGGCATTGCCGTCACTTGCAAAAGGAAATTTACGAATTTTTTGATTTGGGCCATTAGATGCAGTGTTACCTCCAGCAGTGTAACCACTCTGTGTGCTGGATGAAGCACTTATACCGTAGGTAACAGGATCTACCTCACCTACTTCCGTGGCATTGGTTTGTGATGCAAAAGGAAATTTATCTATGTTACTATGAGTATTTGGAGATCCAGAAAAAGAACCACCAATGCTATAACCATTGACATCAGAATTAACCCCAGAATTGCTAGAGATACCTGTATTCAAATCAGCGTGATCAGACAAAGTTGTATCGCTTGCAAAAGCAAACTTTCTGATGGAGGTAAGATATGACGTCGGGGGGTTTCTACCGCCCATGAGAAATCCGGAATCACTACTGGTACAACCACCACACCACTTGAGAGAATTTAAGTTGCCCAAATCAGTGCTGTCAGTGTCTGATGCAAAACTAAATTTATCAGTTTTTGACATGTAAGCACCATTTGGACCGGTCTCTCCACCATAGGTATATCCCTCTGTGGAGCTGGAAAATCCCGTGTATTTACTTCCACCGTTTGTAACATTTGCACTTGAAGTAGTATTACCACCACTAACAAAAGGAAATTTCTCAATTTTGTTGGATAGAGAGTTATTTGCCGTTCGTGCGCCGGCCATGTAGCCACTACTGGAACTACTATTTCCACCAGAAGCATATCTAGTCTCCTGCATTAGATCGCCAGAGTCAATGGCATTGCCATCTGAAGCGTAACTGTATTTTTGTATATCATTTGTGGTATAGGAAGGGGGACCAGGATAGATATAACCCCCCATGATATAACCATAATTACTTCCCTGAAATGGGCTTCCGCCACCGGAACTTGGTGAACCACCTGGTGGTGTTAAACTTACTCCACCTGTAATACTTATACCGCCTGAAATTGTAAAACCCATGGTTATCTCCTAGCAAAATATTTCTGTTATTTATCTGATTCTGAAGATTCTGACCCGCCAAGCATTTTTAATAACTCATTTCTGTCATAAACATTGGGCTGAACTTCCTGAGTGTCACCCTTAGCAGTGTCCTTGCGATGATCCAGATTGGCTTTTTTAATCATCATGTCGACCTGTTTTAGTTTGCGGGTCACTTTGCTGTCACGGGCCTCTAACGCTACTTTTAACATCTGAGTGGCACTTGAGAACACTGGTCCTGCCGCCATGTCTGTGAGGTTCATGCCTAGGCTCATGAGTTGATCAAAGTTGTCCAGAGCCTTTTTGGCTATTTCGTCCATCTCGCCGTCATGTTCTTCCATGCCACGAACTTCAGCTAGGGCAGTATTAATGCGCTCGGATATTTCCATGGCATCCGATAGTGTTACAACCTCTGTGTTAACATCAGCAACATCATCGTCAAATTCAGGCTCAGATAATTCTGTGGGTTCTGAGTCCTCTTCCATGGGAGGTAAATTAAAAAGATCTTCCAATTTCTTAGTCATAACATTATTTATTTGCGCTTACGAGGGGTTATTCTCTTTTTGGTGTTTCTGGCTGACTTCTTTTTCTTTTTGGCCATGAATATATGTTCCTCGTTGACTACTCTGAAAAATATGCCCTTTCGCCT
>JAAERX010000150.1 GCA_024229935.1 Gammaproteobacteria bacterium | reverse complement strand
TTGACAATTTTACTTGTCTTGTTTGTTCTTTGATGCGGTCTTGCTCTATCTTATCAACAGCGCCGCCAATGGCTTGCCCTATCTGCGAAAAGCTTTGTGCTTTTTGTGATTCGTAGGCGGCAACGCTTGGCATTAAAGCCAAACCTCTCACCCCTGTTTTAACTGCGCCTGGTAACTTCATTTAATTAACCCCCTGAAAATAAACCGCTACCAGCAATTTGACCAGCGCCAGAAAATAAGCCTATTATTGCTTGATTTTGAAGTTGCTTAACTTGTAACTGCCCACCCATCTTAGCGGCCTTAACCTGCTGTTTACCTGACTTTTTAAGCCATGCGAGTTGTGCGGCGTTTTCCTTTTTGGTATCAGCAATAGCAATACCCCTAGAGCCTGTACTCTGCACCCCACTAGCCGCACTCATAGCGCCCATTAATGACTCACTGTCAACAATATCTGCCTTCATCCTGCGCTGTTCTTCGCGGTTTGTTTGCTCCATTAGGTCAACGTTCATAGCGTTAATGCGCTTTTGTTTCCTTGCTGCGCTTCTTGCACTGGCTGCACCGAATAAAGAGCCAACGCCGCCTATAATATCACCCCACATAATAACCCCTTAAAGTGTGTTTTGAGCCATTTTACCAAATAGCCCAGTAATTGTAAGTTTATAAGGTAATGACTGCGTTACCTTTATGCTACCGTCATTGTAACCTAGATTATTGACCGTTACATCACCTGTCAAATCTGGCTGTCTGTAGCCCATAGGTGTCTCAGGGTAGCGGATTTTTTCGCGTCTACCGTTAATAAGTGGTACAGCACTTTGATAAATTCGCGCGGTTATTTCATTAAAGCGTTTATTATAGCCCATACTTGTCCCTGCTTGTGATCCAAAATCTGGTTCAAGCGTAGTTATACTTATAGGCATTTCTAATCCAATAACAGCCCTATCTTCAAAGTAATTTAATACCCCGTCGCCGTTGCTATCTAATGTAATATTCGGGTGTTGAGCATCGTTAATTTTAACAACAACTTCTTGCCCTGCTAAATGCGGTACGCTTATATTATTACTGGTTGTTTCAAGTATCGTATAACTGTCTATGTAA
>JAAERX010000149.1 GCA_024229935.1 Gammaproteobacteria bacterium | reverse complement strand
GGTGCAGTACCAGTCAACGGAACCAACGCCCCATCAAGCGTCCTCGCACCAGCAAGAATGCAAGACGCTTTGATTGCGTTCCAGATGCCGTCCTGTTTGCAACCAAGAACGAAATCATTGATCGCAACACGGACACCAGTTTCTAGTGCTTGACCATCAGTAGCTTCTACTGCATCGATATAAGTTGAAGCGTCAGAGTCAAAGCTATAACCTGACTTCCAGATAAGTGCCATCAGCCCACCTCAGGAAACGGACGCTCGTATGCAGTAATCTCAGCTGGTCGTTCAGCTGCAAGCAGTTCCATACTGACTAATAATGCAAGACCGTCAGTGACACGTGGATCATCGAATTTTACTTTTTCTTCCGATGTCAGTTCATCAAACAGTGCCTTGACTGCATTCGCGGCTGCATTCTGCGCTTCAGCTGCATCGATCTCTGCTTGGTTATCAGCAGTGCTAGCTAGTTCATATGCTTCAAGGGCTGCTTCATACGTTGCAGTCTCTTCAGCGGTAGGATCTTCCAATGTTAAATACTGGTAAACGGCTGCTTGATATGCAGCCTCTTGCTCTTCAGTTGGAACACCGCCAATCTTCTCTGGCACTTCTACCGTATCGACAGAAGCTGCAAGCACATTTGCATATTCGGTTGGTGTAAAACGTGCAAAGAATGCGGCGCTTGTAATAGCGCCGTAGTTGTTGGCATCAGCAAAACGATGGCCTTCTTTGTTAAGGATTAGCTCAGCATAGGCTTCAGGCGTCATGCCCGCAGAATTAGCGGCAAAGATTAGACCATCAATGGCGCGGATGTTGGTCAGTGTGAGGGAAAGTGTGTTCATAGCTAGATCGAGAGAGAAGTTTGAGGATGTCATCAGCCGAGCCTCCAGTTAATGCCGTCAGAATAAACAGGCGTGAAATTGCTTCCTCCACCTGTTACAACATCACCATGGTGACTGGCCAGTGTATTTACAGAATCAGTCACAAAAGCTCTAGTACCGGCACCAACAGTTGCGGCTGCAGTTAATGCGCTGACTGTTGTAGGAATAAGCTTTAGGTAACCCGTACCAGCTCCAGAGGTTGAGATCGTAACTGCACTCGTCCCATTACGCTGCAAATCCAGCAGTTTGCTACCAGCAGCACTGGCGGTATCAGTTACATTTAACTTCAGCCCTGTAAATATTGTTGCTGCATTATTCCAATCCAGCTGAACACTAAAATCGGTGGTACCTCTTAATGCACCCAATTGATTGAATTGAATACTACCATTCGGACCATTTACCAGGCCAATCGTTCCAGTGGCATCAGGAATCGAAACTATCCGGTTAGCAGTTGGTGTTACCTGCTGCACTGTAGTATCGAATGTTCCGCCATTGTCTAGTTCAAGGTCACCACCGAGAGTGGCCTTTCCTGTCGTTTTGTCGTAAGTAAGGCCTGGGTCACCGCCAAACGCTCCACCATCATTAAACTGAATCTGGGTGTCCACACCCCCAGGAGTGCCACCGCCACCAGTTTGGTCAACCCATTCTGTGTCATAGTCGGTATTACTCGCTTTAGCTAAGACTTGACCCGTGGTACCACCTGTCACAACGCCTTCGCCATCTGCCCCATCGACTCCGTCACTTCCTACAAGGTCGAAATTACCAGTAAAAGGATTAAAAGCGTATGACATCAGGAAGCACTTCGAACAACAGCGGACACATTACCTCCGACATAGGTAACAGTAAGAACAGCAACAACAGAACCTTCTTTTAAATATGTAATCACCTGATCGCCGTCACTGGGAGCTGCAGACGGCACAAGAGTAATGTTGTCATGAGCGGGAATGTTTAGCCCGCGAGTAGAAAGAGTAGTAGCCATAACGCCCTCCTGCGGCGTATGTTAGTTGCTCTAGGCTACCTACGGCACATGAAAAAGGCCCCTGTTTTGTCGGGGCCTAGTTCTATTCAGTTTTTCTATTCAGTGGCTAGGATCAGACAGAAGCGGTTGCATCAACGCCATTCAGCCTTGCAGCGGCTCTACCATTGATCAAGCCCATGGAACAATACCATTCTACACGAGTCACGAAGTGAGGGGAAGAAGT
>JAAERX010000148.1 GCA_024229935.1 Gammaproteobacteria bacterium | reverse complement strand
GATCATGACCCGTGTAGATGATTACTTAGCGCTGCCTGACTTGATGGAGAAGTTTCGTGAACATATTGAAGCCAACTATCCTCAAATTCAATACAAACTAAAACTGATTGAATTAGGGCCGGGTGGTGGTGCGAAAGTTGAAGCGCGTATTGTAGGTGCTGATCCGACTATATTGCGTGGTTTAGCTGAACAAGTTATTGAGGTAATGCATCAAGATCCAGGCGCAACAAACGTACGTCATGATTGGCGTGAGCGTACTAAGGTACTTGAGCCTCAATTTAACGAAAGTCAGGCGCGTCGATACGGTATTTCCAAAACAGATGTTAATGAGCTGCTTGAAATGGCGTTCTCTGGTAAAGCAATCGGTGTGTATCGTGATGGGACAACATTGATGCCAATCGTTACTCGTTTGCCTGAAAATGAACGTGTAGATATCAGCACGATTGAAGGTATGAAAATTTGGAGTCCAGCACTGTCACAATACATACCATTACAACAAGTGGTGCTAGGTTATGACGTGATTTGGGAAGATCCACTGGTTGTACGTAAAAACCGTAAACGTATGCTAACGGTAATGGCAGACCCTGATATTTTAGG
>JAAERX010000147.1 GCA_024229935.1 Gammaproteobacteria bacterium | reverse complement strand
CTCTTAACAGGGTACGTTGTCCCAGACGCTTCATACCACTTCCGTGTCGCATGGCTGGTAGGATACTGGAGGCAGAACTCCAGGTTGCGGCTACACAATAAAGTGTTTAGCAACATATACTTATGCGACCTCGTGTCGCAAATAACGCCTCGCATCAGCGGCTGACGCAAGCGCAGCTTGCCGAAGTCCGGCTGCATGCGTTTGTATGGTAGTTCTTGTTGTATTTTCATTTATTAATTCCTTTTGAAAACGGGTAAATTGAGGCCCACCTTTGGTATGCAGCCAAAGGCCTTTTTATAACAGCTCGATGCATGCGCGGTTCTCAAAAGACCGATAACAAGTGGGGCGTTATAAAACTCGTTAAGTACAACTCGTATAGTCATATGCACCCACAGGGCATAAAGGCCTCGAGCCCGAATAGCAAGGCGGAGAAATCTTAACCCATGAACCTCCAGGACAAAAGTAAAATCAGAACCGTACTATTTGTTTCAATGTTGCCGCCATTCAATGCCATCCAAAATTAAAGCCCATGTGCCAACGATTTGTCATCGCTGGAAAACCCAAGAAAGTGGCTAACGTCGTTTGCATGCGCAAGCAACTCATAATCCTGAATACAGTGATTAAAAAAGGAACCCTGTGGGATGAAAATATAATCTGAATACTTGGCTCGGAACCATAATCACTTGTTAGCCTGACGGGTTTGAATATTCTTGATTAGTGAAACGAGCACAAAGCTAAGTAGCATTAGCAGGTACCAGGAACTTAGTTTTGCAATTGGGACCATGCTCCATTCCGATGTTTGATTCGGGTAAATCCAAATATTGGTATAGGTGGCTATATTCTCTGCAATCCATATAAACAAAGCCACAAAAAACCACCCGGAGTATCAAGGGGACACCCTGTTGCCCCGCCTGGTGCTGTTGCCCCTGTTGCCCGTCGAGACATTTGTCAAAACACGCGAACGAACAGCCTTGAGTTACTTATTAAAACCGTTACTTGATCAGATTCAACATGCGTTCCGTGAAGAATAGAGCGAAGTCTCGACTGTCACATCTGCTCAAAGCGTTGTACTGGTCAACCCAGGCCGGATATATTTACTTGAGAACATTCATATTGGACTGGCGGCATATTTCCATTTGAAGCATGCAACCGATCCAGGTTGAAATAACAGATGTAAGAAGTAATTCCTTGCTTCATCAGCTCCCGTGCTGGTTGAGGCACTTTGAATAACCAGTCATGTTTCAGGCTGCCAAAGAATTGCTCAATCTCTGTGTTCCCAAAGCACTTTGTGGGGCAGGCTCACTCAACAGGCACCAACATCTCCCATTGATGAATACATGTAAACTTCTTAGTAACTCGCGACACCCCTGGCTGGCATATTGCGGACTCCTGTCGCTGTGGAAAAGCAGGCCTTTAGAAAGTTGCCGCAAGTTGTAAGCCATGATCAATGCTCGGCTCACCAGGTCCTGCATCAAACACTTATCGATTGCCCAGACGGCGATACGGCGCAAATATAAAATCATGGCAAAGGCAGTCGACCTGTCGCCAGTCGGGTGCGGATATTATGCCCGCAGTGGAGGTATAAGAAGTATAAAGGCTATATTTCCAGATAACCAGATCCAATAATCAAGAGTTCACGCCGATTATCTGG
>JAAERX010000146.1 GCA_024229935.1 Gammaproteobacteria bacterium | reverse complement strand
CTTTGTGAACACTTGCTTCAGATAAAAACTCGGCTCAACGTTATTGGCTTTGGCTGTTTCAACTAAGCTGTACAGATTAGCACTTGCCTTTGCGCCTTTTTCAGTCGCTGCAAATAACCAGTTTTTTCTGCCGACTACCATGGGGCGAATTGCATTTTCTGCCGCGTTATTATCCATTGGCCACGAGCCCTTCTCCGTATATCGGATGAGCTTTGGCCATTGATTATGTAAATAGGTCACCGCTTTCTTCAGTTTGGCTGAATTGATTGGCCGTTCGATAATTTTATCTAACCATTGGCGTAGCTGCTTGAGTAAGGGCACTGCCTGGGTTTGTCTTATGTGATATTTTTCGTCTATCGATGAGTTTTTACTGCGCTTTTCGATGCGATACAGCTTTTGAATAAACGATAATGCCGTATTGGCTTTGCCGGATTTTTCTTTGCCTTGAGCATCACGTGCCTCTTTAAAATAACGTCGTGCATGCGCCCAGCAGCCTAAGTTATCTAACTGCTTTTCTTTACACACCGCATCGTAAACCGCATAGCCATCGGTCATTAATGCACCGTTAAAATCCCCTAGCATCCACTCAGCTTCGCAGGTTTTACGCGTCGGGCTGTAATGGAATAAAATGATACGCGTACTCGCTTCATTATTGGTCATAACCCACATGCGACTTTGTTGCTGTGCAGATCGCCCGTTTTCTTTAAGGACTTGTAATACCGTTTCGTCCATATAAAGCAGGGAGTCTTCTCGAGCACGCTCATACATTAAGTTGATCAGCGGCTGGACTAGGGCGCCACATTTAATCATCCAATTTGCTAAGCTGGTACGATTAAGATCAACCCCAAACCTCTTGAACATCTCTGCTTGGCGGTACAAGGGCAAAGCATCACAATATTTATGTGCTGCTATCTGCGCTAATAAACCAGGAGACGCGATAGATTTTTCAATCGGCTGTGCAGGCTTATTCGCAGTGACCATATAATTATTGCAGCAAGGGCAGGTGTATTTTCGGCGGACGTGCTGTAAAACGGTCATTTTAGCGGGAATATAATCCAGTTGTTCAGACGTTTCATTGCCAAAATGACGCAATACAGTACCATCGTGGGGACACACCTTTTCCGCATCACATAAGTCATGAATGATTTCCGTGCGGGGTAATTCTGCGGGAATAGAGGCGCGTTTTTTCTTACGCTTATGCGCGGGAATATGCGTACTTTCTGCTTCGGCTGATGCGTTATCGTCACTTAACAATTCCGCTTCATCGAATAAATTCAGTTGATCAGCGCTTACCTTCTCGCTTGATGAGCCAAAACGCTGTCGCACCATATGGCGAATATATTCTTCTAGTGTCCGTCTTTTAT
>JAAERX010000145.1 GCA_024229935.1 Gammaproteobacteria bacterium | reverse complement strand
TAGATAACTCTGTTGCCTGCTGTAAATTATTCCTGCATTTAAGCAAAGGCCGATTTTGTTAATTTCGATGGGCCTGGGGAACCCTGTATGACCGATAACCTGTTTGTGAACCCTGGCCTGCGCTGATTAATTCCTGAGAGTATAGACCCTAACATCCCTAAAGCTCCTCCCACCATAGGGGCTTTTTATTTCTTTATTCGATCTAATAACAGCCCATATCGCCCTTCAATACCTGGCACTAATTAATACATAGCCCCGCCATGAGCGGGGTTTTTTATTGACTGCTGAATAGCAGCAAAGCTGAAACTGCCTACTGCAGCGTGCATCACCAGCACAAGCAAGGCATCGTTACATCATCTAATTCACGCTCCATGCTGCATCGTCTCTCTTTGGGGCTGTTGGCTTCTGCCATCTCTATTGCTGCTCTTCCTGCAATTGCTCAAGAGAGCGGCAGTGCTGATGATCTCGGGGTGATGAGCATCAGCCTTAAAGATGTGGTCAAGCCCACCTTTGGGTTTCAAGGGGCGTTGCAAGGTGCAGGAACACCAAACCAAGCAGGTATTGGCGGGTTCTTGCCCCTCTCTGTAGGCGACAACAGCGTCTGGTTTCTTGATGTCCTCGCTAACGCCAACTTTGCTGATTACGAGAACAACAGCAGCATCATCAATACCGATGTCGCTGGCACCACGATCAGCACCTCATCAAGACTTGGCTACCGCTGGCTGAATGGAGATCGCAGCTGGATGTATGTACTGAATGCTGGTTATGACAGCCGCCCGATGAAT
>JAAERX010000144.1 GCA_024229935.1 Gammaproteobacteria bacterium | reverse complement strand
TTTAGTAGTTCCCATGTATCCTGTCCACCCACGATTCCGTCAGGGCGATAGGTTTTAGCATTCCACCACTCACTTGTAAACTCCCGAATGCGGTTAGCTTTCAGCATCTCCCCAGCGTCCTTTAGGGGTAAACAGCAATTCTTTGCCTTGTTGGGTGAGAATAATTGCAGGGCTGCCTTGGCTGCCTTTTGTCCTGCTTCATCTGTATCAAAACAAATAACTACGTTCTCAAAGCTTTCTAACCATTCAAGTGAGTTTTTTATATCCTTTACAGCACTAGCGGCACCAGCCTTGATAGACACCACGGGCCATTTGCCGTCAAACATCTCAGCAACAGCCAAGGCGTCTGCCTCACCCTCTACCACTGTAACGTACTTACCACCCTCCTTAAATGCCTGTTGTCCAAATAGCCCTGTGTTCTCATATGTGCCCGTTGCGTAGAACTGTTTGTTATCAACAACACGTACCTTAGAACCTGCTACTTTACCTGTTGTTTTATCATGGTAAGGGTAATGGTGTTTTGTAATTTGACCATCTGTGCCGTACTCAACTGTTACTCCAAACTTCTCACAAATACCCTGTGAAATACGCCTTTCAGGTAAAGCCGCAAATACTCCACTCATTTCTAAACCCCTTGATGTACCTAGTGCAGCCTGAGAA
>JAAERX010000143.1 GCA_024229935.1 Gammaproteobacteria bacterium | reverse complement strand
TGTTAATAGTGCCGAACCGCTTGACCATGTAACCGTTGACTTGCCGCTTGTAAATAAACGAGTCCAGCCTGTTAAATCAATACTAAAACTAGTGTTTACCAAGTCATCCTGAAACAAGGTACCAGAGGCACCATTAACTATCAGCCTGCCATCTTCGGTTGCTATTGCTGTGAATGCCTCACCAGTGACATTATTTGGTATCAATTGAAAAGGAAATGGCCGCGCATAGTTATCTCCTAAATCTTCCATAAATACTGTACCGCTTCTCGATTCCATAGGACCATGCCTAGTAACAATCATGTTATCACTATCTTTAAGCCCTGAACGGTATTGTGGCAAATCACTGCGCGACCAAAAACGTGGCGACAATATACCTGACGTAAAAGTTGTTTGTATAGGGTAAATATTCATTATCTAAGCCTAGCCCCTATTAGAATGTTAGAGCGCATAACTTTTGTGCGTCCGGTCATACCATCGCTGGCTGCTGCCTCGTCAACTAAGATTTTATACTCATTAAGTAAATCTAATTTTAATTGCCTGTTTGCTGCGACTGGAACAGCTAGCCGTGAACCTAAATTAGCAGCTAAAGCGGTTATAAATGAATCGGTAAAACGGTTTGGATCATCAACCTTTTCAATGTATTTAACCCAGACTTGTTCTTTAGTGTTGGCGTTAATATATTGGCCTTCTTGCTGCCATTGTAACCCGTTATGGGTATAGCGAGTGTTTGTATTGCCTCGCTTGTTGTCCCACACTTCAATAATACGTGAGCAATCATCTGGCACTTTAAAGGATGCTTGGAAATTAAAAGCAGGCTCTACAGTGGCGGACTCTGCAACCTCAATACGCTTTGTTGCGAAATTCCAATCGACAGCCTCCAAAACAAACCCCAAAGCATAAGGGTAATGTAACCGACACAATTCAGCGCCGGTTGAGTTTTCTAACGGATCAATAACAAAGTCACCGCCAACAAGGTTGAGCGCCAAATTCCAAATGTCAACGGTACTGGCCATTATCTAATCCTCTTTCTTTGCTTTTGCTTTAGCTCTAGTTTTCTTTTTAGGTAAGAAAGCCTCGATAGCTTCAACCTTAATTTTTAAAGTTAGGCT
>JAAERX010000142.1 GCA_024229935.1 Gammaproteobacteria bacterium | reverse complement strand
TTAACGGATTACTTCCTACTTAACCAAGAGCCAGTGCCCGTTGCCAATGAGGAGTACGCCGACACCCACTATGTTACGCTAGACGCAACTAATGATTATATTGAACTGACTACCCCCGGAATCGAAATCGACTTCAACAAGTCTTGGACGGTAGCCCTTTCGATTGACTCTGTTAGTAGCGTCAATGACAGTAGCTATATTACGTTACTGAAGTCTGGCGGCAACTCGGTCAATCTCCGCAAAGGTGGGACCAACTGGGGAATTTACGTCAGCACGCCCACGGGTAACGTATGGCAGGCTAACACATGGCATGCACCTGTCGCCGGTTCCAAGATCATCATTCGCTGCAATGGTGGTATCAGCATGAGTTACTATCTGCACAATGCTCATGACGGCGGGATGTGGATTGCTGGTGGGGGTTTCAATTCTTTGTACTTGGCTGGAAACGATCCCGAAGCGAACAAGATAGAAATCGGCAAGGGTGGTAATCTAATCTCCGCATACTTTACTGCTGGCTACTGGTTTGGCGGTATCAACGACGTTGTTGTGTGGGATCAGTACATTTCGATGGAAATGCTCACCGAATACCTGCTGTCAAACAACGTGACAGAGCATAGCTACTATGATGCTGACGTTGTTGACATGATGACATTGGGCGAGGGAGTTTACCCCGATTGCAGTGGGCTCAAGGGCGTTATTACCGGAGAGTTGAAAAACGGCACACCAGAGGATTTTTACGAAAGATAAGACAATGGAAAAGCAATACTATATTGTAAAGAACAT
>JAAERX010000141.1 GCA_024229935.1 Gammaproteobacteria bacterium | reverse complement strand
GGCCTATAAAATTTGATGCTGGCGACTATGCTGCTTCACTTGAAGATGTGCAGAATAATATTCGCCATTTCGGTGAAATAGATGCCTGCACCTTCATCAAGGGGTGGTTTGATGACACCCTCCCGGCCTTCGACCGGCCTGTATCAGCTGTTTATCTGGATGTTGATTTAGTCTCTTCGACTAAAACCTGCATACAGCATTTCTGGCCATTAATGGAGTCAGGGGCGGTAATTTATTCGCAGGATGCTCATATACCTTTAGTCATCGAATTGTTTGAAAGCAAAAGTTTCTGGTGTGATGAACTGGGGTGTGTGACTGCTCCAGAGGTTAAGTATCTGGATGAGTTGTTACTTGAAGTGGTAAAGCCCTGACACCCTATCTGTCCAATAAAAAAGCCCGCTTGATGCGGGCTTTTTTATTGGACAGATGCTGGTTAGTTAGTCATCCAAGCCATATATGCGCAGTGCATTGTCACGCATCAGTTTGCGACGGGCTTCTGGCTTCAGACTGAGATTATCAATGTCTTCTACCGTGCGTTTGAACGGTAATAGGTGAATAATACAGCTATTAATTCAGTCTGCAGCTTTAGTCGCACCTGAATCAAGCATCGCCTGAATCTCATCTTGACTCAGCCCTGCTTCTGCGAGAATCGCTCGGGTATGTTCACCCATCACGGGCTGATGCCGGGTATTTTCAGCAGGCGTCTCAGAAAAGTTCACAGGAAACTTGGTCATCCGTAACTTACCTTCAGTCGGATGATCTATTTCCTGCCAGAACCCAACTTCATTGAGATGCGGATCATCCAGCAAGCTATCCAGCGTATTAACGGCATTGGTAGGCACGCTTGTAGTACCAAATAAATCAAGCCACTCCTGAGTAGTACGATTAACCATAGTCTTGGCTGTTTCATCATAGGTGTCATCAATATTGCCTACCCGATCAGACAATGTTGCGAACCTGGGGTCTTCCAGCAAATCCTCACGACCAGCTAACTCACAGAATTTTTTCCAGTGGGCGTCCAGATACGGCAGAATTGCAATGTAACCATCTTTTGTCTTATAGGGCTTGCGATGGTCACTCATCAAACGTGTATAACCTGCCTTACCAATTGGTGGCTCAAACGTATTGCCCCACAAATGTTCTGCCATGTTGTAGTAAACCATGCTTTCAAACATAGGCACTTCAATTTCCTGGCCTTTACCACTTTTCTCTCGGTGGTATAGCGCTGCTGAAACAGCATTAACAACATAAAGTGCTGTTGTCTTATCGCAAACGATGGTGGGCAGATACCGGGGCTCGCCCTGTACCATTTGGGTCAGCCAGGCGATACCACTAATCGACTGAATAGAGTCATCTAGCGCACCCTTTGCTCCATAAGGACCTTGCTTACCGTAACCATAAGTACCACAGTAAATAATATTGTCATTAACCGCCTTAAAGTCCTTATATTCCAGCCCCAACTTGGTCATGACCTGAGGGCGATTGTTGTGAATGACCACATCAACATCTTCAGCAATCTTCATGATGGCATCTCGTGCCGATGGCTGTTTTAAATCAAGAATGAGGCTACGTTTATTACGATTACAAGTCAGATAAAGTGCTGACATTTTTGGATTACGAGAGGCCCCCAGTGAACGATTACTATCACCGTATGGCGGCTCTACCTTAATTACCTCAGCGCCCATATCAGCCAGCATCTGGCAAGCCCACGGCCCAAGGACAACCGCAGTAAGCTCTAGAATTTTGACACCTTCCAAAGGACCAGCCATTGGGTACCTCATTAAACAAATAATTTATGATTATAGCTGGCAGGGCCTGAAAACGCTGCCGCCATAAAGTTAGCACAGCATAAATAGAAAAACCCCGCCCAACCGGGCAGGGTTATTAGGATTACTTAGACGTACTCAGAACCTTCCTTCCAATCCGGCACTTCAAAATCATGCGGATGATTATGGCCATCCTTTGAAATTGCCCAGTTAAATAAATCTGGCTTAGTGCGGGCCAGCTGAGCCGCAGCACGATCACGATTTTCTAGTGGACTAGTCCAGGGGTTCCAGTGGAAATAGTTATGCAACTTACTATCCGTCCGCCCGAAAGCCAAAATACCATAGTCACTTCGGAATGCACCATGATTAATCCATGGTGGACGCCAGAAATAACCGCCGGTCGGTAAATCACCAAACTGCATCATCCAGGATGTACCCCAGATGTGATAAGCCTCTTCTGCACAGTCATGGTAGGAGATGTTGTCCTGCCAAAACTTTGGCGTCATACAATACAGAAATGACAATGCTTCTGTAAGCGGGTCATACTTAAGAATCTTTAGTAAGCATCCAGGTGCAACAGCAGGATAAATAGCCCCACTGCTTGGCATCCACTGCATACCCTCATAAGAATCAACCAATGTCAGCTGACTGCGCATGGCCAATTCATGATCCTCATCAGATTCAACAAAGCTGGGTTCTGCAAAGTTATACATCAACATAACCATTGCACCGCGTGGCACATGCATGGCGGGCATATGCACACCAGCTGGTACACGCACGTAGTAACCCGCAGTACAAATATCATCACCGTATTTGATGGTTCCGGACAGAATGATTAATTCATATTCGGTGTAACTCATACCAGGCGGCAATTTATAGCCCGCATCATATTTGACTGTCATCGTACAAGCGCCAGTATCTTCATCGATACTCAACATCTTGTAGTGCATGCCCTTCTTAAAACCGGGCAAAGTCATTTTCTTAAACGGAACCTCTCGGTCCACGAATGGCTCGATATGTTTGCGGGCCATAGTGCTCTCCTATCGGAATATGTGCGCTAACAGATGGGTTAACGAAAATCTAAAAATTGCTTACCAGATAACCTTGTCTTTACGACGTGGCTTCTTGGGAAGTTCTTCATCAGCAATTACACGCCGGTCTGTAAAGTGGATATTGAAGCCACGCGCCGGATTTTGTAAGCGCTTGAAAAAATCCTCATACCATTTAGCACGTTTAGGCGCTAGATCATCCATTTCCTTGGCGATCTTTTTATGAAGTTTTCTCTGTAATGCAATTTCTTTTTTTAGCCACGCTTTAACGACTGCGGGCACTTTGTGTTTAATTGTTTGGGCCATGCTTGCCTCTTGAAATGGCTCAGATGCGTAAAAAAGGAACGGAACTATAGCAGAAAAACCAGCAAGGGTTGAACCCCATCGGGGTTTACCTGCATATTTTCAATATATAACTCAGCCAGTTTCAGCTAGCCACCCAGCCACCGCTTCAGACCAGATTTCAGGTTCCTCATCAATATAGTCAAAGGTGCCGCCCTCAGTCTCCAGCCAATCAAACTGGGGACATAATTCTCTGGACCGCTCAGCTATCTGGTGAATAGAATCCCCGGTATTACTCAATACTAAGCAGGGGTGAGTGATTTTTGTCATTGCTTCACCATGATCATAGGCCATTACCGCATCATGGGCATACCAGGCATTGGGCCAAGCTGCCGCACCTGCAACAACATGCCGGTGGATAGCCTCAAGGTCAGTAAACCCGGGTTGGGCTGCTATTCTAAACTGCCACTGCTCAGACAAGTGGCTGCCATCTTCACGTGGCGCCCACTCTTTCTCTTGGGCCAGATGCTGCTTAAAGAAGGCCCGTTCCTCTTCACTAATAGGCAACGGACCGTTCAGAATAATACGATTAAAACGATCAGGGTACTGAAGCACGACTTCCGTAGCGACAATGGCTCCTGTGTGATGCCCGAGTATATCGGCCTTTTCTATACCCAGTGCATCCAGTACAGCCGGAACTATATGGGCATAGTCAGCAATAGTTGGTACATGTTCTGGCCCTTCAGAGCCACCAAAGCCAGGCAAGTCAATACCAATAACCTGATAGCCCTTAGAAGCCAGTAGTGCCCAGACTTTATTAAACTGAATCATATTTGTGGGTGACTGATGCAGCAGCACGAGTGGCACACCTTGACCACAAACACAGTAGTGAATCTGACCAAAACGGCCATTTGTATAAGCTTTAATCGGTTTCATTCGTTTATTTCTCTAGTAAGGCATATATTTTAAGTGCGTCTGTAACTAACTTTACTTTGGCTAAGTTTAGTCGAAATATATTACAAGAATTGGTATAGATGCCCACCATCCACTGTTATTACCAAAACGGTCATATATAAAAATGCATCTGAAGCCACCAAATTGGCCAGGTCGGTGTCCAGCACCACACCCTAGTCCTTCCTCTGACAATTACTTAACAAAATCCACCGCGGCTGATACCAGTATCTGACTACGCCCACTTCCTGCTCCAGCTCCTCAAAAGCAGCGCCCAGTCTGGTGCCTGTTACCGGCACCACCCTTTCTGACCAATCAAAAACCTACATTACCTTAACCTCTGGTAGTGTTAGTGATAGAAGTCTGGGCAATCAGTCCATATAATCCGCTCTCTCGGCCTGCATGTACTCCATGGCCCCGCCCTACAAGTTTTAAGGATAACTGATGGATCTCAAAGATAAAGTCATCGTAATCACCGGCGCAGCTCGTGGACTAGGCGCAGCCATGGCCCAACGCTTTGCTTCTCACGGCAGCAAACTGGCCCTGGTGGATCTGGATACAGATAGCATTGCTGATACTGTCAGTGCATGCAACAAATCAGCAGCAGAAGTACGTGCTTATGGTGCCAATGTGGCTGATGAAGGCCAGGTTGTCACTTTATTTGAACAAATTGTTACCGATTTTGGCGGGCTGGATGGGCTGATTAACAATGCCGGTATTACCCGTGATGCCTTATTAGTCAAATTTAAGGACGGTAAACTGGTCACAAAAATGAGCCTAGACCAGTGGCAGGCAGTTATAGACGTAAACCTGACAGGTGTATTCCTATGCGGACGTGAAGCCGCTCAGCATATGATCCAACTTAGTAATAAGGGTGTAATTGTAAACATTTCCAGCATCTCCCGTGCCGGTAACATAGGGCAAGGTAACTATGCTGCTACCAAAGCAGGTGTTCATGCGATGACTGTTACCTGGGCTAAGGAACTAGCACGTTACGGCATACGCACAGGCAGTGTTGCACCTGGATTCATAAATACTGAAATGGTTGCCAGCATGAAGCCAGAGGCACGGGAAAAGTTAACTTCGGGTATCCCTATAAAGCGCATGGGCGAGCCGGATGAAATAGCTAATGCTGTTGAATTTATCTTTGGCAATGACTACTTTTCAGGAAGAATTATTGAAGTAGATGGTGTATTGAGGTTGTAGTTAATTCTACTGGAAAAGTTTTTCAGAATAATTATCTCAGGACTAAAAATTATCCAGAGAATTCTCATCAAAAGAATCCTCAATAATTACTTCTACCTGGTCCTCTTGCATTTGAGGCTCAAAGGCGCTGGAAGCAGTTTCGCAGATAACATCACCTTCCGCACAGCTAATCTCTACAGTCTGATTACGTCGATTTAAAGCCAAAGTTTTCTCTATAGCTAAGTCAAAATTATCTACACACCCACCATTTTCACTACGCGCATCCCTTAAACAATCAGCTTGTGACCAATAAATACAGCTGCGATACTGTGAAGTCACAAGGCACCAGGGATAATTGCCCTTAGACCCTAGTATCTTGTAATTTTCTCTACAGCTTCCTCCCCGTTTTGAAGCAGCAGCATAACAAGCATCAGCTGATCGAAATTGGCATCTCTCATTTTCATCAATAACCAGACACCATGGAGCAGCCTGACTAACCATTGGAAACAGCAATAATAATGTAAGCAGAATTTTTCGCATATTTTTATGACTGCCAAACCACAGTCATAGTTCCATAAATACCAGACACTTATTATCCCACATGAACGCGTGGCTGACCTGTGATCCATGCCCAAAATCAGGGTTTATATGCGCAAATAAAATAATATGCCTTAAATTTTGCCCAAAGCGATAATGGCACCACAAGTGCTGCGTTGCATCAAATAGACAGGATTGATTCCCGTATAACTGCAGGCCTCTTAGCTGATATAGGCAATGAGAGGACCCGTCCTCACATTGATACGGTGGCGATTAGAGTCTAATCCAAGATTGCCACAGGATATTCGCCTCAGGCACTCTAACTTGTAAGCTGACTACCCCCCAAAAAGCATTGCACAAATCTACTCAATTGAAGCAAGCAGTCCCAACTGTACAAGAAGCAAGTAATGCCAGGGTGCCGGACACAGGCGGTGAAAAATCCTGGTTAAAACTAAAAAAGGCCTGAGAATCAGGCCTTTTAGGACAAAAGATAAAGATGCCCACAATTTAACAAACAGCATGATGGGGCACTTAACCCGGGCAAAACTTTGCTGTGAATTAAACTAAAAAATATTACTGACCTGTAATCCAGTTACAAGTCTGAAGCCATCAGGGATGCCTAAAACCACTATTCTTCAGGTGCAATAGTGAAGGTCATGCCATCCAGCTCATCACTAAACTTAAGCTGACATGAAAGGCGTGATTCATCCTCACGATAAGTTTCAGTCTCTTCAAGTAACTCAAGCTCATCATCCTGTGCCGACTCAAGCTTGGCTGCCCATTCAGGCTTTATAAAGACATGGCAGGTTGCACAGGAGCACATACCGCCACACAAGGCTTCAATACCGCTGTCAAGCTCTCGCAATTGATCCATGAGATTTTCACCCACAGCTAATTCTAACTCGTGCGTCTCACCTGCACGGTCTGTGACTACTATCCTACCCATTACTGCTCCACCCGATTTTTCGTTATCGACCAATTAAAGAAATATTTGAAGATAATTCATCTATCAAAGGCGGCGAAATATACCACAAAGACACACAGGAAAATTCCTGCGTATATACCGAGATACCAGCCTCTAAATCAGGCAGTTCCTGTAATTACATCATTGGCAGAGCAATAATAATCACTTTCCTCAATCAGGACATGTGTTTCCTGCAGCAATGCCGTTAAACGTCGCTCTGCCGTACTTATATCCGCACAAACATCACAGAACGGGTCTTTGCAGGGCTGGCGCGAATATAACCAGAACTGCACGGCACCAGCCATGATTCCAGAGGCAACCTCTAAAATATCCGCTGACTCATCTTCAGCAAGCATTCGGTTCCCCAAATCTATTATTGTTTCTGCCACCTGGTCATAGGTCAGAACTTCATCATCAGGTTCTTTCTCAAGCATAAGTGCCATCCAAGTTTCCTCTTCTGCAAATCAATGGCTACACAGTTCCGCTCTTTCCAAGCATCTACGGGAGGTATTTTAGCACCCACTTTGGCAAAAGCGGGGGCGACTTTACAGTTTGCTTATAAATGTACAAATTAGAAACGAAAAACCACACCAGCAAATATCTCAAACTGATAAAGGATTTTACCGGCTGCATTTATAATGCAGATTCCACCCTGATCGCTTTGACAAAATATATTGCTGCTGCTGTCAATAAATGTGCCAATAAACCGGCCATCCAGACGAAATCCCAAATGCTTATCTGGAAAATATTTATAACCACCGCCCGCAGCAAAGGAGAAAAATGTCGCCGAGCTTGTATCAAAACCCGAGGGTTCCCTACGAGTAGCACCAATTGTAGCAACAAAATATGGCTGTGATTCCCCACTACGGTCAAACAGATAGGTTCCACCTAGATGCAGATACTGCACATCCATATCTACTTCACCAGCAATACTCGAACAGCACTTCCTATTTCATCCACACTACTGCGCCGACCGTCAAGAAATGACTTCTCTGCATTTTTAAACGATTTAAGTAAGGATGTAAGCACTGAAAACTATGCCTATTCTCAATCATCCATCAACCAGGCCTCATAAGGGTAGCTGTGCACTAATTCGGGTGCCACTCTCAGAATTGCTCTCAATTACCAGAGTGCCATCATGCGCCTCAACAATACGACGACAAAGGTATAGCCCCAGCCCTACCCCGCCAGTTGCCCGACTGCGTGCCGGATCAGCACGGTAGAATGGCTCAGTTACATGGGCAAGATGTTCGGGCGGGATACCTGGCCCATTGTCCTTTACAGCTATTTCCAAACCATTAGCATTACTCTGCAGGCTCACCGTAATAGGCAGTGCATCAGCCGGGTTAAATCGTAATGCATTGTCAATCAGGTTACGCAACAATAAACGTATACGAGTAACATCCAGCTCTGCCTCGGGCAGATCAGGTGCAATATCCAGATTTATCATTTGATCACGGTGCCCAAAGTCAATACTGACAACTGATTCTATCAATTCGGCCAAATTGACAGTTTCACGTCGTAAAATTGCATGCCTGGTATTCAGCGCCTCACTTTCAAGTAAGTCTGTAATCAAGCGCTCCATCTCATCAATGTCTTCCAGTAAACTCTCCCGCGTCACTGCATCATCCAGCATTGCCAATGCAACCTTGGAACGTGTCAGTGGTGAACGCAGCTCATGGCTGATAGCCAGCATTAACTGCCGCTTGGCTTCCAGCATACCCTGCACATCTTCAGCCATGGCATTAATATCGCGACTGAGATCACCAAGCTCATCATGCCGGGGCGTTGGAATTCGATAATCCAGGTCACCCTTACCTATACGTGCAGCTCCATCCTGCATCCAGCGTATCGGCTGAAAAACCCACCTAACCGCCAGATAACACAACAGCAATACTGCAACACCAAGCAGTGAAATAATTAATGACGCATTATTCTCAACAGGCATTTCACTAATGCGTGGTGATGCAAAAATAATGTCATAGTCACCATCCTTGATCTTGAGGAGTGTGTGCTCTTTATGCCGAGCAAACTTTACCTTATCAAGCCCAGAAGCCCAGTTTTCAACCCCACTACGGCTTGCCGCACTCAGCTCAAGCCAACGTAGTGGCCCAAAGGGAATTTCTTCAGGCAAGTAAAAATCACTGGTTGAGCTCCAGTCCATATCAGGCCCAACTATGCGTATATCCACCGGAATACGGGCAACAATTGCTTTTGCCCGTGTAATATCTGGCGGTGAACCAATATCCTTTAAGATATAGTCAGTATGTAACGCTATATGAGCGCCTGCGATACGCCGAAGATAATCGGTATCCTGAAACAAGGTGAAGGCATACACGGATGCCTGCCAATAAGCCATTGATGCAACAAAAAAGATCAGCAATAATCTCGCCGTCAATGAATGGCCAACTACCTTTAAAACTCTACGCAGCATATTCATGCCATTACTTCCTGACCGATAAATGCATAGCCAGTACCCCAAACTGTTTTTATAAATCGTGCCTGCTTTGATGTATCACTCAACTTCTGTCGCAACCGGCTAACCAGAATATCTACTGAACGTGAAAACAGCTGCGCATCGATACCCCGCAACTCATTTAATATTTCATCACGGGTATAGGTCTTGCCTGGGTTGCCGGCAAACAATACCAGCAACTGATACTCCATAGTTGTGAGATCCAGTTCTGCGCCATCCAATTCAGCCGTGCGCCGTTCGAGGTCAATAGAGAGCCCTTCATAATGAAGTCCCTGACCCTGAGGTCGGGAAGAACTTGAGCGACGCAAAACATTCTGTATGCGCGCCACTAATTCACGTGGCTCAAATGGCTTAGGCATATAATCATCAGCACCAATTTCCAGGCCAACTATCCGGTCTGTTACCTCCCCACGTGCAGTCAGCATAATTATTGGAACATCGCTGGTTTTACGAATCGTACGACAGACCTCAAAACCATCCTGGCCCGGCAACATAACATCAAGGATCACCAAATCAGGTTCTGCTGATGCCAGCAGACCAAGACCAGTTTTCGGATCATGTGCAACCTTTAGATTCAGGTCAAAACGCTGAAAAAAAGCCTCAAGCAGTTCGCCGAGCTTCTCATCATCATCAATTAGCAGTATTTCAGTCATAGTTTTCAGTATTACAGACCTTAAAGCCTTCTAGTACTGCCGCTACACAATAGTAAAACAGGCTCAATAACAACATTGTAGAACCTTTCAGTCTACAGCAAGTAGGTCGTTACAAATCGTTACAGGCTGTTACCAACACGACAGGAATGATAGGGAAATCCAGCCTAGGATAGCAGTATGGAATCAAAATACCGGTTCTGTAGATATTTAAATTTTAAGGAAATTAAATGACTAACTTTAAAAGACAGACCAGACGGGAGCTACGTGAAGAGGTGATTCTGATCATCCTTGCTCTGATAACCCCATTGGCAGTAGTACCAGCCATGCTGGGCATCTAAACCCCACTATTGCGGGTGGCTATTAGCCATGCATCCGCCTGCCCTTTCATACAACACTTCTCCCCAAAACAAATTAGACCAATTAGCCCCAATAATGTCAGCCAGACTTATGACGTCAGGCCGGGTCATTAAGCTATGATTAGGCTCAACTAACCACTCATACAACGGTCAAACACCCAGGTATTAACGTGAGCTTTAACTGGCAGGACCCATTGTTGCTTGATGAGCAACTAACAAATGAAGAAATTCTTACCCGTGACACGGTTCGCCGTTACTGCCATAAGCAGCTGATGCCTCGTGTTCAGTCAGCATTCCGCAAGGGTACTTTTGATCGAGGCATCATGACGGAATTTGGTGAACTTGGCATGTTAGGCGCTTCTATAAGTGATTATGGCTGTCCAGGCCTCAGCTATGTTGCATATGGCCTGATTGCTCGTGAGGTTGAATATATTGATAGCGCTTATCGCTCAGCGATAAGCGTACAGTCCAGCCTGGTCATGCACCCTATCCATACGTTCGGCAGCAAACTCCAGAAAGAAAAATACCTGCCTAGACTGGCCAGTGGTGAATGGATTGGATGTTTTGGGCTTACCGAGCCTGATTTTGGCTCAGACCCCGGCGGCATGATCTGTAGCGCCCAACAAACAGACAACGGTTATGTACTTAATGGTACCAAGGCCTGGATTACACATGCCCCTATAGCAGACTTATTTGTAGTATGGGCCAAAGATGATAAGGGCATAGTGCGTGGGTTTCTGCTGGAAAAAGGTACTCCTGGCTTAAGCAGCAGGGCCTATGAAGGTAAATTTTCGTTAAGAGCTTCTTCAACGGGTGAATTTGTTATGGAGAACGTCACCGTTAAAGAAGAGCAATGCCTCCCAGAAGCAGCTGGGTTATCTGCAGCATTCAGCTGCCTCAATCGTGCCCGCTATGGTATTAGTTGGGGTGCTCTGGGTGCTGCTGAGTTCTGCTGGCATGCAGCACGTGACTACGCTATGGAGCGCAAACAATTTGGTCGCCCACTTGCTGCCACACAATTAATTCAGGCAAAACTTGCTGACATGCAGACCGATATTACACTTGGCCTGCAGGGCAGCCTGCGGCTTGGTCGCCTCGCTGATCAGAACCAGCTTGAACCTGAAGCCATCTCATTGTTAAAACGGAATAACTGCAGCAAGGCTTTAACCATTGCCCGTACAGCACGAGATATACATGGTGGCAACGGCATCTCTGATGAATACCATATCATCCGTCATATGCTAAATCTGGAGGCAGTAAGTACTTATGAAGGTACACATGATATCCATGCCATGATATTGGGTAGAGCACAGACAGGCATACAAGCATTTAACTGATTAGTAGCGCTTTGTCTCTGCCATCTGGGTCATACCACAGCGCATATCCAACCGGCGATTAAATTCTTCATCACCAAAAATTTTCTGTGTCAGTACATTCATTGGGTCTGTCCGATAACCCAGTTCACGCACTGTAAAATCATATTTCTGCTGTGCAATTTGCTCTTCTTCAGGTACTGCATCCGCCTCATCCAACCAACGAAACCAGCGATCTACAAAAGTACCGAGGAATTTTTCACAGGTACCAATATTGTCATCATTCAATTCAGCTGTTGAACTGGTAGCCACAGGTGACATTAATGCGCGCAGATAAGTACCGTGACTAACAAAGCGGGTCCAGTCCGGGTCAGATCGAAATTTAAGGAAATCTTCATTCGCTGGCTCATAGTACTTCTTGAGATAATCAAGGTTTGTACGCAGATCAACACGTGGTGTGTACTCTGCATAAAAATATAGCTTGGGAATCGTGCCAAAAATAATTGCCATATGTGGCACCCGGGTCTGTTGCCCCAGAAAGACTGTCGCATTCATATCAAGAATACTGGCCTGCCGATTACCTATCCAGGAATGCACTAGCCAGTCAACCTCTGAACTGGTATATGCAGTAAACGACCCTTCCATTTGCTTATCTGGCGACGTGAAATAATCCTCTCCTACTGTTGAGTGGTGTTGCTCTACGGAAAAGCGATCCTGAACACGTTCTATAATCTTGCTGTGCACGCCCCAGCAGCGCTCCCATGCGCTTGATACATCCACATTAGGACTTTCCGAGAGAAACTGCATGATGGTCTTAGTCTCAGTACGCTCATTCATTACACAACACCCCGCTCATTCTTTTATTCAGACTTTGATTTCTATAAATTTAGATATGCCCGAAAAGAGCATAATTTTTAAACAATCATACAGCCCGGCATTGGGCACATGAAATAATTTTCAGGCAGGCGAATAACCTGTCAGATACTGGCTTCAGTCATAAAGGTCAGGCTCAATAAAACACCAGCCAATTTCAGGGCGGCGTTCCTTTAAATGTTTTTCAAGCTTATTAATATTTGTCACTGCCTCTGCAATAGATAAGTCAGGCTGCAACTTTATCTTTGCCGCCAACATAACCTGCGGCCCAATTTGAAAGGTAATAACATTAAAAACCTTCTCAATAACCGGGTCAGCCTCAATCAAACTATTTATTTCTGCCTGCAACTCCGGCTCCGCTGATTTACCAATTATGAGATCACGTATACGCCACGCAACAAAAGCAGACACAATAATCAACACAATACCAATGCACATAGAGCCGATGGCATCGTAAACAGGATCACCTGTAATAGCAGCAAGGCCTAAAAAGATCAGGGCTAAAGATAAACCTGTAAGTGCCGCAAAATCTTCACCAAGCACAACAACCAGTTCCGCATTACGCGTACTTTTAAGCCAATGATGCAAGGCCTTATCTTTACGCAGTTTACGAATTTCACGCAATACACCAAACATAGCTGAGCTCTCAAGCATCACAGCCAGAACAAGCACAAGAATTGCCACCCAAATCTGCTTCAATGGCTCTGGATTCTGCAGCTTGTGCAGCCCCTCATATATTGAGAACAAACCACCCAAGCTAAACAGCATCAGCGCAACGACAAAGCTCCAGAAATAACTGAGCTTGCCATAACCCAGTGGGTGATCCGCATCAGGAGGCTGCTGTGCTTGCTTAAGCCCAATAAATAACAACACCTGATTGCCGCTATCAGAATAAGAGTGAATGGCTTCGGCAAGCATGCTGCCGGATCCGGTATAGATTGCTGCCCAGGTTTTTGTAAGAGCGATGCAAAGATTGGCAACAAAAGCGTAAAGTATCGCTCTTGTTGATGCATGTGCCTGAGATTGCTTATTTACCTTCATTTTTTAAAATGAAACATTGCACTATTAACCCTAGTTGTCATCAAAGTATCATTAACTCAGGGGCCTGAACAATCATAATATGTAGCCTACAACCCCCCTGAGCATTCAGGCAATACAAACAAGCGGTAAAATAGTCAGGAACAAAAATTATGAGCCACAGGGATAATCATATGACCAGCTTGTTAGAAACAATCGACAAACTTGGCATCAATAAAATTGAGCGCCATATTTTCCTGTGTTGCGACCAGACGAATCCCAAATGCTGTGATAAAGAAACAAGTCTTGAATCATGGAATTATTTAAAAACACGTCTGGCAAAACTCAAGTTAACCGGACAGGGCGGCATATATCGCACAAAAGCAAATTGCCTGCAGGTTTGCCTAGACGGTCCTGTTGCACTGGTCTACCCTGATGGCACCTGGTATAGAAATTGCACACCACAGGTGCTTGAACGCATTATTCAGGAACACCTTATAGGCGGTAAGCCGGTAACTGATTTTGTCATTACCCAGCACACACTCCCGCAAGAAAAATAAGACAAAAGAAAGACGCCTGACAAAAGCAAGCAAGGCAAACCAAATATATAAAAAACAGCGGACACCATCATGGCAATCCGCCGTTTTTATTTTAGGTGTCCGATGCTCCAACGAAATCAGTGTATTGCGATCAAACCCCGACAGGAGACCACAACTGAACGACGTGCAGAGCACCGGACATTAACCGCTGAAACACCCAGGCTGGCCAGAAAATCAGCCGAAACGATGTAACTAATTGATTGATTTGCCCTGCGACACCAACCACCGATTATCTGTTTTCTATATGACGGTACGGTCAGTGCCTGTGTTTTGATAATTATATATGAGTGAGCCGCAGGAAACCTTGTCTTTTTATGCAACAGACGGCCAGATTGGCAGCCTGCAACCCAGCTAAAATAGCAATTATATTATAAAATACAGCTAGTTAAGAGAAAAGCTATAGCCCTCAACAGCAGCGCCCCCCCTCCCCCTCAGAAGCATCTTCTGTAAAAGGGAATTGATCCTCTTTGATGCCAAAAGCACCTAAATGGACGCTATCATCGCCAATTATGTGAAAAAATGGCGCAAACCTGCTTGCCTTTAGCAATCGACTGGTATTACCACAAATAGGCGTAGGTTCACCGGCTTTAAAGATAAAATGCTTATCAAGCCGTATCTGATCAGGATGCTGTGGAATAGACCCCTGATAAATGGCCATCTGACCATAATTTTCACTGCCCGTTTCAGCACCAGAAAAACTAAATAGCCGGTAGGTTGCCGAATAAAAACGCAGTTCACCAACACATTGTTGTAGTTCAGGGTCTGTGACATCCACGGGGCTGTTTGTTAGCAACCGCGGGACAGCAAACCCAACTTCCCGTGCCATATCAAGAAAATCATTCCAGTACATAGCCCCGGCCAGACACTCTCCGTACAAGACAGGGTCTGTGGTCAGTTCTTCAGGTACACGCCGGTCTGCATAGATATCTGAAAAATACATTTCACCACCCGGTTTTAACAATCGCTGCGCACTCCTTAGAACTGCCCCCTTGTCTACAGCCAGATTAACTACACAATTTGAAACAATGAGATCAAAAGAGGCATCCGGGAGCCCAATCAGGTCCAGTTCTTCAATATTTGCTTCAATAAAATCAACATTAGGCTCACTGTACCCGTACCTTTCCATGTGAAAATCAAGATGATCATTAGCTACCCGCAACTGTGCCGGAGTCATGTCCACACCCGTCACATGCCCATGCGGCCCAACCAGCCGGGAAAGAAGATAAACATCCTGACCCGCACCACAACCCAGATCCAGAATACGCAGGCCTTCCAAAGCCTCAGGCAGTACCAAGCCACAACCATAATAGCGGCGCGACACTTCCTCATGGATATCACCCAGCAACTTTCTGATATAGTCAGACGGCGCTGTGGCTGTGCAGCAAGCAGTAGTTTTCAGATCGTCTGAAGACTCCAGCGTCTCGCCGTAGTAGCGTTGAACTTCATCGTGCATATTAGGTTCTAATTGTTTATCCATCACGTGTGCCTGATTCTGCTATTGCCTGATTAAGATGATATTTGATACCAACAGTTCAATTCTTGTTATTTTTTGTCGTCGGCCAATGCTCGGTATTGGCAAGCAGCGCATTGCGGCAAGTTTGGGTCAACAAAAAGCACTGGAAATAAGCAAACTCCTTCTAAATGCAGCCATTGCGGATGCCCAGGACTGGCCTGGGCCCGTGGTTATTGCACCAGCATCTAAAGGGGACCTCAACTGGGCACAGTTCCTGATGCCTGATGCAGCCATAATTCCACAAGAAGGCAAAAGTCTTGGCAGCCGCATTCAATATGTGGACAAACAAATCCGCAACCAGGGCGGTAAGCACATACTGTTTATTGGCAGTGATGCACCTGCCCTCACACACGCTATGCTGATATCAGCTGCTAAAGCACTGCAAACTGATGATATCGTTCTAATCCCCGCACAAGATGGCGGTGTAACTTTGATGGGCAGCACTAAGAACTGGCCCAATCTCACCAAACTTCCCTGGGAAAGCCCGCAACTTGCTGGTGCATTACAAGCTACATGTATACAGCATAATTTATCAATAACAACGCTTCCTGAAAGTTACGATATTGATAATAAGGTTGACCTGTATTTTGCACTGGACAACCTTGCAACTGATCCACGCCTCACACGGCAGAAAATATGTAACTGGATTAACCATACACTGATACATCAGGACAAAATAAGCACCATCATCCCTGTACTTGATGATCTACCCGCACTGGATTCACTATTAATACAATTAACTGCTATGCAAGGGAGTATTGATGAAGTCATAGTGGTCGATGGAGGAGCAGACCCAGAATGTGCACGTCTATGTGAACTCCGTCATGCACGCTATATACAGGCTCATCCCTGCCGTGGCATGCAACTGGCTATTGGTGCAGAACAAAGCACCGGGGAAATACTCTGGTTTCTTCATGCTGATAGTGAGCCACCATCTGATGCACCTGAAAAAATACGTGAACATATGCAAAAAGGCTGTAATGGTGGTTTTTTTCAATTTCACTTTCTTGGCGAGCAACGCTGGTACAAATCATTACTAGAGTGGGCTATCAATCTACGAGCAATTATTGGGATTCCCTATGGTGACCAGGGAATATTTATAAGTCATAAAGCATATAGCCAGAGCAGAGGCTTTGAAGCTACACCATTGTTTGAAGAAGTCCGGCTCATAAGGGAATTGCGTCGCCAGCCAGGCAGCCATGGTTTCCAGGGCATGCCTACCAGTATCGGTGTCTCACCGCGACGCTGGGAACGTGATGGCTGGACAAGGCGTACTCTGCATAATCGCTATCTTGCCCTCGCCTTCATGCTGGGTGTATCACCAGATAAACTGGTTCAGCAGTACCACGCTTCAGAGCGGCCTGATTAATATGGATGGCAACCTTACAAAGTTTCTCAATTGCTTACACACAGCAACAGGTGCACCACGTGGCTACATAGAGCCACATACCTTGAGTGAGCTGTGGTTTCATACCGGCACGGCCTGCAATCTTACCTGCCCTTTCTGTCTTGAGGGATCGGCTCCCGGAGATAACCGTTTAAACCGAATTACACTTAGTGATGTTGAGCCATTCATGCATGAAGCTGTAGCTCTGGATGTTAAAAAATTTTCATTTACTGGCGGTGAACCTTTTATCGTAAAAGATTTTGTCAACATATTAAGTTTCGCTTCCAGCCTCAAGCCATGTCTCGTCCTGACAAATGGCACTGATCCTTTATTAAGACGACTACATCAAATTAAGCCGCTCATTAACCAACCTCACCCTATCACTTTTAGAATCAGCATTGACTGGCCAGATGAACAACGGCATGACAAAGACCGTGGCAAGGGCACATTCAGGCAATCACTACAGGCTATTACAAAGCTACAAAAGCTGGGGTTTTGTATATCTCTTGCCCGACAAATGGAAGTCAACGAGGATGCGGCCGAGATAGACAACCAGTTTCAAAAACTGTTACAAGCCAATGGTTACCAAGGTGATATTCATATTGTTGCTTTCCCTAATTTCGCACTACCCGGTACAAGCCCAGCTGTGCCAGATATTACTGAAAACTGTATGACTCATTTTCAAACAGCAGAAAGTCGCCAAACATTCATGTGCGCATTCAGCAAAATGATTATCAAGAAAAATGGCCGTATGCGTGTGTATGCCTGCACACTTGTAGATGATGACGAACGATATGATCAGGGTGCGAATCTCAAGGCTGCGCTAAAGCAGCAAGTTATGCTTGCGCATCACCGCTGCTACAGTTGTTTCGCTTACGGTTCATCGTGTAGTGAGCGATAAGCACATAGCTATAAATATCAAGCCTATAAATCAGGCTGGGAAGAAATCAATTGGCTTAGTAGTTGTAACTGTGGCTACATCTTTATCCTCAAAACGGAACATTTTCACACGCTGAATTAATTTACGCTCCATCTCAGGATCATTCAACTCACTTGAATCAATTTCACATGCTGTCACTACACCAGTTGGAGCAATAGTCAGGCGCAATACCAGCTTTCCCTGCAAAGTTGAATCCCGACGCAGCGCACGATTATAAAGTGCAAAAATTGCACCCTTATTTTTCTCAAATACCAATTCAATTTCTTCACGACTTCGTGAAGGCCCAGCACCACCCTTAGTAATGCGTGGCCCACCTGCACCAATCCCTGCAACCGGACTACTTACATGAGTTGTACCGCGGCCAGCCAGGCCGTTACCACCAGTATTTCGACTCATGCCTGCAGTACTAACACCACCACTGCCACGACCCGCTTTAGATGCAATAATTGAACGCTCTACTCTGGCTGCTTCACCTGCCGAAGCGCTCAATGAGTCATCATGCATTACATTCTCAAGTGATGCATTATCCCGCAGGTCAGCCAGTTGTTCCGCAAATGGTAATAACCCAGCCTTGGCTGCATTTTCACGGGCTTGCTTTGGCTCTGGTTTAGGCTGAACAGGTTCTATTTCCTGCACTATCTTCTCTGCTTCTTTAGGTAGTGGCTTATCTTCTGGCTTCGGCTGCACCACCGGTGGAGGCGGTGGTGGGGGCACTTTATCCAGCAGCAAACGTGCAAACCTTGGGGGCAGCTCTTTTACTTCATTTGGATCAATATCAGGCAATGGCAACCACGGCATAACAAGAGAGAATACAAGCACAGCAATAGCGACCTTCTTCAGGATCGCGACAAAACGGTCGTCCTGTTCCTCGGCCATCTCCCAGGGGAGCTGATATGTACGATAAACAACTGCGTTCACTTGCATAAACCTTTATTTATTCATTCATCCTATTGAGTCATGGCAATGAACTCTTCCGGCCCAACGGATTTCTGTAAAACAGCCAGTGAAATCTTGCCGTAATCAGCAGCTGTACAACTTGCCATCACTTTCTTTAATAAACTGTAGGGTAATTCACGATCACCCATAATTGTGACCTCACGGTCTTCTATATTGGCCTGTGTGTCCTTTCGGTAAAGACGTTCTGTTTGTAACCTCAGCTCTTTTTCAAGGTTGGCAATAACCACACCTTGCTGGCTCATGACCTCATCCATTGAGGCAACAACTTTGCCCTGCACCAGAATGGCATCATCCATTACAAGTATTACAACGTTTTCGCGTGCTTTCTGCTCAGCATAGGATTCTGGTAACTGCATGTCCTTAGCATTGGGTAATACTTCAACTTCCTGTGAATTCACAAGCAGAAAAAATACCAAGATCGTAAAAATATCCATCAGCGAAATAAGATTTAGACTCCCAATAGCATGGCGCTTATGATGCTTTGCCATTCGTTTTGCTTTACGTGATTTCACGACTTACCCTCAATTAGCCCCGGCTGATGCCATTACAGGCGCATCACCAATTGATATTTCCGGGAATAGCTCTGCGCGCTGAAACTCACCAGGCTCGTCTATACGGTAGCTACGTGTAGCATCCATTACCTGTACTAACACCTCATAATCAACTTCCGACTCCAGCAACAAAGTTACGGCAAGTTGATTGGGGAAATTGGCTTTGACACGTTTCAGGTAATTATTAAGTCCATCAAGATCATACTTTCCATCAACAACCGGAAGCTGACTTAGCACACCTGCATTACGGTCACCTACCTGTATAGAATCCATTCGTACAATCACTTCAAGTGCAAATTCAGGCTCTTCCTCTATTACAACTGATTCTTCAGTTGGCAAGTTGAGCTCAAGAATAGTCATGCGCGAGAAAACCGCCGTGATCAACAGGAAGGGCACAAGAATCACCATCAGATTCATGAATGCTGTAATGTTGAGCTCAACCGGATCTTGCCGGTAACGGTTTCTGTAGCGCCTTCTCATGTGGCTTTACCTGCAGATCTGCTCTCAAAGATCGTATTCAGAAATTTTACAGACGCCATTTCCAAGCTATCAACAAGTTCTGTGGTTTTTGTTTGCAGCAGTGTATGCACCAGCAACAAAGGAATAGCGACCATAAGGCCAAAAGCTGTTGTATTCATTGCAACTGAAATACTGGCAGACAACAAATCAGCCTTCTCTGCAGGATTAGCACCAGATACCGCAGTAAATGCACGGATCAGGCCAATAATCGTACCCAGCAAACCAAGCAGTGTTGCGATATTGGCAAAGGTCGCGAGATAATGCGTCCGCTTTTCCAGCCGGGGCATCACTTCCATCAGGCTTTCTTCCATAGCCTTCTCGATATCATCACGATGCTGTGCAGTCTCACTGCGCTTCAGACCATAACCAAGTACAGTTGCAACTGCTGCTTTTGACTTGGTAGTCAATGATACTGCTTCTGCAAACTTTCCTGCCCGAATATAGGGTGTAACCTGCTTCCATAAAGCCTTGTTTGATAAAGATGCCTTGGTAAGATAAATCCATCGCTCAATTGCGATAGCTACACCAATGGCAAACACAATGACGATTGGGTACATAAATATCCCACCGTCCTGAAAAAAACTTACTACGCTGCTGTACATGGCTTTCGCCTCCTGATTGAATCGCCGCTTACACGACAACAAAATTCGATACAAGTGCCCTAAATAAAACCGCTCTAGTCATCAGCTATATCCTTAACTTTCTCACTTACATACAACTGATCAAAATACTGAATCTGCCGTTTAAATACTTCTCTATCCAATGGCGCCAGAACCTCATCAAGTAAACTATTAACTGGCATGCCCTGTAAATCACCTATACCAATTTCCTTCCATGGCACGATATACAAAACCTTGGGCAACTCCTGATTGCCCGTAATCAAACTTGAGTCGAGCTGCAGACTGTCCATCTGAACCGGCCCATCTTCAGCCAGCACTCCCACAGTGAACACCATCGCAAAAGAGGCCAGAAGAAACCGGATGTGGTTCACGGTATTCATAGTGCCTCCATCACATTTGCAGCACGGGGCGAATTGCCTATACGCCTCTCCAGATCTGCAATCCAGCGTGCCACCTCTGGGTCAGGAGCTATCACCGGGGGCGGAACATATACACCCAAACCTTTGTAGTAGCCCTCATCACGATTGGTATTCACAAACAGTGCCTGATAGTGCTGATACGCCTCAAGAGCTGCAGGTAAATCCTGCATATAAATGTCATACAAAACCCCAAGGTTGTACCAAGCATTGAGGTATTCAGGATCAGATTTGGTGGCACGTAGCCATGCATTCCGGGCACCATCAAAATCACCTGCACGGCGCTTCATCATGCCAAGCTGGTTAAGTGCATAGACATATTCAGGGATAATGTCAATTGCCCGATAGAGCATGGCATACGCATCATCTGTTCTTTCAAGGCGGTCGTAGATAATACCAAGGTTGACGTAAGCCCCAGGGTAATAAGGATATACATCTACAAACTGTTCAAATTGCACAGCAGCTTCAACATCATCTCCAGACTCCATAGTCTTAAGGGCAGCAGCATATTTACGTTTTACTCTGGTCGGCTGATATACATACTCAGGAGCATTCCATGCACCCCGACCGGTATTGAAATCTTTGACCGTACAACCACTCAAAAGAATGGTTAATGCCAAGATTACCAGTGCGCTTAATTTAGTAAAGTTGCACAACATGCTTATCAGCCTTTTCAAATTTGGCGTAACGTGCGGGCATCAGGATTGCCAGCTGTTTGTAACTATCGGCAACCCACTCATCATAAATTCCGTTGGATGCACGATTAACATTAACCTCAAATATTTCGATGGCCTTTTCTTCAAAAGGAAAAGTCTGCTCTTCAAGCAAGATTTCGTACTGATCAAGTTCCTCCACACTTAAGCCAGCAGGCCGTTCTGATTCCATAAGATCCGCGCTAAGCTGTTGATACAATTGGGCAATTCTAAATGTCGCCACTGTTTTTATTTCTGTTATTTCATAACCTGCAGCCTCGTTGTAAGCCTTAAGTGCAGACTCCATCAGTTGTTTTTTATGCTTCATACTTTCAGCTAACGGTATATTCAGCCTTACTGCATTGAAGGCTTCACGCTTTGGATCTGCCAGCTCAAGTGTAGCTCTGGCTGCCAGGGTTTTTGTACGATCATTACGCTGATTACCAGCTGAGGCATCTGCAGAAATTATTGCCGCCAACCAATCACGACGATCCCGCGCATCACCAACCTCCCCTGCCAGGTCAGCAAGGCGTTGCCGTATCTCTATAGCCTCACCAACAGGATTTGGAAATGAATCTACATACTGACGCCATACACGCCTTGCATCCTTAATCTCACCAGATTCTTCATAAAGCTCAGCAGCGGTCCACAACGCCTCACGACGCACCTCCTCATCAACTTCAGAAAATACGGCAATATTTTCATACTCATGAGCAGCTTTTACAGGTTGCTCTGAACGCTGGTAAGCAATAGCCAGATTCTGTGTAATACGGTTAGCAAATTCATGCTCCGGATATGCTGAACGGAACCCAATCATGATGGTTATAGCCTCCTGCCAGCGAGACTCATTAAACAGCAGAACTCCAGCATCATAAATTGCATTTGGTGTAATTGATGAGTCAGGTGCTACAACAGCTACCCGAAGGTAATGATAGACAGCCAGATCAACCTCACCAGCAAGCTGGGCAACCTCAGCCTGACGATAAACTGATGCGGCAATACGCTCATCAAGCTCCTCTGCCGTCATGCTGCCAGCACCACCCATACTGCGTAACTGCAGATAAGAAATTTCAGCACGCCTATAGTGCTCAAGGTCAAAATGACCATGTGCAACAACAGTCCAGCCAACTTGCTGCAACTCTGGTGAAACAGATAAGTCCCGTGTCAGTAGCTCTCCAGAAATTACAATTGCCTCATCCATTTCATTATTAGCAAAGTAGGCTTCTGCCGTATCACCCAGCACTGGCGCTGCCTGCTCATGGTCAGGAAAACTCATTGAAAAATTTAGGGCCTGGCGTAGTTGCAGGCCAAGCCATGCATCTGCTTCTTCACCCTCAAGTGAGGCATGATTTGCACGTGCCGCAAGTAAACCTGCATAACCAGCCTCAGAAGCTTTTTCATACTCAGGGTAGTCATATGCCGCCTTTTGATAATAGTAAATGGCTTCAGTAAACTGAGCAGACTCCATCAAGACCTCACCAAGCAGAAAACTTCGTTCTGCCGCCTCCGGATCATTGGGGAAATAGCTGAGATAACGCCGGTACCAGTCTGCGGCACGAATATAGGCTGCCCGGTCATCTGTACGTTGTGCCTCAGCATGATCATACTGCGCCAGGTCACTAAGGTTTACCTTAAGTAGCTGGATAACATCCTGACGGACTACTGGGTCATGAAAAGACCAGTAATCACTTTCAAGGCCATAAGACTCTACAAAATTACGTTTCCCCTCAAGCACTTTGCTTGGGAAACGTCCTAACTTATAAGCCTCAATTGATCGCATGGATAACTGAGGCGCGCTGTAAAGAAGTGGCTCACTTGCCACAAAGACATCAAATGTTTCTGCCGCATCCAGATAGCGCTCCTTTTCCAGGTACAAATCACCAAGGCTGATATACAGAAGATAAGCAGGGTCAACACCACCACGCTTATCAACATATTCATTAATGCTTTCAGCACCATTCATATAGGAAAAAGTAAGACTAAGCGCTCGCAGAGTATCGTCAACCAACTCACGTTCTGGTCGGTTCATAGAATCGAACTTTGCCTGTAGGGAAATTGCATCATGGGTAAATATTTCTGCAAGCCTGGCAGGATTATTGGCAAAGTTTTCTCCATCAGGAAAAACCAGCTCAGGCCTAACCTGAGCCGCTGCAAGCCGCAGATTTAACAAGTCAAGAAATGCATTGACTGTCAAATCATACTCACCCTGTTTAAAAAAGGACCAGCCCTCTTTGTACATGGACTGTTCGTAATAGGCTGAATCTTTTCCATGCTCTACAACTGCATGGTAGGCAAGCCCTGCCTCATAGTATTCCTTGTAAGCAAAAAGTATTTCACCACGACGAAACTGAGCCTCATGAATATACTGACTTTGTGGGTACTCATTAACCATTCTATTTAGCGCTATAAGCGCTTTCTTTGGCGCGCCAATACTTTCATATGCGCGGGCAAGCTGATAGAGCACCAAGTCTGTCTTTTCATAGCCATCCTGGTTGAGTAGCAGTTGCTCATATAGCTGAATAGCATCACTGTGGAATGCCATCTCAGCAACATAAGCCGGGTCATAGAATTGTGCGTTTTCACCCTCTCTGATATTCAGGTCACCCATTCGGCGCATAGCTTCCAAACGCATCTCCGGATCCCCATCTGGAATAGCCAAATACTGGCGATAATGTTCCAGGGCAGCTTCACTATTAACCTCCGGATAGCTTGCCTCCGGAATCACCACCTCTTGCTCCTCCAGTGCACTTATAGTTTCCTGCCCTTGAAAAGGATCAGCCCCAAACGACGTGGCTGCCCAGCCAAATATAAAGAGCTGTATTAGAGTTGCATTAGTCATATCAGCTACTCCTCTACTGACCCTTCATTGACAGGCGATCATAAATAGATGCCAGTGCAAATCGTGCCTGAGCACGGTAAGAAACAAGACGCTTTCGTTGGGCCTGCATTTCACCAACTACCAGTCCATACAAATATGTGGCATGGCGCTCTTTAGCCAGCTGTAGTTTACGTTTCATCTGATCTAGATTTAGCTGAAGAAATGCAATACGGCTATCAAATTCAAATACAGTTTCTGGAATGCCGCCCACTGTAGTGTCTATTGAAGTAAAATTACGTACTGTTTTATTTATTTCCTCTCCCAGTTTTTCAATCTGTTTATCCTGATGCCAGGCACGAATATTAAATTCACGCTCCATATTCCAAAGCAACAAACCTTTAAGAATACTCTGCTTTTCACGAAGGGCTGCAGATTCCTGCTGTGACCATGTAATATTATCTTCCAGCAAGCTGATACGCCGCCACTGTTCCTGCTCACTGGCTGTTGCCAGTGCAAGCACATCATGTTCATTACGTGCTGCAGTTGTACGTTGCTGTAAATCCTCATAGGAAGCCTGCATCTCAACCACATCAAATTCTGCTATACGTTCATTTAATATCGGCAGCCGCTTTGAGTAAGCATTTTTCCGCGTATTCAGCATGTCATGATACGTTGACAGTTTTGTCTGCCAGACATCAAGGTGCTCACCCAATGACATAAGGTCACGGTAACTTTTAAGTCCTTCATGAAAATTATGGTCAGCAATTGCAAAATACAAATAACGTGCACGATCATCATTTGGCAAACTAGCTAATTGCCAATACCAACCCCCGGCAGACGACTGATCTTGATCAAGTAAATCTGTAATGAGCTGACCATTACCCATATCATCCATTGCAACATCAAGTCGCACTATTTCAGCATCAAAAATATTAAGGGCTCTTGCATAATATTCTGCCGCTTGTGGTTCGGCATCTAATTGTGAAAAAGCATAAGGCACAGCAAGCAGGGATTCCTGAACCGCACTATCAAGGAGTTCACGTCTATTAAGTTCCTGCCATGGGGCAAGTGCCTTGTGATAGTCATTATTGGCTGAATCTGCCCAACCTGCTCCAAGGAGCGCTTTATTGGAAAATGGCCCGTTTAGTCTTACTCGCTGTAATATCGGTTTGGCATTACCTTCTAGACCTGCCTGTAAATATGCAAAACCTAATGCCAGGTTGGCACGATCACGCAAAGCCAATTGTTCCTCATCGTAAGCCCAAATAGTGCCTACCTGACTTAATAATTCTGCGCCTGCTTCCAGTTGCCCCATTCGCACCAGGGCAACGCCAAGGTTGTAACGTGCATAATTCAACCATATTTCCGGGCCTTCCCAACCTGACAGCACAGCAGCAGCAGCGGAATACCGCTCCTGATCAATATATACCCGGGCCAAAAGGTTGAGCCTTTCTGCATCCAGTTCCAGAGGCAAGGGCTGACGAATATTCAGGAAAGCCTGTTCTGCAGCGTCAACATAGCCTCGTTGATAACGAACTTTACCCAAGTAAAACCAGGTGCGATCACGTACAGCCTGATCATCAGTATTACTCAGGAGCCGCTCAAATATCTGGTCGGCTTCTTCATGCTGACCCCATGATAATAATAAGCCACCCTCCAAAAGCGCTGCCTCTGCTTGATGATGAATCAGTCTATTAAAGTCACGTGACACCAAAAGATCTGTTAATGCTGTGAAATACTCTTGTTGGTAAAAATTAAATAGCACCTCACCGTAGTGCGGGTCATTAACCTTAAAGCCATCTTTTTGACCTGCTGTAGCTGGCCCACACAAAACCACCATCAATATTGCAGCTGGTACAACCTTGACAAGGGATCGCATGAAAAAAATAGTGGGCACTATGTACTACTCCCACTCACGTACAATAAATTCGGGCTGCAAATTTTGCTCGCGATCTGAAATCATTAATTCAACATACTTGGCACCAATATTTTTGGAAAAAGTCAATGATGCGCCACGACGGTAATCACGATCATGAGGACCAATACCCGTAAAAATTGCTACAAGCTCATGTTCACCGACTTTCAGATTTCCTATAAATATTTTGTGCACACCACCACGATGCAATGCATTTACCTCACGCTCGGTATAGAGATAGTTGCTGACATTCTTTCCGTCTAAAGTAATTTCTACTGAGTCGAGAGCAAAATATTCACCAACATCCATGGAAACAAAGACTGCAACCTGAGTATTTGCGGGATACAGCAATTCTTCTTCCAGCATGGATAAATCACGATTTAGCTCAAGTACAGCACTCTTAAGTTCCTGTGTTTCCTGATCCAGCGTCTGAAAATCATTTTCTGCGCCCACAGCCAGGCTATATACGGCCAGCAAAACCACAATGCCAAGAAACAAAAACCTTTTTAAATCCCAAACACCCATAATTTATTCTTCCATAAGTCCAGACACTTCAGCAGCTATACGTTTAACGCTATCACCCCGAAAGCCACTATCAATAAATACAACCACACCCTCTCGGTCAATCACAACTGTCATTGGCATTTTACCAAGGTCATACAGCCGACTTACCTGATAATTACTGTCAAGTAATATTGGAAATTCCAAATTAAAACCATCAGCAAGCTGTTCAGAAATATCAACATCGCCTTCTATCGCTACAGTTAATATCTGCAACCCCGAATTCTTATACTGATTAAAGAGAGATTTGTAGAGGGGCAAGGCCTGATTACAGCGCGCACACCAAGATGCCCAAAAGGTCAGGACAACAACCTCACTACGATATTCGCTTAACCGAAGATTCCCATCCGCCAAACTGGGTAATACAAAATCAGGGGCTCCTTGACCAACAATTGGTGCTGAATTAACAACATTTATTGTGAGAAATAACCCTGTAAAAAATATTAAATATTTTTTATTAAACCTGTTCATTCTGTCTATACATTCCTTATAAAACCCGATCTACCCAGAAACTTACTTAAGGGACTTATGCAAATACACAGCCCGTAAAATAGTAAATCCTATTTCCTTGAAACCTTTATATGCTTTAAAGAATTCATGAACCGACGACCTTGCATCCCTGCCTTACGACGAGTTTGCCCTTGTCTGCACATTATGGAAATACCTGCAACGTCCGCTACGTAGCATCTCCAGATGTATCGTTACAGGGATTAACCCATAATCATGTGATGGGAGTCACGATTCACTTAAGCAAATCCGGCAATTATCATTAACAATCAACAACTTGTGGGTCTATTAGATGGCAATCAGGATAATACGTGGCCTATCTGAAGCGCGCTATTCAGAAGCGAGCCCAGCTGAATAAAACCATGAACCATCACTGACAATAATGATGGCCTCATAATCAGAGAACGTATCAATTAACGCTATACCGGCCTCCGGCCCCATTACAAATACGCTGGTCGACAGCCCATCAGTCATTGTGGCATTTGGGCCAATAATTGTTACGCTCCGCACACCCTCTACTGGTTTACCATTAGCTGGGCTAAGAATATGGTGATAACGTTTACCCTCTTCTATAAAAAATCGTTCGTAGTCACCCGATGTGGAAACTGCCTCATTACTCAATGCAAGTCGCGTAAAAATTGCCTTTTCATCATCAGGGTCTCGAATCCCAACAATCCAGGGCTTATCTCGCCGGTCACCCAAAATACGGGTATCACCACCGGCTGTAGCTAACCCATATTTTATTCCAGCGCCCACCAGTAATTTTATTACTTGTTCAACCGAATAACCTTTAGCTATACCGCCCAGATTTATACGCATTCCTGGTTGAGTAAAACTAACAGTCTGTTCTGACTCATTCAGTATGACGTTCTGGTAGTTTACAAAGGGGAGCAGTTCAGCAATATCCATCGGACCTGGTCGCTGTCTTTTACGGAAATCATAAAGATAACCAACACTGTCATAGCTAATATCAAAGGCCCCATCTGTTGCAACAGATAATTCCAGCGCCTCTTGAAGCAAGCCAAAAAGTTCAGCCGTAATCTTCTGAGGCTCTATAGCCGCATCATTATTGACCCGTGATATTTCAGATGAGCCTATGTAGGTGCTCATCAACGCTTCAATACGATCAAATTCTGCCATTGAAGCTGCTAATAACTCTGCTGCAAATTCTGGTTTATTCTCATCTAGCCAGAATTGCACCTCAACACGGGTACCCATCTTTGCACCTTCAAGGGAAAACCATTCTGCAGAAGCTGGTTTCGAGAAAAACACCAACAAAATGACAAAAAATCGGAAATAATTTAGCTGAAGCATGGTTAGATTCTAACGTAAACCTACTTGATAATGCCTCAACAAGAGCAATTGATTCTGAACCACACTATCAGACCATATGGGGCATTTAGAACCAGAATGAAAGGTAAACCTGGCCGACAACAGCACCAAAATCAAATAATGGCTCCTGCCCGGTAGCACCACCCGCCGGCACATTACGAAAATCGTCATAATCAAAATAGATATAACTAAGATCAAAATTAATAGTGCCACGTGAAAACAGATCATAAGCTGAGGCATTCAGGTCATAACTTACAGAACCACGAATAGTGTGATTACTGAAAGTACTAAGCTCTTTATTACGACTCATAAAGTTTTGTGCATCTATACTGGCAAACAGGTCGCTGTAAAAATCAGCTTTAGACTGGTCATAATAACGATAACTGAAATCAAGCAGCCACTGATCTACAATTGACAATGTATAGCCGGCCGTAATATCAAAAGCATTTATGCCCCACGTATCATCATAATAACGTGCATTACCATAGACCACAGAATCCTTGTGGTCTTCAATAAAGTACCGCCCCCCAACAGCAAAGGCTGAACTGGTACGCGTATCAGGATACTTTTCCTTGGCCCAATCAAAACCACCACCAAGTTCATAACGGTATTTTCGATAAGGGTTTCGTAGGAAACCTTCATCAGTTCTTGCCTCATAATCAAAGTTTATAATAAGGTTCTTAGTCATGATCTGTGATAAACCGACCCGGTAAGCATGTCTGTCAACATCACCCTGGTACTCTGCTATGCCACCTGCCATTTCATAAACATCGTCCCAGCCACGTGAATACCCCATATTGATGGTAGTCAGGCCTCCAAATATTTCCTGCTTTACACCAAAATAGGCTGTCTGGGCATCAAAATCATCCTCGTCACTATCAACAAAGCCGGCACTCAGAATAGTTTCATCTACTAATATGTCACCACCCACAGTTATCTCTTCACGCCTTTCACTGTATTTACTGGCGTAACTACGTACATCAATTGATGCACTGCTTATTTTGTCAATGTAGTAATTGGCATACAACGATATATCCTGAGTTGCTTTTTTACGAAATAGAATAGAAGGGCCTGTAATCTCTACATCATCACCATCATAGGAATGATAGAGCAGATCAAAACGATCCTCCGGCAATACCTGGGCAAAGGCAGGCAAGCCTGCAAATAGCAGGGCAATAAGCATGAAGATATTGATATGCATTTGTTTATTCATGAGGTAAACATACTAGTTACAGCCGCAACCAGCCCCTGAGCCACCAGAAGCACCACGTGCACCCTCACGTGCTTCATAAACACGGTTCATATAGGCATTTGATACCGGGTTCCGATCAAATTTCATAACCTCATCAGCAAGATTATCTCGCTCATAGGGCTTTACCCAAGGCTCAATATTGCTGCACGCCGAAGTAAAAAACAGGCCTGATATAAGCAGAGTATTTATTAACTTGCTCATCACTACTCCCGTATTAATGTCATATTCTGACCCTGATCATCATGTTCATTACCGGACTCATAACCATGAACAGAGAGAAAACCATTAACTGCTGAGCAATCTTCCTCTACATTACCAATAGCACCTGGCAGAAAAGAATCAGGTGCGCAAGCAAGCCCCTGCTGTTTAGCTATAGCTACTGAAAAAAACAGCAACAATAACACCGGAATTAAATACCATTCTAAAATCATTGACCCGGTCCTTAGAAAAACCAACCAAGATTGAGTGTCATCTGCATGTTATGGGTCGTCTTATCAGTACCTGTCACATCAAGATCAAACATATAATCACGTACATCAAAGCGCACCGAGAAAGAATCTGTTGGTAAAAACTTAAAGCCAAAACCAAAGTTGGCTGTAAACTGATCATCACCTGCAAAATCTGTGCTGCCAACCCCTGCAATGACATAGAAAACACTATTCCAGGCACGAGTTGACCCCACGAATGATTCACCCTGTAATACGTTCCAGCCAAGTGACAAATCATAATAATTCAGCGTTCGGTCACTCAGTGTATTTGCACCGGGGGTCTGCCGTTCAAATGCATCAGAACCTACATCCGTTGTGCCATACGATCCTTCAGCGAAGAAAGCGGGACTGATGTGATAGGCCAGTCGAGCACCATAAACAGCTGAGGACTCAAAATCTTCTACACTCATGAGACCAACAAAACCGGTTAGCTCAAAATCCTCGGTATCAATAGCGCCCACATTCAAATCCCGGCGCTCAACCTGAGACTCAATCACCTGCGGCGGTGCATCTGCCTCCTGAGCCGCAACAGTACCGCTGATAACCATCAATATGCAGCACGAAAACCGCACCATTGTTAGAAAAATACTGCGAATCCTGCTTTCCATTCGTTTACATCCTCATTGTCATTCTTGCTACTGAACACCATATAGTTCTTGTATTCCGCACGTAATAAAAATCGTTCTGATATATATGCCTTGATTCCTGCACCCACTATAGCCACCTGTTCTGTACTATCATCTGGCTCAGCCAGAGTCGACTTAGACTCAACATGGATTATTCCCGTTCCCAATAAGAAAAAAGGTGATGCACGCCACTGTGGCACAAACGTATGTGTCAGATTCGCCGCAACAACCCAGCCATCCGAGGAATTTCCAAAAATCTGGGTAATATCAGCCTCAATAGACAAATGACGTGAGAAGGTATAACTGCTGTATGCAGTTAATGATGTGGAATCATCAAAATCACCACCTAGCACACCAACCTCCCAGCGGTGAGTACGGTATTCTTCCAGTGATGGAGCAGGAATATCTACAGGCAGACCCGAGGGCTGCAGGGTCAGTTTCAGCTGTTCTGTACTCACCCAGCCTTCCTTACCACGGGATGAACGAACCTTATACCAGTCAGTACGACGCTTCATGACGCCAATTTCTTGATCACGTTCAACCACATGGGTTATCGGATAACCCTTACCCGGGCCCGTATGCATTTCAATATAAGGATCAGCAACCACCACGTACTGAATATTGTCTATATCATCAGCAACAGCATGAGCAAAAATAAAAAAAAGACTAACTGTTAACCAGAGAAATTTCATAGTCAGGATACCGAAGAGAATGGGGCATTGTAATACTGGGCACCAAGGCTAAGCCATTCAGCAATCAGACCTAACTCTGCTACAGGCAACCAGTTAGGGTATACCCCCGATATATCATAGCGATGAAAGACAGTGTCCAGCTCAGCTATAACAATATTTCGGTGCATATTATTGCCATAATCATAGACCCAAAAACCATACAATGGACCGGCCTCAGTGACCATTGAGTCAACCGGGTAGCGCATAGAAAATAAAACCTTTGCGCCATCATGATTAACTGATATATCAGGAACATCACCCAAACTCTGGGTGTGTCCACCAGTTAAATTTATATCAGGGGCACTTACCAATGCCTGAACGTGCATATATAGATATGTACTAAACTGAACTGATAACAAATCATGCACATCAACCTGCACCAACTCTCCAGTATTATCTACAGGCAAACGCTTCTTGAGATAAAAAAGCGGACAGTCAACCACCACAGGCTCAGAACTCTGACTGCTGCCTATGCTGATGTTGCCACCACCGTCATAACTCAGTAGAGAGGATGCTATTAACATCAATACACTAGCTTTCAGTCCGGCGACAATCTGTGTCGGTATGTAATTTAGTACCACAATATTCATATTCCTTTACCCTGAGCACATTCATTCAATGGGTGAAGAATGACCAGGGCACAGTACAGCAATACTTCCTATGCAACTTAATACAGAGACTTAAGCCAAGACCGAGAACTAAGTCACAGTCGGCAATTCCGGGTCAGGAGTCAATTCATATGCAGCAGAAAACTGCAGGCCTTTTGAATATACATATGGTTACAAAGAGGACAAAAATACCTAGCCAACTGCAACAAGTGCTTGGCGGTGCCTCAATGATGGATAGCCTCACAGTATATAACCCAATTGAGTCCAATGATTTTATTACGCCACAGGCGGCTTTAGCATACCCGACACCATAAGCTTATAAACAAGTATAAAGGGTTATTCTCTGGCTCAGGACAACCACCAACCAGAGTCAAATTAGTTACAGCGCTAAATATTAGCACACTAAAAAATTATTTAAATCAATCGTTTAGCAAAAACAAAAACAAGAAATACCTTTCCAGTCAATAATTTCTGAAATAAAATTCTGTTTTACAAACTTATATTTTTTAGTGGGCGCTCTTGCACTTCAGCCATACTGCATCCATGCTGGAGAAATAATGTAATTCCCTTAAATTAATAATTGGGAGATTTATTTAGATGGAAACCTATATAGCTACTGTTATTGCCAAACCCGATAGTGAAACTGAGGTCGCTAGCTTCTACAGCGAATTAGAACCCGAATACGCTAAGGCTAAGGGCTTTCATGGCAGACAAATACTCAAAGCACTGCCTGGGACCATGCTGGCAGCAGTAAAAAAGGTCCGTAGTGCAAAAGAACTGGCTGCACATGCTGAGGCCGAAGGCCCAAAGGGCACCCAATTCATTATTATTGAGCAATGGGAAAATGTAGACGATCGTATAGCCTTTTCACTGGGCCTGGACAGCTCAAGAGCAGCCAAACTTTTTCCACATCTGCTCCCAGAGCATAGCCACGAGTTTTATAGTGATATCACTCCTTAAAACCCTGAAAATATCTCAGCATGAACAATGCACCCTTATTCAAAAGGCAACAAACATAAAGCGTATAAGGGCAATGCAACTTTCCTATTAATTCACTATTACATTCACTCATTAAAAAATAGGGGCATTAATAATGGGTACGACAATAGTTCTGGTAATACTGGGTGGCCTGCTCTTCTATGGTGTTGGTCTGTACAACAACCTAGTCAATCGTCGCAACCGGGTAAAAAACGCATTTGCCCAAATCGATGTCCAACTCACACGACGCTATGACCTGATTCCAAATCTGGTTGAATCTGTTAAGGGTTATATGGAGCATGAACGCGGTACGCTCGAGGCCGTTATCAATGCACGTAATATGGCATTAAACGGTCTGCAAAATGCTGCTGCTGACCCATCAAATGCTGAGGCCATCAAAGCGCTTACTGCAGCAGAAACAACTCTAACCGGTAGTCTCGGTAAATTATTCGCACTGGTAGAAGCATACCCAGACCTGAAAGCCAGTGAAAATATGCTTAACTTTCAAGAAGAGCTGGCCAGCACAGAAAATAAAGTGGCCTTCGCCCGACAAGGCTTCAACGATTCAGTCCTGAGTTACAATAATTCACGCGAAGTCTTCCCGGGCAATATAGTTGCCGGCTGGTTTAGTTTTAACCCGGCTGAATTCCTTGAGATTGAGGCTGATAAAAAACGCAGTGTACCTAATGTCAGCTTTACGGGTTAAAACAGGATTACGCTTTAATCCTGTCTAGCATTTCCAGAACAGATGAATTTCTTTGATGCTCAGGAGCGTTCTTTCCACAAGACACGGATGCTCCTGCTATTAATGACCGCAGCAGTTATTGCCGTTGTCAGCTGTGTTACTGCAGTAATTGCTGTCACATTCTGGCTCACCACAAGCACAACAAATGGCATCATGCCTTTTCTTTTATGGGCTCAAGCCAACAGTAATTTTATTCTCTGGACCGCCTGCGGCACAACTGCCTTTATCGGCTTCGCCAGTCTTTACCGGATAGGCAGCCTGAGCGAGGGAGGCAGCCGTGTTGCTCAGGACCTTGGTGGTACAGCGGTAACTCCAGATGAACAAGAACCCATGCGACGACGTTTACGTAACGTAGTAGAAGAAATGGCACTTGCCTCAGGAGTCCCTGTCCCAAAAATTTATGTACTTAATCATGAAGGAGGTATTAATGCATTTGCGGCCGGCTTTCAGCCTGAAAGTGCAGCCATTGCAGTTACCCGTGGCACCCTTGAAACCTTGGATCGGGAAGAACTGCAGGGAGTTATTGCACATGAGTTCAGTCATATTTTAAATGGTGATATGCGACTCAATATCCACCTTATGGGACCGCTATTCGGCATTCTTGCTATCGGCCTTTTAGGGCGAATGTTACTAAGGAGCCGCACATCAGGCAGACATCGCAGCCAGGGCAAAGGTGTAGCAGCTGCAATGGTGCTCGGTGCAGGACTTACGATTATCGGCTATATAGGTTTATTACTCGGGCGACTCATTAAATCTGGTGTTTCACGTCAGCGTGAATACCTGGCCGATGCCTCAGCTGTACAGTTCACCCGCCAAACCAAGGGTATTGCCGGTGCACTGAAAAAAATTGCCGGACTTACAGAAGGTTCCAGCGTACAGGATACTGATGTAGAGGAAGTAAGCCATATGCTGTTTGCATCCGGCTTTAGTTCTTTATCAGGAATGTTAGCCAGTCACCCACCCCTGCTAAAGCGTATTTGTGCAATTGAACCCACATTTTCAAAAACACAACTAAGACAACTCAAAACAGAAAGAAGTAACCTGAATAATACCCACCCTGACAAACAAAATATTAGCGGGTTTGCCACAGAGGCAAAGCCATACACAAGTAGCCCAAATACCCCACAATATGCACCTGATGAACTACTTAACACCATTGGTAATCCAACTGATAGTCATATAACAGCAGCTCAATCATTTATGGCGGGCATTCCGGCATCAATTAGCCACGCTCTTGCTTCACAAAATGAGGTTTTATTATTAGCCCCAGCACTATTATTACATCCAGATAAAACAACACAGGAAACCCAGCTTAACCTGCTGACACAGCAACTGGGTACTGAGCGAAGTAAGACAATTAAAAAACTGCATACTGACCTACAGGCACTTCACTTTGAGGCACGCCTGCCTCTTTTAGAGCTGGCTCTGCCACGTATTAAAGAGCACCCTTGTGAAAGAGTTACGTATCTGGCTGACTTACTTGAACAACTGGCCACCTGTGATAACCAACTGGAATTATTTGAATATGCACTCCTACGTATATTTAAAGGCTATATGCAGGCAAGCACAGGTCCAACAAGCAAACAACGCTGGATTAATCTTGGGGAACGCAAAACTATTACAGCAGCCACATTGCTAGTAAATATTTATGCGCATCAAACAGCGGCAAATGAAACCGAAGCATTACAGGCTCTGCAACGTGGGTTAACTGAATTAGGCTCTGCTCCTGCTCAGATGCCTGCACCAGAAAACTGGATTATGGCTGCTGACCAGGCTCTGCTTAAGCTACAAAATTGCACACCGAAAGGCCGCCAGCATCTAATCAAAGCATTGCTCGCAACAGCTTTAAATGATGGCAGGATTACGCAAGCTGAAAGTGAACTGCTAAGGGCCTTCTGCATGATGCTGAACTGCCCGATACCACCCATATTGGGCGCACACTAAAAGTATTAAATTTTGCTAAACATACGTTCTCAACAACCCTGCTTAGTCGCAATGCAGCGTTATAAAAGCAAAGTGATGCAACGCTTTTCTTATTTATTAAATAAAAGACTTCCCTAAGCACATGAATTAAGTTAAGTTCTATTCATCCGGCTTGCATAATACGAATCATGGATGATTCAAGCAATCGGATATAGAACGCAACAAGGCCTCAACAAAAGAAGGCTTCTGCGAGCTGGTAACACAAGGAAGAGGGTCCGGCCATGAAGACATTAATCACTATAAGCGCTGCTGCCCTGGCAGCTCTGATCTGCACAACAGCCCTGGCGGCAAGCAAAACCGAACAAAAAGTGGATGACTCTATCGAGGTTATCCGGAGTTTCACCAATATCCCAGAATCTGCAATTCCTGATTCGCTATTGCGTAATGCCTATGGCGTAGCTGTAATACCAGGTGTTATCAAGGTTGGCTTTATACTTGGCGGTCGTTTTGGCAAAGGCGTACTACTTACCCGTCAGGAAGACGGCAACTGGAGCAACCCGGCCTTTGTATCAATTGGTGGTGGCAGCTTGGGCTGGCAGATCGGCGCCCAGTCCACCGATATCATCCTGGTATTCAAGGATCGGCGCAGTATTGATAATATTTTTAACGGCAAGCTGACGCTGGGTGGTGATGCCTCTGTAGCTGCTGGGCCAGTCGGTCGTCAGGCATCAGCCTCAACCGATGGCAAACTTCAAGCTGAAATTTATACCTATGCACGTAGCCGCGGTTTATTTGCAGGAGTTTCACTGGAAGGCAGCTGGATAAATATGGATAGAAATTCCAATGAATCGTATTACGGCAACGGCATGTCACCTAAACAGATTCTTTCCGCCAGCAACATTGCAGCTCCATTGAATGCCCGGCAACTGGTAGAAATACTGGATGATTCTGCACCTGATATCAATCATAAGCCAACTGAATATCAAACAGCCGCTGCCAAAGTTACCCCCCTTGAAGAGAACTCAGGGAAACAGGACTCCGTCACTCAGACCTATACCATTGAACCACTGGGCATGACAGGAGATGAGACCTCTTTCTAGGACATCAAATAAATGACTTCCTCCGCATTGCGGCCCTGCTCCTTCGGGACTGGGCCGCTTTTTTATGGGCAGACAGCTAAGGGCATAAATTATGCAATATTTGGTGTGTTTACATTATTATGCTAAGCACCGATTTTTAATTTACATACAAGCTAACAGGTCACAATGGAATCACTTGCACAGCAATTTGAACAATGGCTGGTCACCATAAAGTCCTATCCGTTATTAGTAGCATTTCTAGTTGCCGCGGTAGGCCTACTCGTTGCCAAACTGGCAGAATTATTTCTCACCAATATTATTGGCCGGATGGTTGCTAAAACTGAAAGCAAATTTGACGACAAAATTATCAGTCTGCTACATAAGCCTATTTTCACAACCTTTGCCATATTCGGCCTTATCATTGCAAGCTACAGTGTTGCTAAGGAACTGGGTAATAACTTCCTGCCTGCTACACTTGCGATTCTAAAGTCACTTATCATCCTCTCCTGGATACGCTTTTTCATGCGTAGTTCAGATAGCGTTATAAACTCCATGGGCGCAAACAAAAGAAATTTTTCATTTGCACAAGAAGACACTGTTCCACTTTTAAAAAATCTCGCCATCGTCTTCCTGCTGCTCGCTGGCGCATATTCCATCCTTGTAACCTGGGATATTAATGTTACTGGTCTGGTTGCATCTGCCGGTATTGTCGGCCTGGCTCTCAGTTTTGCAGCTCAGGACACATTGAGCCACCTATTTTCAGGTGTCGCCATACTTGCTGACCGGCCTTACCGAATTGGTGACTTTATCGTACTGGATACTGGTGAACGCGGTCAGGTAACCCACATAGGTCTGCGTAGCACACGTCTCATGACCCGTGATGATGTTGAAGTCAGCATTCCTAACGGCGTCATGGGCAGCGCAAAGATTGTTAATGAGTCAGGTGGTGGTAAAAGCCAATACCGTGTACGTGCACACGTTGGGGTCGCGTATGGTTCTGATGTAGATAAAGTGCTAAACGTACTAGAAACAATTGCAAAAGATAACAAATATCTATCCAAACATCCCGAGCCACGGGCTCGCTTCCGAACTTTTGGAGCATCAAGCCTGGACTTTGAATTACTTGCATGGATTGAGGAACCTTCCGTTCGTGGACTACGTATTCATGAGATTAATTGTGAAATCAATCGGCGCTTTATTGAAGAAAATATTGTGATCCCATTCCCGCAGCAGGATGTATGGATAAAGGAATTGCCTCAAGAAAGATCAAACAACGAAGATTCAAGCTTCAAAGACCTAGATCAAAAATATTAAATCCTATCATTCAATATAGAGAATACATCTGGCCGCCAGATGTATTCAGTCAATACTGCTATCCCCTGACGACCACAATAAAGGTTGCTCAGACAATTGCTGCACATTACCTTCCTCATCAAGTGTCATTGCCAGCCGATCATGCCAATATGAACGTAAGATATCTGGGTCACCCTCCAATGGTGCAGATGAAGGCTCACTGATAACTATTTCAGTTACCAGTGGCCATGAAGGTGAGGACGACAATAAAAATGCTGTATCACTATTGGCGCCTGGCTGAACAGACGCCGGAGCCTCACCCAAAAGCCTTGTGCTACGAGTTATCAAACCTGCAGGATACATCCCAACTGATTGCAACCAATACCCAGCCTGCACTATTAATTGGTTTCCCGGTGTAATCCACATGTCATCAACCTTACCGGCAGCCTGTACAATTTTTGTCAACGGGGTACGCTCATGCACATTCCACAACACCAATTCCCGTTCATCACTTGCAGTCACCATATGCGCACCATCTGTCGTTACCGCAACTGTACGAACCCGGTAATTACTGTCTACAATGCGTTCAGATTTGCCAGTTTTCCAGTTCCAGAGGGTGACACCATTAAGGTCATCAGCAATAAAGATATTTCCAGTCTCCTGAGCAACAGCAAGCTGAGGATGGTTAGCCTGGATTCTTAACCGGGCAAGCACCTCCCCACTATTGGTGTCTGTTACAAGCACCTCACGACGACTTGCAGAAATCAAATGCTGACCAGCATCAACAAATATAAGGTCATGTGCACCACCATCAGGGTGCAAAATCAATAACTCCTTTAAGGCCCCATTTGTAGCATTCCATACCCTTACACGCCCATCAATTGATGCACTAGCAAGCATCTGACGATCTTCTGAAAAAGTCAGACAAATTACCGCAGACTTATTAACCTCGCTGACAATAGAATCATTACCGCCCAGTAGGATACTGCCTGGTGCACCTACTGCATGAATTCGCACATCCCCAAGTGTTGTTCCAACAGCAATACGCTGACCATCAGGGCTTAGTACTGCCCGGGTTCCGCCAGGGAAACGATTGGCCACACTGAATGGAGAAAGCTCCAGAGACATCTTCGGAGCAGGTAGTGACCATACTTTCACTGTATGAGCGGCATCTGTTGTCAAGGCCAGGTTACGAGAGTCCAGAATTACAGGGCCTACCTTCGCATTACCTGAGCGTGGATGGCGGATGCGCACTCCTGTTCCTATAGCATCCGGTAAACGAGCTAGCTGAAAAACCCGATCTGATGAACCAAATAAAAGGGTTGACCCATCAGCTGAGAAATCTGTAAACCAATTGCCAATTCCAAAACGTTCAATTATTGGGGCCCCTCCTTCTTTAATATTCCACAGCCTGAAAGTACCGCTTAGATCATCGGTAGCAAGCCAGGTACCGCTTGGGTCAAATTCAACACTATGCAATGGTGAATCATGCTCAAACTCATGTATTAACACTCCATCTGCAAGTGTCCAGACCCGCACCCAAGGGTCACGCCCTCCAATTGCCAGATATTTACCTGTTGGATCCACCGTTACCGGCCCAGCATTTTCTGCAGTGATAAGCTGCCCTACACGCCGCATTTTCTGTAAATCCCAGACAACAATACCTGGGCCTTGATCTGGCCGTAACATATTTACTACTGCATAACGACCATTAACAGATAACTGCGGTAACGTAGTTGAAGACAAAGGAATCTCACCAAGTTTCTTCCCCGTTGATGATTCCCAAACAAGGAGATACCTGGGATCCAAGGTAATAACTCGCTCTCCTCGTAAAACAAAGTTCGCATCCAGAAACTCACTACTACGAGGTATTCGGGCCAGTACAGAGTCTTCAGTCAGATCCCAAACTAGAATTGGTCCCTGTGTCTCACTATCAGCCGGCCAGGAAAGGGCCATATGACCACCCGGACTCAGTCTTGATTCGGCATTTGCCGATGAACGAGGTTCCGGTATAGGCTGAGCAATATCATCAGGCCCAACGACAAAATCATTATCATCAAAACTCAAATTCCAGCCCAGTAATTCACCACTGACACCACGTTCCAGATCAGTTAAAGAAAGAGTCCAGTTCCCGGCTAGTTCCTCAGTCAATAAACTCTGTAATTGTGGATAACCAGAGAATGCAAAAACAAAGAGGCCATCTTCAAGTTGCCTACCCGCAGCCAGTTTTAGTTGAGCTTTTTGGCCCGATGGTGCACGTAAAATAACTTCCACCTGCTCGGCCTGTGAATGACTTGTACTAATAAACAACCGCGGCTTAGAACCAGACTTATCTACTATGCGCCGCTCTTCGAGCTCAAGCCGTTCTTCTGCGACAACAGTAAGACTACGAATTAATGATGGTTTTGACTCATTAAGGTTCCATATATTTACTTGATTCCGTATATCCAGTAATGTCAAAACCCCAGCAGCTTCATCTACTTCCACACTGCGTAGCTCTGCATTTGAGTGTAAAGTAGCCAACAGACTCTGATAATCCTGACCCACAAGTTCTGCTGCCCAGCTACGCCGCCTCTCATTAGAGACCTGCAGCGCCTCAAGTAATGCAATAAGTGCACCATCCCGGTCACCAATATCTGTTGCAACTGCTGCACGACGCTCCCAAAAATCAGCAAGCAACCCCTGACCACTTTCTTCACCACCCTCTACCGAAGCTAACTGATTATTTATCCGCTTTATCTCCATCAGGCTTGCCGCCCGTTCCCCCTTCCGAATTAGAAAGTTTTCAAACAGTCTATCAGCCATGGCTCCATACCCAGGAAACATCTGCAGACTTTCATATGCATCTTCTGCAACAACATAGTCCTGATTAGCAACAGATAATGCATGCACATAAGGTCGTGGCAGATATTCGGTATACCAGATAGGTGCCGCAAGCACACACGCAATAATGACAGCAGCAATAGCTGCCCCTTTAAAACCAAAAGGCAGGTTTTGATTAACCCATCGGGTGCCATAAACCATTGCATAAATTTCATTGCGCACACGCAATTCATCATGCACACCCACTGAAATAATACCTGCCGTCAATAATTCTTTTTGTACCGCAGAAGAAGAATCTGCCATAACCTCAACACCCTTACGGATGCGCCCATAGAGATTTAATCTTGCCGAACGTCCGCTTCCATTCTGTAACAGTCGTTTTGCTATAGCAGAAAGATGCGGTTCTTCATTGATTGTTCTTGCGGCCAAGAATTGATTCTGAACAAGCTCATCAACACTTTCCAGGGTTAAGCCCTCATTCCTGCGCCTTGCTAAGCCACGAAAGACTTTCTGGCTCAAATACGGATGCCCCCGTGTCCAGCTCCACACACGACGGACAATCTGCTCGGCATCCTCAAGTGGCTCACCCAAACCAGCTGTAAATCCAGCCAATTCCTGAGGGCTAAAATCTGGTAATGAAATAGCGCATGAAATTTCAAACGGCGAGCCCTGAACGCTCCTGACCAACTCATCTGGCGCTGCTGAACCAAACATGACAAAAGTAAGCCGCTGGAAATCAACATTAGTTGCTCTGGCATCATAGCAGGCACGAATAGCACTAAATAAGTCCTGTGCCAAAGGTTCACCTATTGTTGCCTCAACCCGATCAAAAAATATTGCAACAGGCTTATCTGTTTCCTCCAGAACTACCTCATGAAAAAATTCACGTAAACGTTGCAGATTAGTCAAACCGCCACGCTCTGCCCACCAGGCCTGCACATCAGCCTTTATACGCAATTCTCGTACAATCCGATAAGCAATACTGTAGTACCAGCGACCAGCATTTTCAGAGGGATCTTCTTCACTGGCCTGAGTCAAATCCACCAGCGCAACCAGTTTACCATTCACTCTTAATTTTCTGGCAGTTGCGGCAGCCAGACTGGTTTTACCTGTTTGTCTTTGTGCCAGTACATGACAGTACTCACTCTCATCTACTCGTGTGAGTAATTCAGCATCAGCATAGCGCTGCAGATAGCACCCCCTTCCTGGCTGAACTGGGCCACCAACCACATAGAATTTAGGGTCTCTGGGTATATTACTCATGGGGAGCTTATATTCGGGTTCTATCAAAAATTTGCCTGACTTTAAGTTTGAACAAAATCTGGTGTCACTCCAAGTCTGGCTAAAGATGCACTTAGGCTTTACCAGTATCAGGTAAATACAGACCAGAACAAGGACACCGCCCTTAATTTTGGAGCAAATGCCCATTTTGCCTTATGTAGCTAATATCGTGCAGGCAGGTATGTATCTTCCAACAGCTTGAAGCCAATTTATATCGCATTGCAATATAAATTGGCACCCTTTCTTCCGCCTGCGTATTATCTGCAAAACTCGGAAAGCTTTCAGCAAATGAACCCAGTCCCTACTAAAGCCTGTAAAACACTCAAAGCAGATGCTTTTGGTACCATTGAAGTCTCTAATAGACCCAAAAAAAGTATCTCAGGTGACGGCAAACTAGAAGAGGTTAACCAGAAGCAAATTTGCCGCAATACTGATACTGCCAGCTGGTGGGCTGGCAGCATTGCACGATATCTTGCGGGCCATGAAGCACAGGCACTGAAGGTGCTCCATTATCTTCCCGGCATCCCAAAACTGTACAACTGGAATGGACGCCAACTCAGGCGAGAATGGCTGGCAGGCAAGCCTATGCATGCAGCTGCTCCACCAAACCCAATCTATTTTAAGGCTGCACTACGCCTACTACGGCAAATGCACAGATGCAATATTGCACATAACGACCTGGCCAAAGAAGCCAATTGTCTGATACTGGATAATGGCCAACCTGCTTTTATTGATTTTCAACTTGCACTACATGCACCACGGCGTGGCTTTATATTTCGCTTGCTTGCCCGTGAAGACCTGCGGCACCTGTTAAAGCACAAACATTATTACTGCGCAGAATACCTAACGGCTCACCAACGCCGTATACTTGCAACCCCTTCACTCGGGGCCAAACTGTGGATGCACGGATATAAACCTCTCTATCTTTGGTTTACTCGCAGTATCCTAGGCTGGCCTGAACGTAAAGGTGCAGAAGAACGGGTTTATAAAAGTCCAGCTGACTGACCCTTTATCAAAAATAAACCTGACAAGTCAGAACCTAAACATGACACCACCTGAAAACACCCAGCTTGCTTTTGGCATTCATATCAGCTTGCCCAAAGATGAAACTTTTACACAACTCATAGATAGTAACCGGTATGCCATACACTGGTGTCTAACTCAAACTACATGCGATCTTGCCATGCAGGATATATGCAGAGAGCATGAGTATTCCCACCACAGCGACAGACCAACACTGGGTTTTGGGCGTATTGAAGGCAAGCCCTCATAAAAATAATCATCATAAATTTAAGGTATTTTACTCGCAGATTTATGCGACCGGTTTTGCTTATAGCAGTACTCAGCCTGTATAGCTGGCAAGGGGTTACTGCATATGCTGCCGATAGCATTCCTAAAACAGAATCTATCGTCGTCACTGCCTCACGTACACCCACTGCAGAACTTAATACTGTAGGCAATATCACCCGCCTTTCTGCAGAAAAAATTCAGCTTGCAGATGCTGTCCACCCGTATGAACTTGCTGTACAGATACCCAATACCTGGATTACCCGTGGTAATGGCCAGGAGCAACTCACATCTATACGCTCACCAACACTAACCGGTGCAGGGTCCTGTGGTGCATTTCTGGTCATGGAAGATGGTATCCCTTCCCGACCCACTGGTTTCTGTAATGTAAACCAGCTATTTGAACTCCCCAGTACACTGGCAAACTCTCTTGAAGTTATTCGTGGCCCCGCAAATGCACTGTATGGATCTAATGGCTTACATGGGACTATTAATGTTCTGTTGCCGGAACCAGGGCAAGCTGCCAGCACCCGGGTAAGCCTAGAAACAGGGTCTAATGATTACTGGCAGGGGCAATTCGTCTGGGATTCAGGCCAGGGTGAAAGCGCTTGGAATGCCGGCCTAATTCTGGATCATGACGGCGGTTACCGTGATGATTCCGGCTATGATCAGGGCAAACTATTTGTAAAAAACCAGCAAGAAACCAGTAATGGCCTACTGACCTTCGGGCTCAGTGGCTCTTGGCTAAATCAGGATACCGCTGGCTTTATTACCGGAGAAAATGCTTATAAAGAAGATAATCGATTCCGCAATGAAAATCCTGGTGCCTACAGGGATGCCTACAGCCTGAGGCTATCAGCCGGCTGGATGCCTGACCCCGGCCCTGTCTGGGCACCTGAATATAAAATTTATTTGCGTAACTCAGATATGGACTTTCGGATGCATTTTCTGCCCGGCCAGCCCCGTGAGCAAAATAACCAGACCAGTATTGGCGGGATGTTTCTTAGCCGGAGGAATATCTGGGAAAACACACTATTAACCATAGGCATCGATACAGAAATTACCACCGGCCATCTGGATCAATACCAGAAAGATCCAACTGTGTCTGATCCTCCTGGTAACGGATGGGTTGAAAACCCTCGGCCCAGTGGGCAGCAGTATAACTATGATGCTGATAGCTACTTGCTGGCAGGCTATGCCAACCTGCAGGTACCCATAACAAGTCGCTGGGAATTACAAGCCGGTCTGCGAGCTGAGTTCCTGCACTACAACTACGATAACAAGATGATCAATGGCAATACTGATGCAAATGGTAATGATTGCCTGGACACACCTTTCCCCTCTATAGGTGGTGGCAAATGTCTGTATCAACGACCTGCTGACCGCACCGATAATTTTTCTAATCTGGCCCCCAATATTGGCGCACTCTACCGTTTTAATGCATCAACTGTTGGCTTTGCTAATGCAGTTCGTGGCTTTCGTGCACCACAGGCCACAGAACTTTACCGTCTGCAGAAAGACCAGACTTCTGCAGATATCAACTCCGTAAAGCTCGACTCAATAGAAACAGGCATACGTCATCAATCAGAAAGACTCCAGCTTGAGATGGTAACTTTCTATATGAAGAAATCTAATTTCATCTTTCGCGACTCTGATGGCTTTAATGTAGATGATGGCAAAAGCAAACATTACGGTATAGAGGCCAACATAGACTGGCGAATTACCGACCCCATGTATTTATCCCTGGTTGGCAGCTATACAAAACATAAGTATGACTTTAGTCGGGATGCCGGACTTGGTGAGATCATCACCAAAGGCAATGAGATTGATGCCGCTCCAAAAGCATTAGCCAGTGCGCGTCTTGGCTACGAAGTTGACTTTGGTCTTGCTGAACTGGAATGGGTGTATTCAGATGCCTACTTTATGGATGCAGCCAATACTGCCCGCTACGATGGCCACGACCTGCTAAACCTACGTCTGGTTGCAACACCCACTGACAACTGGAGCGTGGCATTACGGATCACCAATTTAACAGACAAAAAATATGCTGATAGGGCTGATCTCTTTTCAACAACAAATGAATACCGTTATTTCCCAGGGCACGAGCGTGAAGCCTACTTACAGATCAGCTGGAAAACCGGGGGCCAGTAAGCAGTGAAATAATTGAACCAAACAATTCAATAAGGCGAATTTAACGAAGCCTGAATTGATTGTTTATTAGGGTGAAAGTTTCTATAACAACAGATAAGTGGTTTATTTAAATCTCTGTACACTTAGTGAAGTCATAATCTGCCTGATGATTAAAAGCAATATTCTTTCTGCGTCGTCGTCGGATTGTCGCCTCTATCATATGTACTGCAAGTAAACCAAGCAAAGCAATCAACAACTCAGTCCAACGCCCTAAAAAAAGCGTCACCAGAGCATAGACTGACCAGAAAAAGAAAAACAACCGAAACCAAACTAAAGGGTGCTTTACTAATCTATACATAGTCATGTTCCCCATAAAGCTATACATAGTCATGCCTCCCATAAAGCAAATACTTTAATATCTCCTATAAATACTATGCCTTTGATGACCTTGCGTGTGTTAACAGATGGTTAACAACTGGCATTGTAGGAAACCCTGAACATTACAGTTTTAATGTTTATAACGGCCTTGCGAGGCTCGTAGTATCAGCCTTGGGATACTTTTCAACCTACTGGCATCCAACACCATACTGTATTGCTGCATTGCTGCATTGGTCTAGCAGCTCAACTACGTATCTGGCCTGTCCCTCGCACCACATATTTATAACTGGTCAACTGTTCTGCACCAACTGGACCTCGTGCATGAATCTTGCCAGTGGCAATACCAATCTCTGCGCCCATACCAAATTCACCGCCATCAGCAAATTGCGTAGAGGCATTATGCAGCAGGATTGCACTATCCAGATCATGCAAAAAATGATCTGCAGCATCAGGGTCCTCAGCAATAATAGCTTCAGTATGGCCCGAGCCATGAGTGGCAATGTGTTCAATCGCCTGTTCGATGTCATTAACAACCCGGACAGAAATTATTGCCTCCAGATACTCCGTATCCCAGTCAGCTTCATTTACAGCAACAGCTCGTGAATCAAGCTCACAAATTTTACTATCACCACGAATTTCACAACCCGCTTCAATCAATGCATCAGCAATAGCCTGCCAATGGGTATCTAGACAAGCACGATCTATCAGCAATGTTTCAGCAGCACCACAAATACCTGTACGGCGCATCTTGGCATTTAACACCACATCACGCGCTTTATTTATATCAGCTGACTCATGCACATAAACATGACAGAGCCCTTCAAGATGACCTATGACCGGCACCCTAGCATCACTCTGAACACGCGCAATCAGATTCTTGCCACCACGCGGCACAATAACATCCACATAATTTTGCATGCCAGATAACAGATAACCCACAGCATCACGATCAGTGGTTGGTATCATCTGTATAGCATCTTCAGGCAAACCAGCTTTCTGCAGACCTGCAACCATGCAACCATGAATGGTCGTACTGGAGTGAAAACTCTCAGAACCACCACGTAGAATAACTGTATTACCTGATTTCAGGCATAACGCACCCGCATCAGCAGTAACATTTGGCCTGCTTTCATAAATGATACCTATAACCCCAAGCGGTACCCGGACACGCTGAATAACCAGCCCGTTAGGCCGCAACCATTCATCTGTTACCTGTCCCACAGGGTCATCAAGCTCAGCAACCTGTCGCACCCCTTCAGACATAGCTTGAACCCGTGACTCATCCAGCAACAAACGATCCAACAGGGAAGGTGCAAGGTCTTTCGCCTGTGCTGCCTGTATATCTTTAACATTAGCAGCCAGAATTTCTTCGCTGTGGGCTAATAAACTATCAGCAGCTGCACACAGCCCCTCATAGCGTTGTTCCGGAGCAGAACGTGCCAGTATTGCTGCTGCGGCTCTGGCACGCTGGCCGATACCTTCCATAAGATCAATAATATCTGTCTTAATAGCATTCATAATTATTGCGAATCACTGACATTCAAGTAATACAAGATTATCCCGATGAATTAATTCTTCACGCCCCTGATAACCAAGTCTTTGTTCAATTTCCTGGCTTTGCACACCCTTAATAATCTGCGCCTCATCACTGCTATAAGCAATCAGACCATGAGCAATAGCACGGCCATCTGCAGTTGTGACAGAAACTGCATCACCACGTTCAAATTTACCCTGCACCACTTGCACACCAACAGACAACAAACTGCCGCCTTTTTGGAGTGCCTTTTCAGCACCCTCATCAATAACTAACTGACCTGCCGGGATAAGCATTCCTGCAATCCATTGCTTACGTGCAGCCAGCGGGGTCTTTGACGGCAGAAACCAGGTGCAATTACTGCCTGCCATAACCGCAGCCAATGGCCGCGCCTCCTGACCACTTGCAATCAATGCAGCACACCCGGCCGACATACAGATACGTGCAGCAGCAAGCTTGGTTGCCATACCACCCGAACCATAAGCTGTTTGGCTTTTACCTGCCACAGCCTCCAGTTCCGGTGTAATCTCCTTCACCTCTGATATTAACTGTGCTGAGCTGTCTTCAGTCGGGTCAGAATCATAAAGGCCATCCACATCAGATAGCAGCACAAGACAATCTGCGCTAACCATTTCAGCCACACGTGCAGCCAGCCGATCATTGTCGCCGTAACGTATTTCCTGAGTGGTAACCGTATCATTCTCATTTATAACCGGCAGCACACCCAAACCCATCAGGGTTTCCAGTGTACTGCGAGCATTCAGGTAGCGCCGACGATCTTCAGTATCATCTGGTGTTAACAATACCTGAGCCACTTTAATGGTATGGGCGCCCATCAACTCTTGATAGCCATGTGCCAGAATAACCTGACCAGCAGCTGCAGCCGCCTGATGTTCATCAAGTCTGTGCTGACCCGGCTGCATATTAAGATAGGCGCGACCAAGTGCGATTGCGCCCGAAGAAACCAGAATAACTTCCTGACCTTTTGCCATTAACTCAGCAAGTTCACTGGCCAGTGACTCCAGCCAGGCACGATTCAACTCACCTGTTGCTTTATTTATAAGGAGTGAAGAACCGATCTTTACAACGATCCGGCTGGCTTTAGTTAGCCGCCTAGCGTGTTCACTGGTCTGATCGCTGACACTCGCATTCATAAAAACGCTCCCAAGAGCGGACTACACGCCTGATTTCAGAACTGTTGTGCCACGTGCAATTGCCATAGCACCGCTCCTTACAACAGCCAGAATTTCAGAGCGTACCCCCAGAGTCCGCATAAAATCATCTATCTGTACACCAGTACCAGTTAGCTCAATAGTGAAATTTTCTTCTGAAGCGTCAAGCACAGTGGCGCCAGCTGCTGAAATAATATCTGCAACATTAACCCCCTCATGGAGCCTGACTTTCATAAGCAATAACTCACGTTCTATATGTTCATCCAGCGTCATATCAGCAATATTGACAACATCCACCAGCTTAAAAAGCTGTTTGATAATCTGATCAATAACAGCATCAGAACCATTGGTAACCATAGTCAGTCGGGAAAGCTCAGGGTCTTGAGTAGCAGCAACACTCAGTGATTCGATGTTATAGCCACGGGATGAAAACAAGGATGTCGCCCGAGTAAGGGCACCCGCCTCATTCTGCAGCAAAATAGAGATAATGTGTCGCATTTCTTCGACCAACTAATGACAAAAAGCCATATACATGAATTAACTAGTGATGGTCGCCCAGAAACCAGACTATTGCAATACACGGGCATTTATCCGACACTCGGCAAAGGTGTGACAAAGTAAAATAATGAAGCTGAATTCACTTGCCACACCTGTCTTTCATTAGTATTAACCAGCAGAAAACCACGAACCATGAATCCTAGCTCAGAAGCCACCGGCCCCATCAATCACCCACTCGCCGGAACAGCCATGTCAGGCGCAGATATGATTGTGCAGGTGCTCGCTGACGAAGGCGTAGATACCATATTTGGCTATAGTGGTGGTGCCATACTGCCAACCTATGATGCGGTATTCCGATTCAATGATAAGCACAGTGATACGCGTGGTGAAGCACCTATGCCCCTGATTGTCCCTGCCAATGAGCAGGGTGCAGGCTTCATGGCAGCCGGTTATGCCCGTGCCAGCGGCAAAGTCGGCGTTGTTATGGTGACTTCCGGCCCTGGTGCTACAAATACAGCAACGCCCGTACGTGACTGCATGGCCGACTCAACACCTATTGTCGTTATTTGTGGCCAGGTACCAACTACAGCTATAGGTACTGATGCATTTCAGGAAGCGCCCGTATCTGCATCCCTGGGCCCATTAGCCAAACATCTTTTTCTTGTTACTGACCCGGAAAAACTTGAAGAAACTGTCAGAACTGCTTTTGAGATTGCCCGAACCGGTCGGCCAGGCCCAGTAGTGATTGATATACCAAAGGACATGCAAAACTGGACAGGCACCTTCCAGGGAGCCGGGTTACTTGGTATTCGCGGCTACAGACAACGTATGCATGCAATTAAGGATAACCTCCTCAGTGAGGATATGTGCGCAAAATTCTTTACCCTGCTACAAAATTCAGAACGCCCCCTCATTTATGCAGGAGGCGGAGTTATTAATGGTGAATCATCTGCACGGCTACGACAGTTCTCAGAAACCTATGGCATTCCAGTAACCACCACCCTCATGGGTATCGGCGCCTATGACACCACTGATGCGCTTGCGCTCAACATGCTGGGCATGCACGGCACGGCCTATGCCAACTACGCAGTTGAAGACTGCGATATGGTCATTGCCATCGGCGCACGTTTTGATGATCGGGTCGCTGCTGTGCCTGAAAAATTTGCACCTAAAGCCAAGTGTATAGCTCAGTTCGATATCGATCCTTCAGAGATAGGCAAAGTAAAAGCTGCCGACTGGTTTCATGTCGGTGAACTTGAACAAGATCTAGACAAAATTATTGACTACGGAAAGCAGCACAATATCAGTATTGATGTGTCTAAATGGCACCAGCAGATAGCTGAACTCAAAGAAAAGTACGCTCTCAATTACGATCGTAAGAGCGCACTGATCCAGCCCTACGCCGTCATTGAAGAGATCAACCGGCATACCCGTGGTGAGGCAATTATTACCACAGGTGTTGGCCAACACCAAATGTGGGCGGCTCAGTATTTTGACTTCCGTGAACCACGCTTGTGGCTCACTTCTGGCAGCATGGGCACTATGGGCTTTGGCCTACCTGCTGCTATAGGTGCCCAGTTCGCTAAACCAGGTACTCTTGTTATAGATATGGATGGGGATGCCAGTATTCGCATGAATCTGGGCGAACTTGAGACTGTCACAACCTATGAATTACCCATTAAAGTTATCGTACTGAATAATTTTGGTGATGGCATGGTTAAGCAATGGCAGAAAATTTATTACAAGGGACGTCTGTCAGCCAGTGACAAATCATTGCGACGTAAAGATTTTATTAAAGCCGCACAAGCTGATGGCTTTGAGTTCGCACGTCGACTCGACAGGTCAGAAGATATGGCTGAAACCATTAAGGCATGGCTGGACTTCCCAGGCCCGGCTTTTCTGGAAGTAATTATTGATCGGGAAGCCTGCGTATATCCAATGGTAGGCCCGGGGCTTGGTTATGATGCAATGATTACAGGTGAATTTATTCCCAGCCGGGATGGTGGCAATAATGATGAAGAAATTGATAGCTCATCAATGTTCTGACATCTGGCTGTCAATTATAAAGCGTCAACAAGGCGGTCAATCTTTGCCGCGCAGATAAAATCATTCTCAGACAGCCCATTGATAGCATGGGTCATGTAACTCACAACACATTTTGCATAACCAACCTCAAGGTCTGGGTGGTGTCCTTCAGTATTAGCAATCCATGCAAGTGCATTCACAAAGCCCATTGTTCGATTGAACCCGCTAAAAGTAAATTCGCGGCGTATCCACCTGCCATCATCACTAACACTCCACTCAGCATTAAGTGCTGTTAATAACTGCTGTACAGCATCTGGTTCCAGTGGCGGAACACCACCCTCACATGGTCGACACTGGCGATTATGCAACTCTGAAAAATTATTCATATAAATCCCTTCAAGATACGGCAATAGCAACTAAAGTTTGGTTAAACCAACATAACTGCCACCATTACGCTCACATAAGGTACGCATCAAATTGGCAAAACGCAGGGCATTAATTGATGTCCCACGTGAAAACTGGGTAGGAAAACCAACTGCATGAATGCGCATAAGCCTATCACCCACCTCATTGCCCTTATTTATTCCATCTACATAACGGACAACAGAATCTACCGAACCACGCGGATAGTCATCTCCAAATACAAACACACTGACCTTACGACCCGGAACATAGAATGTATTAATTGCCTCTGTAATGCCCTCTACAGGACTGGAATCACTGTAAGGATTCCAGCTTGACAGGCGTTTGATAATATTACGTCGACTACTTGATGAATCAGGAATCCAGCGACGTGCATAGGATGAGAACATGTACTTGCCCTCATCATTTAGTACCTGTATGCCTTTGACCTCCGGGTATACCTGTAAAGTCTCACTTACCATTTGCATCACCAGGCGCCAGGGTCCCTGGAACATACTGCCAGATGTATCAATCACAAAAATAATGTATTCACTATCGACTGAAATACCACCAACAGTAGTGTCATCATCTGCCTGCCGATAGTCACGCAGTAAACGTTGCATATCTTCACTCAGAGACTGGCGTGCAGCAAGCAGTTCCCCCTTCTGTGCCATATTCTCTTCATCACCAACAGGCCCGAACTGACCTTGCAACTGACGAAGTTCAGCACGTAACGTAGCCAAAAGGTCATCCTCAGTTGCCAGTTCAGTTTCCAGGCTATCCAGATTTCTATCCAGCACCACCGAATCACCACGCACATCAAAAAGCTCCTGCTGCAAAATCTGCAACAGTGCTTTCAATTCAGTTTTAGTCTGCTCAATAGTGACCGGCTCATAAATCTTGGTCACTACCAGCAATAAAATGACTGCACCAAAACCACAGCAAATAACATCAAGAAATGACATATTAAACGCATCAGTATTGCGGTTTTTACGTGAACCAGCCATCAGGGCCAATCCCGTGAAGGCGTCATAAATGAACCACGCGTGTCAATTGCCAGTCTCCAGAAATATCCAGCTGCGTCTGGATCACCATCCATTGGGTACAGCAGAATATTGACGGGAATTCCGCCAGGTAAACGATCTGCTGCCTGCCTGAAAAATTTCAGTCTGCTGTCGGGCATAATCTTTTTTTCATTTGCCGGTCTATTTTTCCCCTGTGTTGGCAGCCCATCTGTAAGCAGATAAATATTATCCGGCTTCCGATCCATATTATGAATTGCATCAAAAACGTTATACAGGCTTGTACCTGATTGAGGTACCGTTGTCCGTAACCGATTAATTGCCGCACTCAGTTTGTCTCCATCAGTTACTTTGGTCCATTTACCATTGGATCCATCCACTACAGACCATGGCATTGTATTAAAGGCCATGAGCTGAAACTCAGATGTTTTGGGTATGCGGGTAGTAATCCAGTCCACTGCATCAATCGCGCTGCGCCACTTGGGCGTACGTAGTTTCTGGTCATCCGAAAGATTACGATAAATAATGGCATTAGTATAAGTTCGACCCAACATGCTGGCAGATGCATCAACCAAAATAAGAATACGCTTGCCATCCATTTTCATCCCAGTAAGGTACTGACGGTTGCCATCACCTACATACGTTCGAACACGCCCCCCGGAACTATCTGCCTGTGCCTCCATTTCACTCAACAAACGTTTTTTTGCTTCCTCCAGCCGCTCTATATCAGACTCCAGCTGCTCAACACTCATTCTTGCAGCAAGGCTGACATCATCTAACTCACCCAGCTGGTCTTTTAATTCCTCAATTTCGGCCTGCAATCGTTTAGCCTCTTCCTGCAAATTGCTCATGCGCTGCTTACGCTGATCAACCTGAGTCAGCAAACGCACCATATTTTTTCGCCCATTAAGAATTTCTTCTTCCAGACGATTGGTTGCACCCAGCAATTCAACATGTTCCTTATCTGCACGTACCGATACCTGCGCACTAATAATCATAAACACCAGAATTACGGCACCAAAACCACAAGACATGATGTCCAGAAAGGAGAGATTAAAAACAGAAACAGATCTACGCGCCATCCGGGCCTGCCTCAGTAATTAATTGAAAATCACATGCCGGGTCACCCACACTTACCAGATCCCCTGTTTGCAAGATCGCTGAACCTTTAAGCTTACGGCCATTAAGAAATGTGCCAAAACGACTGTAATCATTCAGTCGTACATGACCTTCAGATAACTCAATACTACAGTGTTGCCTGGATACACCTGCATGACGGGATGAAACCAAAAACCCATAATCACTTGTATCCAGTTCTGTACCAATATGAAAAGCTAGAGCTCCAAGTCGATAAGCAACACCGGCATGCAAGAGGTGCGTAGGTGAGCAATTCATTATTGCTGGAACAACCTTTTCTGCAGCTTGGACAGGTAACTGATCAAATGGCAGGCTAACCGAAAGACTGCAACCTGCTTCTGTTGATGAGCTATTATTGAGAAGGTTTTTATGTCGGGCCCATAAACCACGTGCCGCAGCACCAGACTCCAGTACAAATACATCACAACCCGGCAATTCAAGCAGCATATCAACAACCCCCGGGTAAGAGGCCAGATGGGCATCTATCTGCAGTGCTGTAGGTTGATCAACACTAACTACTGAACGCAGGACCTGAATCAATGCCTGAGAACATCGCCGCAATTGAGACGATAAACTTGCTACATCCAGTAAAGCTGAATAGTCATTACCCTTATAATTCATCCTTATTTTTGTAGTGCCAGATTGAACAAGTGTAGCCAACCACTCATCCATAAGGTCATAGACGCCCTGCTCACTTTCAGCATCATGCAGCGGATCAAAACGGCAGCACTCCAAAAATCGACCAGAAATATACTCAGCACAAGTGCGACGTAATGCAACAACCCCTGTGTCAGCAACGGTATCCAGGGCATACTTAATTTCAGAAGCCTCAGAATGCATATGGCTAATACCGGTAAGATGCATACCAGTCTCTATATTCAGCAACTCATAACCCGGATAGGGCCTGCGGGTCGCTGCAACCGGGTTTTCTACCAGTCCTTTAAGTGGAATATCCAACTCCTGACTGATACCCAGTAATAAAGCAAGCTGATCACGGCTCCAGTATGAAGGCACAGAAAAAGCAACCTGACTCACATCATTAGCTGTGACTTCCCAAATTTGAGCCAACTGCGCGTGTACTAAATCAGCGCATGTTTGCACACCACCCAAACCTGCAGTCAAAGGCTCATCAGAAAGTCTGAGCCAGTAACGATCATGAAATGCGCGTGGAAATCTGCTTGCTGCTTGTTGTGCAGCAGCACCAAAAACCATCCCTTGATCATTAAGCAAGGCACAACCCGGTTCAGAAAACACCACACCTGCATCAGTTACACAGGTTATTCCGGCGTCATTTAATTCTATGCCGAGAAACGACATGCAACACTCAATCAGACTGAATATGGCGAATCAGATGCTCATCGACATAGTTCTCCGTCTCAAACGCCAGACGTTCCTGCATCAATTGCAACTGATGAATAATAAACATCAACACTATGCTGATTAACAAAGCGATAAAGGTGGAATTAAAAGCCACACCAAGATTCTCTGTAACACCGCTGATATCACCTTCTACTGCACGATGTGCCTGTGCCAGTGCTGAACCTATACCACGCACAGTCCCGATAAACCCTATCGATGGAATTGCCCAGGCGATGTAGCGAATCATAGAAAGCTCTGATTCCAATCTTTCAGCTTCTGTCACAATCAAGGTATGCACAGATGAGGACACATCCTGAACATTACGGGTGGCACCAAAACGCCCTAGTGCACTCAACAATACACGGGGTAATAACATCTGACGCTCTTGTGCAGGCAAATTCTGAATAGGCCTGGCATATTCCCGACAATCTTCCGGGAGAATACGCATACCATCCGTTATAGGAATAAACTCCTGTAACAACAATTTATGCTCACGGCTGGCAACCCAGCCTTTATAACCAAGCATTGAAAATGCCCAGAGCATAAGCACAAAACATGCTTCCTGCTCAAAGTCACGTACGATGACATAAAAAGATCTTTCTGCAATATAGTCAGGGTTCGTTTCAATCTGCGCACGCTGCTCCAGTATAACTGCATCAGCATTAGGCCGAATAACCGTTAGATATACAGAGTGAACCAGAATCACCGCAATCAGCAGTGCAAACAGTTGAAAAATAAATTCTGTAGGCATTTTTTTCATTGCATCAACTCACAACTCAGAGAACATCGGGATAGCCATATCAGCAGGCAAAGGTTCTGATGACTTAAATTCCTTGACCTCACCTTGGGTTTCCATAGCTTCTTCAATGCGCGCTAACTGCGCTTCAATTTCAGCCACCGTTGGTTCAGTCGGCTCATCCTGCTCAGCAGGTAGTTGTGCCTCCTGAGCATATGCAACTCCTGCCAACATCCCCGATGAAGCGGCTGGTGCAATCTGCCAAGCAGCCCAGGTACTACCCAGGCCCAGTGAAATAACCAGCATCAACTTAAGTCCCTGCATCTGCCAAACCCATTCTTCTATTTACGTATCTCACTGGTCACATAACGTGCCAGTCGAAAACCAACATCCAGACGTCCCTGGTCACCAAAATCACGGTAAGCCAGCCGCAGCTCACTGATACTTGAATGCCGCCAACTGGAGCCACGAATAACATGATACTGCCCTTTAGCTGGGCCAAGGGGGTCAATGAGTATTGCACCAGTTCCACCTGCCACCGAATAGCGATCAGTCACCCATTCAGCCACATTACCACCCAGGTCATAAATGCCTATCTGATTGGGTGAAAACACCCCACCAGGTGAAGTAACCGGATAACCATCATTGAAGCCAGCAATAGTGCTGCTGGCAACACCTTCTGCTGCCATATCTGCATAATTTCCCGCATTGGCCGGCGGTGGCATACCTGTACCCCAGGGGTATTTCAGCTCTTTAGCACCCGCATTGTACCGAGCTACCCAGACCCACTCAGCTTCAGTTGGCAAACGATAACCATCAGTTGCCGGCTCAGCAAGTACCAGCTGCTGCCCATCAGAAATATAAGCTGGCTCAAGCCCTTCACGCTTACTTAACCAGTTGCAATAAGCAACTGCTTCCTGCCAGCTAACCATAACAGCCGGACTACTATCCACTGCCAGCTCACGATATTTTTGCGCCCCGGAAGTATGTTGTGGTCGAAATTCCCGGAATTCTTTATTACTTACTTCCTCACGCCCCATATAAAACCAACGAGTAAGCCTAACAGAACGCCTGACTTCATTTGGCCGTCGTCCCTGCTCACGCCTTGGAGCACCCAACATAAATTCACCTGGCTCAATCAATTGCAAGGTTTGCCCGGAGCTTGTATTAATAATTTTTGGTATTGCAGAAATTACAGCCTGCCTGGGCGTCAAGAGCTGAACATCAAAGTGTTGTGGCAACCCAGGCTTGGGCGTTACTTGCATCACCCATGTTTCAAAACCTTGCTTACGTACTTCCAACCGGTGTGGAACTGCAAGTAACTGGAATTCATTTACTGCACCATCAATCAACTTACTGTCTATATACAAAGAGGCATCAGCAGGCTGAATATCAATGCTGACTTTACCAAGCTTTGGCTGCAGATTTATTTCAACAGGCACAGGCATACCATCAGGCACATCAACAGTATGTGAGGCTGTTACATAACCCTTATGATTTAGACGCAGCTGATAACTGCTGCCTTTAGCAACTTCAAGATCAACAGGTGTATTACCAACAAACTGACCATCCAATGTAACCGCGGCATTAGCAGGCTTACTATTAAGCCTTATCAAACCGCCGGCCTCCTGCAATTGTATAAGTGGCAATTGATCCTGCTGACCGGCAACAATACTCAATGTGCGCTTTTCAGTCTTAAAGCCTGCCTTGTGAATAATTAGCTCACGTGTGCCTGCTAATAACTCAACAACTGCCGGTGTTACCCCAAGTGACTGCCCTTCACTCAGCACTTGTGCACCTGCAGGTTCAGTCATCACATTAATATCCGCCCAGCCAGGTATAAGCTCTGCAACAACAGGCTGTAATTTATCCCGACCCTCAACTTCAACCATGGCAATATATTCAAGAAAGCGCTGCGTACGTATACGTAACTCATAGCTACCACGCTCAAGGGGAATTTCATCTATTGGTAATGCACCCACGGCAAGACCATCTATCCAAACTTCACCTACAGCATCTTGTGGACGCAACGTTACCTGTAATCTACCAGGCCTTTCCTTAAGCTCAAATATATATTCCTGGCGCTCTCCTGAGACTACCTGAATAGAATCCTGTAGCAGAAAAAATCCAGGCGCTTCAAGCAATACTTCATATTGCCCAGGCCACAACAGGTAACGGCCATTCCAACCCGGTGTCAGCCAACTACCCGGTAATGACACCTGTGGCGCGCCCTCTGTGCTATTAATTACAACCGTAATGGCAGTGAACATGTACGCAGCTGCAAGCAGCAACAAACCCAGGGCAATATAAATGCCGAACAAGCCCTTCCTTATACCCGTTGATTTATTTGTTGCTTTGAGTAATTGCCTTGCATGCACAGGAGTAATGGCATCACTATTGCTGTTAACAGGACTATCTGTCGGATTCTGTAATACCGGTGGTGCTGTCTGGTAATCAATGTCCTCACTTATGACACGAATGAGTAACTGATCATTAGAAATTACACAGGCTATGGCAACTCCCGCAACCCGCACAGAATCGCCTTCTTGTAGCCAGCGAGTACTGGTTACTGCCTCACCATTGACTGAGACATTGCCCTGGTGAGGCACCTGCACAAAGGCACGCCCATCGAGCATACCAATCTGCGCTATATCCCTGCTTGCAACTGCACCAGGAATTCGAATATCGGCATCCTGACCGGTACCAATATGCAGGGGTAAATTATGCTCATCAAGGGTACGGGTACCAGCCGCATCACTGACAACAACTTCAACACTCAAATCGGGTCCTCACATCGAATAACCACTGGTTGCATCTGGTTTTCCGGTTGCACCCTAAGCTCCAGACGAACATCCCGATAGCCACCACGTAAACCAACTGCTGTATACACACCCGGACGTAACTCTATCTCACGAGTCACAAATGGCTCGAATCGACCAACTTTATATATTACAACTTCTGTCAGACCATCTGATTCAAAGCGAACTGCAACAGGCACCACAGCCCGCTGTAATGCCTGTTCAAGATCATTTACCTGCTGTATTAATATGGGTCCAGGGACCTCTATACCACGAGCATATGCAAGTAATTGCCGGGTTGCCTGCAGAACCGTCTGATCACTCAGGCGATCCGGACTACTAATAGCCCCACGCAAACGTTCATCAAGTTCTGCACGCTGCTGACTGATTGCAAGACCATTACGTGCAGATATCACACTTGAGTCAACAGAAAGTATGGACTGATAACGCTTTACAGCACCTGGCCAGTCTTCCTGTTTACGCAGCAACTCTGCCTCGGCGCTCAGGCGAGTCACCCTTGCCAGCCGTTGCTCAGCTGCAATCTGATCTAACGCCTGCAAGGCATCAGGATCTCTGGCACGCGCCCGCAAGGCAGCTTCAAAGTACCGCCGGGCACCCGCATAATCCTGTCCTGCAAGTGCTGTATAACCGGATGACATGGCCACCTGATATTCATTACCTTGAATGATTGCACTGACACGCTCACGCCCCTCAAGTGCAGCAGACCAAAGTGAATCAACATCTAACGCAGCATTGTATTTAGCTAATGCTTCCGACCAACGAGATGCCAGCTCAGAATCTGATGCTTCAGCAACCAGACTAATAACAAGGTCCAATTTCAGCGCCCGTTCACGGCCCTTTTGGGCAGCAGGATTGTCGGGGGCAATAGCTAATGCAAGATCAAATCGTTCCAGGGCAAGCTTCTGGTTGCCTTCATTAATTGCTGTCTCACCATCTTTAAGTGCCAATGCCAGTATTCCAGCAACCTTATCAGTCAGTGGCTCTAATATCTGCAGTGCCTCTCGATAAGCAACCGTAGCTTTATCAAAAGCCCTATCCTTATAAAACTCATCACCTTCCATCACCCGATTAACAGCCCTAAACCACTCAGCACCCCCCCAGCGCTCCACTGCCTGAGCACGTAAGCTGTCACTTACATACAGCAGGTCAGCTAATGCTGCATCAGCAATTTCACGCCCGATTGCATTATCAACAGTTACCGGGTCAGGTGAAGTTATTTCATGCACAACTAGCGACGATGGTTCACTCTTAACCTTAGTGGCAGTATTGTCTGCCACCATATCCGGCAATATGAATATCACTCCCAATACAATTAATGCCAGCACACCAAAGGCAGCATAAAATATCTGGCCTGCACCAGTCTCCGACTGTGCTGAACGTAACGGCTTTGGACTGAATGTTTGTGCAGAAACCGACGTAGCACTTTGCCTACGGCCTACAGGCCGAATTGAACCATCATCTTTATGATTTGTCGCTGCATCCACAGAGCCGGCATCCAAAAGTAATGCTTCTAATACACCTCGTACTGCAACCATGCCACGCGGTCTTTGCTCAGCTTGCTTGTGTAAAAGTGCTGCTACCAGACGGTCAAGCTCAACAGGAATACCTGCACAATAACGGGATAATGCAGGCGGCACTTCATTACAAATCCGCTCAGGGGTAACGTCAGGGTGAAATAATGGCTCACCACTCACCAACTCATACAACAATGCACCAAATGCATATATGTCATCACTAATCACAGGCTGCTCACCCGCCAACTGCTGCGGGCTCATAGAAGGCAGTGACCCACCTGAACCACGGCGAACCCCAGCATCACCCTGAGTTGCACTTGTTGCTGCGTTGGTAAGCCCAAAATCTGCCAAACAAGGTTTACCAACCTCACTCAGAAAAATATTAGCCGCTCGAACATCCCGGTGCACCAGACCTTCCTGATGTATATAGTCCAATGCATCAGCAATTGGCAACAAAAATTTTAAAATCTCAACCCAAGGCTTGCTAAGCAAATTCTTTGCTGTACCTCCCGGAAGATATTCCATGGAGATAAAGTATCTGCCTGCTTCTACATGGCAACCATATACCCGAATAATATTGGGGTGCTGAAACTGCTTTAAATACTCAAATTCAGCATTTAACCGATTTATAAATTCTGGCTGATCAGCCAGTTGTGCATACAAAATCTTCAGGACAAGAGGCTCATCCTGCGGACTCTCGTTATCAGAAGCCAGCCATACCTCAGCCATACCTCCGCGCCCTAACCGGGAAAGGAGATTGAAACGTCTACCTAAGGCTTGTCCCTTCGAGAGCTCAGTCATTAAGGCTGAGTCTAATCTGTTGACGGTTGATTTGTACTATCAGGTACAGGCAGGGGATTATCATAAACACCACCCGTC
>JAAERX010000140.1 GCA_024229935.1 Gammaproteobacteria bacterium | reverse complement strand
TGACACTTGGTGTGGTAATGCAGTAATAACGATATCACTGCCTTCTTTATGCCACACTGCACGCATTTTAATGCTGCCACGACCAGTACGGTAGATCTTCTTAATATCGGTATGAGATGAAATAATTTCAGCTTCAGTTGGATAATCAGGACCCTGAATGAAATCCATAACTTGATCTAAATCTGCTTTAGGATTATCCAATAAATGTACGGTTGCATTCGCAACTTCACGTACATTATGAGGTGGAATATCTGTCGCCATACCAACCGCGATACCCATGATGCCATTCAGCAATATATGAGGAAGACGAGCAGGCAAGATCTTTGGCTCTTTCATCGTGCCATCAAAGTTTGGTTGCCATTCAACCGTACCTTGGCTTATCTCACCAAGCAATACATCAGCAAACTTAGATAATTTTGATTCGGTATAACGCATTGCTGCGAACGATTTCGGATCATCCGGCGCACCCCAGTTACCCTGACCATCTACTAATGGGTAGCGATAAGAGAAAGGCTGAGCCATTAGTACCATCGCTTCATAACAAGCAGAGTCACCATGTGGGTGGTATTTACCTAATACATCACCAACCGTACGTGCCGACTTTTTATATTTTGCATTTGCAGATAAACCAAGCTCTGACATCGCATAAATAATACGACGTTGAACGGGTTTCAAACCATCACCAATATAAGGTAAT
>JAAERX010000139.1 GCA_024229935.1 Gammaproteobacteria bacterium | reverse complement strand
TTTACCTTTCGGCATTGGAGTTTTCTGAAAAGTCTTCTCTTACTGTACCTGTCGTAAACACTACAGAGGAATTCATTGAAGGCAGCATTTACATAAGTGCTACACGGGTTGGTGTTTACTGGGTCTTTGATGGGGGCAGTGAAAGCAATTTAAAGCATGTAAAGTCACCAGCTACAGGGATCACAGGAACTCAAAGCGGAACTTACGGTGACGGCATGCACTCGGCAACTTGCACTGTGCGTGTGCAAGATAGCGGAACTCAGGTCAGTGCTTCCTACATTGATAAAGTACCTGCTGAAACAGTTGATGTTTGGAATCCTAATCCAGATAAAATACTTGGCAATGTTGATTTTGTTGCTATGTATGACGGGAGCTATTGGTTTGCCTTGCTTCCAAGCTCAAGCGGTAGAATTTACTTAACGCCAGCAGCAGGAATAACTGCAAGAACTGGAACAACTGCTGGATCTGCGACTTGCACCATTGTGAACACAAACGGCCCTAACATGTCTGTCTCTTCAGATACGCAAACCGTTTACAATGTATTTGGTTCAGCAATTGGTGGCGATGTCTACATAACTGCCAAGAGAAACGACAATGGTGATTGGATCGCAGACGCGGAGGATTGCTGATGGCTGTTAAATGGTCGCCCGGTTGTAATTGTTGCGGCCCGTCTGGGCCTTGCCCATGTGGACCCGTAAGTACATATATTGGATGCTGTGGAACTTGGTCCACCGGTCCAATAACAAGCCTTAAAGATGCTTATGGTGCTACCCAAAACGGAGCGTCATACACGTTGTCCAATCATGGAACCACTACATCCAACATTATTACTATTGGCAACATTGCAAGCGTAGGGGCTTGGGGAGTTCCAACAACTAGCGGTACTCATCGAGTTGAAGTTGTGTACACAGACAATGACCCAGGTACGGTTTATGCAAGATATTGGGCGTGGGCAAGCTCAGGAATAAATAGCGGATACACAGACGCAGAAACTGGTATATTTGACCACTATTGTTTCGGCAGAGTGTCCGCTCAGGACGCAGGAGGCGGGACTGTAAGTTGGAATGTGACAGGAACTGATTGCTCTACTGGCTCAAGTGACTATCGATGCCAGAATGGATGCAGGGTAAGTGCAGTCACCTCAATTACTCATGCAGGAAATTCTGCAAGCCAAGACGCTGGTGTTTATTCTAAAGATAGAGGCGGAAACGATGTATGGTCGTTTCAGACTTCTTCAACTGCGTCATTTAGTTTGCGAAAGCTTACAACAAAATGGCAAATTGCTGCGGGGCATGGCAACTCTGGGACTGGTACTTTTTGGGAAGACATTGCCAGCAGTAACGTGTGCAACGGAACTGTAAATTCGACTTACAGAGCAGGTACAATTGCAGTTGTGTTTACTGTCACTGGTTCAACTTGTTAGAAAATGAAAGCTGGAACTGAACTAAGCAAGCTCATTCCCGACTGGGCAGTCAAGAACAAGTCTGGATGCGGATGCTCCGACATGGCAGCAAGAATGGACAAGTACGGCATCAACTGGTGCGAAGACAACAAGAACACAATCGTTGCACACTTGATGTCTCAGTCCGAGCA
>JAAERX010000138.1 GCA_024229935.1 Gammaproteobacteria bacterium | reverse complement strand
GAAAGACGAAGAATTAACACCTATTTACGTACCCGAATCAGAAGACGAAGCCATTCGCGATTTATCAAGGGCACGAGAAACCGCGATGAAAGACTTAAAAGATGCTAAATATCAGCTTAAAGCCTTATTCTTACGAAATAACATCACCTGCAAGGTGAATGACAATTGGTCCAATCAACATTTACGTTGGCTTACTGAGTTAGTATTACCACATCCTAGCCAACAAATTGTTTTGCAAGAAATGATACAAACCATTACTGAGCGCCTTGCTCGAGAAAAGCGACTAGCTAATGAGTTATTTCATCAAGTCAAAAACTGGCGCTTTTACCCTGTTGTGAAAGCCTTGCAAGCTTTACGCGGGATTAAGCTACTTATTGCCACTGGCGTGATTGCTGAGTTGGGTGATTTAAGGCGATTTGACCACCCAAGAAAACTGATGTCTTATTTAGGGCTGGTCTCAAAAGAACACAGCAGTGGTGATAACAGGCGATTAGGCAGTATCACAAAGTGTGGCAATGGTCGAGCTAGACGTTTACTTGTACAAGGGGCACACACTTACAAACACAAAGCCAATATATCAACAGAGCTGCAAAAGCGTCAGGAATGCTTGCCCAAAGAAATTATCGATATTGCTTGGCAGGCTCAGCTTAGGTTGTGCCGACGATACAACCGACTGTTGAGCAGAGGAAAACATCGTAAT
>JAAERX010000137.1 GCA_024229935.1 Gammaproteobacteria bacterium | reverse complement strand
TTTCCAAATACTTTACCTGTGCGGATCATCGCCCCTGTCGTTAGCATATTCAGCACAAGCTTTTGAGCCGTTCCTGCTTTCATGCGAGATGACCCAGTGACTACCTCAGGGCCAACCACTGGTGTCATATTAATATCTGCAAGATCTGTCATTGGGCTGTTTGGATTGCAGCTTAATGTAGCTACTGTTGCGCCTACTGATTTTGCGTATTCCATTGCACCAAGCACATAAGGAGTACGACCGCTCGCTGCGATACCAACTAATACGTCTTTCTCATTGAGGCCTAAATCTTGTAAGTCTGAAGCGCCTAATTCACGGTTATCTTCTGCGTTCTCTACTGCTTTTAGAATCGCTTGATGGCCGCCAGCAATTAAGCCAACCACTAAGTCAGGATTAGAGCCATAAGTCGGAGGGCATTCACTCGCATCTAAAATCCCTAAACGACCAGAAGTGCCTGCGCCGGTATAGATTAAGCGTCCGCCTGATTGAAATGCGAGTGCAATGGCATCAACCACTTCTGCGATTTGAGGAAGAATGGCTTCAACAGCTAACGCGACTTTTTGATCTTC
>JAAERX010000136.1 GCA_024229935.1 Gammaproteobacteria bacterium | reverse complement strand
GAATTCGTTTGGTGGTGGGCATGGTTTTTATTACCTATTCCCTTCCTGTTTTACTTTTTTGTGCCTGAAAAAGACGTAGGTACTGCGATTCATCTTCCTCGACTGCCAGAGCAAGGGGAATATAAACAACCAAATAAACGCATTAACATTGGTTTATTGTCTGTCGCTTGGCTGCTATTAATTGCCGCGTTAGCTCGTCCAGTCTGGTATGGCGATCCGGTTGATATTCAACCAGAACACCGTGACATGATGCTAGTGGTCGATTTATCTGGCTCAATGGCTGAAGAAGACATGCAAACCGATAGCGGTGATTTTGTGGATCGTTTAACTGCGGTTAAAAAAGTCGTGTCTGATTTTATTGATGAGCGTAACGGCGATCGTCTTGGTTTAGTACTGTTTGGTGATCACGCTTATCTACAAACCCCACTCACCTTTGATAGAAATACCGTAAAAGAACAGCTTAATCGAACCGTTCTTCGACTCGTAGGGCAAATGACCGCAATGGGAGAAGGTATAGGTTTAGCGACCAAAACCTTTATTGAAAGTAACGTACCGCAACGCACGATTATTCTACTCAGTGATGGTGGCAATACAGCCGGTGTATTAGAGCCATTAGAAGCAGCGCAACTTGCCAAAGACAACAACGCCAAGATTTATACTATTGGCATTGGTGCTGGCGAAATGCAGGTTCGAGGCTTCTTTGGTAAACAAACCGTCAATACCTCTCGTGACTTGGATGAGAAAACCTTGACTGAAATTGCAACAATGACGGGCGGGCAATATTTCCGCGCTCGTAATGCTGATGAACTAGCGCAG
>JAAERX010000135.1 GCA_024229935.1 Gammaproteobacteria bacterium | reverse complement strand
TATTTATGGAAGATTTAGGAGATAACTATGCGCGGCCATTTCCTTTTCAATTGATACCAAATAATGTCACTGGTGAGGCATTCACAGCAATAGCAACCGAAGATGGCAGGCTGATAGTTAATGGTGCCTCTGGTGCCTTGTTTCAGGATGACTTGGTAAACACTAGTTTTAGTATTGATTTAACAGGCTGGACTCGTTTATTTACAAGCGGCAAGTCAACGGTTACATGGTCAAGCGGTTCGGCACTATTAACACCTGAGCCAGTTGTAAATGGTGCAATAGCGGGCGTATCCCAGCAAGTAACAGTTGCCGCAGGTACAGAGAACGAAGATAGGCTTGTTAGTTTTGTTACTGAGTCTATAACACCAAACATCCCAGCAACCATGAGAATAAGCATAGGCTCAACTATAGGTGCAGGTGATTTATTTGATCAAGATTTTATAGCGATAGATAGCGCCGAAATAAACTTTAACCCTAGCGGGCTAGCAACTTACTGGATTACCTTTTCTTGTATTAACGACATAAGCCCGGGCGGTATACCACCAGGCACACCGCTTTATGGTTCGCGCTCTTTAAAATCCGTAACATCATCTTTAACCAGTAGCGGTGCCATAGAGTTTAGCCATGTATGGAATGAAGACGATATAAGGACAATGCAAGTTGAAATGGCCCCAAACGAATTCAGTATGTATTTTGTCTGCCAAGACAAGCCGCCTTATAAACTTAATTATGATATAGATTTAAATCAATGGTCTTTTAACTTGGTTACTTTTGGCGGTAAGCCTTCATCATGGGTTGCAGGAAACTACCCAACAACGCTTACATTCTTTCAAGGTCGTAGTTGGTGGTCGGGTGTGCAATCTGAACCTCAAACATTTTGGGGCAGTAAGTCTAATGATGAAACAACGACAGACAACGAGCTGGAAGATCTATCAACAGGCACAAACGCTAATGACGGAC
>JAAERX010000134.1 GCA_024229935.1 Gammaproteobacteria bacterium | reverse complement strand
TTCACAGACGAATTTACTTAACTATGCTGAGGTAGTTATGGCAAAAGAAAATGGCAGGCCGACAAAATACAAAAAAGAATATGACGAGCAAGCGGCTAAATTATGCAAGCTTGGTGCTACTGATGTGCAACTTGCTGATTTTTTTAATGTTGCTGAGTCTACTTTGAACTTATGGAAGAAACAGCACCCCAGCTTTTCGGAGTCCTTAAGCGTTGGAAAGGTGTTTTCTGACGACAAGGTCGAGATGGCTTTATATGATAGAGCTATCGGCTATCACTATGACGAGATAAAAGAAGAGCAAAGCGAAGACGGCATGAAACGCACTGTTACCACTAAGCGAATACAAGACAATACAGCAGCAATATTCTGGTTGAAGAACCGAAGGCCAGAGCAGTGGCGTGAGAAAGTTGAGAATGACACAGTACAAGATATTAATATTGTTATTGATCATGCAGCGCTAGGAATTAAAAGTGAATCATAACTTACCTAATGATTGGGCGGCTAGGGAATACCAACAGCCTATGCTTAATTATATGCTTAAAGGTGGCTTAGACCGTAAGCGTGGTGTGGGTGTTTGGCATCGCAGGGGTGGTAAAGATTCAACGTGTTTGAATTTTGCAGCAGTAGCTAGTCAATTAAGAGTTGGCACTATTTGGCA
>JAAERX010000133.1 GCA_024229935.1 Gammaproteobacteria bacterium | reverse complement strand
GATGTCGTCAAGCCAACCCTTGGTTTTCAAGGAGCACTGCAAGGAGCTGGCACACCGAATCAAGCAGGTATTGGTGGGTTCTTGCCTCTCTCTGTTGGCGACAACAGCGTCTTCTTTGCTGATGTACAAGCGAATGTCAACTTCGCTGATTACGACAACTACAGCAGCATTGTTGCGACCAAAGTTGATGGAGCCACAATCAGCACCTCATCAAGACTTGGTTATCGCTGGCTGAATGGAGACCGCTCTTGGATGTACGGGCTGAATGCTGGCTATGACAGCAGACCCATGAATAGTGGTGGAACGGAAACGGGCATTCCTACTTTTGGAACGGAGCAGAGTGCGTTCTTCCAGCAGGTGGCAGTGAATGCAGAAGCTGTTTCTAATGATTGGAATATCAACGCTTATGCCTTGATTCCCATTGGTGATACCGAACAGGACCTCAACTGGTTCTATCAAGCAGGTTCGCTTGATACCTACGGGCTTGATGTTGGTTATTTCATTACTCCTGAGCTGAATGCTTCTGTTGGCTATTACTACCAGCAAGGTGACCTTGGTTCTGCTGATGGGTCTGGTGTGCTCGGACGGGTTGCCTATGAAATCAGCAGTGGCTTAACAGCAGGCGTCAATATCTCCTATGACGAAGCCTTCGAGACAAGGGTTTCAGCAGACAATAAAGATCGCTATGATGGTACATCTACAACAGAAAAGCGCAAAAAAGTTCAAAAACTGCCTGTGATTAATGCCTTAACATCAACAACAAGCAATCGGGATGTGAGAGTTCACGATATACTTGTTAAGGAAGCCGGACCCTGTGACCCTGCATTTGAGTCTAACGACACTCCGACCCGGTATTTCTGTGACATTTATAATTATTTCAAGTGAGGGTTTTAGATAACTCTGTTGCCTGCTGTAAATTATTCCTGCATTTAAGCAAAGGCCGATTTTGTTAATTTCGATGGGCCTGGGGAACCCTGTATGACCGATAACCTGTTTGTGAACCCTGGCCTGCGCTGATTAATTCCTGAGAGT
>JAAERX010000132.1 GCA_024229935.1 Gammaproteobacteria bacterium | reverse complement strand
TTGGGACAGTGAAACATTTTATCAAGAAGCGCTACGAACGGGTTTAACGGTTGCTGACTTAAGCACTGCTTACTGGCATATGCTTGCGCAAGATTTTGCCAAGGTAGGTCCCCGAGACTATGGTAAGTTACGTCAAGTGAATGCAACGGGCGAGGCGATGCCACCACAAGGACTTCATGCTTGGCGACAGGCGGGTTTAGATAAGGTGCGTTTATTTAATACCTATGGTCCGACGGAAACGACGGTGACAGCAAGTCACCTTGATTGTCAAGATTATATATCGGGCGCGTTGGAGATACCGGCTACGATGCCAATAGGTAGAGGGCTATCGGGTCGTGCTATGTATATTCTTGACAATGCATTGGAGCCATCACCTTTAGGTGTGATTGGTGAGCTGTATATTGGTGGAGGTTTATTGGCGGAAGGTTATCATCGTCGTCAAACGTTAACGGCGGAGCGTTTTATTGCCGATCCATTTAGTCAAGAGCCGGGTCAACGAATGTATCGTACGGGTGATTTGGCGAGATATCAAGCCGATGGCACGATAGAGTATGTTGGCCGAATAGACCATCAGGTAAAGATACGGGGTTTTCGAATAGAGCTTGGTGAGATTGAGTCGGCATTACAATCGTCTGATGTTGTTCGAGATGCGGTAGTCTTGGCGCAAGAAAGCCAAGGGAGCAAACAGTTAGTTGCTTATGTTATCCCAACCGATAAAACCTTAGTTGAAGCCGACAGTGAACAGCAACATGCCTTTAGAGCGCAGCTTAAGGAGCAATTACAAACGGCGTTACCTGAGTACATGGTACCTGCACATCTGTTGTTGTTAACGGCTTTTCCCTTAACGCCTAATGGTAAATTAGATAAAAAAGCGCTACCAGCAGTCGATGCGAGTCAATTGCAGCAAGCCTATGTTGCCCCGGTGACCGAGCTTGAGCAGCAATTAGCGGTGATTTGGCAGGATGCATTGGGTATTGAGCAGGTAGGTTTAACGGACAACTTCTTTGAATTAGGTGGTCATTCGTTATTACTGACGCAGGTTGTTTCTCGGGTGAGACAATTGTTGTCAGTAGACATTGCGATGCGTGTGATGTTCGAAGCAAGGGATTTAGGGCATTTTGCGGAAAAAGTATCTCAAAGTGAGGGCGGTTTATCTGATGCTATAGAGCCGGTATCACGTGATGGGAAATTAGCATTATCCTATGCACAGCAGCGTCAATGGGTGTTATGGCAGATAGAGCCAGACAGTAGTGCTTATCATATGAGCTCGGCACTGCGTTTAACGGGCGCGTTAGCGCTAGATGCTTTGCAGCAGAGTTTTGACTTTTTATTTGCGCGTCATGAAGTGTTACGTACTCATTTTGCGCAAGATGATGAGGGTCAGTTATATCAAGTTATTAATGCGCACAGTACGTGTAAGGTAGTGGTTGAAGATATTGACTTAGCCGGTGAAGACGAGTCGGTTGTTTTACAACGGCATTTACAAGCGTTGAACGATGAAGTATTTGACCTTGGACAAGGGCCATTATTGCGGGTGAAGTTACTGCGTTTATCAGCGGATGAGCATGTACTTGCGTTAGTGCAACATCATGTTGTATCGGATGAATGGTCAATGCAATTGATGGTCAATGAGTTAGTACAAGCCTATGGTGCGTTTAGTCAACAGCAAGTACCTGGGTTAGCGACGTTACCGATTCAGTATGCTGATTATGCGATATGGCAGCGTGCGCGTTTATCAGGGGATGAGGGTGAGCGTCAATTAAGTTATTGGCAAGATAAGCTAGGGTCAGAGCATCCGGTGTTGGAGTTACCGACAGACTATGCACGTCCGTTACAGGCCAGTTATCGTGGTGCGACAGAGACAATAGATTTAGCGAGTGGCCTTGTTGAGCAGTTGAGTGCCTTGGCACAGTCAAGTGGTACGACGTTGTTTACGTTATTGCTTGCATCATTTCAAACGTTGTTACATCGTTATAGTGGTCAGGATGAGATACGCGTAGGTACGCCGATAGCGAATCGAAACCGACTAGAGACAGAAAACTTGATAGGTTTCTTTGTCAATACGCAAGTGTTGCGTGCCGATTTCGGGGATGATTTAACGTTTAATGAGTTATTGGCACAAGTTAAGCAAACGACATTAGAGGCGCAGGATAACCAGGACTTACCGTTTGAGCAGTTAGTGGATGCATTGCAGGTTGAGCGTAGTTTGAGTCATTCGCCGTTATTCCAGGTGATGTTTAATTATTTGACAGATAAGGGAGCAGATAAAGGGGCGCAGCTTAGCACTATAGATGGTTTAACGGTTGAGAGTGTCAATTGGGATAGTGATACGGCGCAATTTGATTTATCGCTCGATATTGAAGAGCATGAAGCGGGAATATCGGCATCGTTTGAATATGCGACGGACTTATTTGCCTCAGCAACGATAAAGCGTTTGGCGGGCCATTGGCAGCAATTGTTAATAGGGATAGTGGCGACGCCACATGAGCGTATTGGTCAGTTACCTTTATTAAATGCGCCAGAGCGACATGCACTATTGCATGATTGGAATCGATTGGCGATTCCGTCCATTGCCGCCATAACCCAATATCAATATGTTCATGCACAAATTGCCTCGCAAGCAGATTCGCAGCCTGATGCAGTTGCCTTGATTTTTGCTAATGAGCAATTAACCTTTGGACAACTTAACAGCCAAGTCAATGCATTAGCATGGCGTTTACATGCTGCAGGTGCTAAACCTGGGTGTTTAGTTGGTCTTGCAATCGAGCGTAATATCGATATGGTGGTAGGCCTACTCGCGATATTGAAAAGTGGCGCAGGTTATGTGCCTCTTGATCCAGATTACCCACAAGAGCGTTTAGCCTATATGATGGCAGATAGCGATATAACGCTATTGCTCACGCAGCGCTCAGTGGTCAATCGTTTACCCGTACTAGGGGAGTTAGCGACAGTCTTCGTTGATGGTGATGATAGCGCTAAGGTATCAAAAGACTTTGCCCCGGTATCGGTGCACCCAGAAAACCTTGCCTATGTTATTTACACGTCAGGCTCTACCGGCAAGCCAAAAGGTGTTGCGATGAGTCACCGTGCTTTACTTGAACACACTTATGTTGCCATTGATTATTTCGAGCTGACCAGAGCAGATCGGGTTTTATTGTTTTCTTCATTAAATTTTGACGGTTTTATGGAGCAGCTTTTCCCTGCATTGTGCATAGGTGCTGGTGTCGTTATCCGGGGTGATGAGGTTTGGGACAGTGAAACATTTTATCAAGAAGCGCTACGAACGGGTTTAACGGTTGCTGACTTAAGCACTGCTTACTGGCATATGCTTGCGCAAGATTTTGCCAAGGTAGGTCCCCGAGACTATGGTAAGTTACGTCAAGTGAA
>JAAERX010000131.1 GCA_024229935.1 Gammaproteobacteria bacterium | reverse complement strand
GCTCTCAGGGTGGGAGGTCCGTGAGTACAGGTCAGCTAGCCAGCTGTATATTTTAGAGGCTGGATTACCTGAGCAGGTAATTGGTGATTCTGGGCTCACAGTTCGATTCAATGGGACTACTGTGCCGGGTACTGCTGATACATTCGCAATTTCCGTGGGCCGAAGAGGCTCAGGGCTAGATACTGCTTCGGCACCGTTTCAATACCCACCAAGCGATGCAAGCTATTCAAATAACGATTTATCGTTAATCGACACTTGGGGTAAGCTTGCAGAGTCATTTATCTTTGACGAAGTAGTTTCATCAGCGTCAGCACCAGAACATGAGGTGACTTATGTAAACGAAATAGTTTCAAATATCGATAATAATGACAACACATACGCCCCTAATTATGACAACCTCGCTTTAATCGGAGTCAACATCAGCTCTTCAGTTGAGTGGCAACAATTCAGCCAATTTAGTTGTTACGTGACTGGCGGTAAAACCTGCCGTCAACTGCGAAGCAGCTTAGCTGTAGGAGCAACGCATTTGTTTCCAGATATTGTGCTGGATTTAATGACCAACAGCACCTATGGGAGAGGCGATTTAATTACTGACGATATGGTGAATTTCCCTGAGTTTACAGCTGCAGCTAATTGGTGTTACTCCCGCAAATATTTCTTTGACGGTGTAATAGCTGACAAGATTAACATCCGTCAATGGTGCGCTGATGTTGCAGCAACACACCTGTTAATTTTTGGCGAGTCTGACGGCAAGTTTTTCCTGCGTCCAGCTCTACAGTTCGATGCTGTGGCAATCACGGGCCTGTTTACTGCAGGCAATATCGTCGAAAATAGCTTCAAGCTTCAGTATTTTGATCCTGAAGAACGCGACCCGATCCAGGTGTCGGTTCGTTACCGCGAAGAACGCGCAAGCACAAACCTAGATAATCCAGGGATATTCCCGACCGTTCGCGAAGTGTTGGTGCGTGAATCATCAGCGAGCGAGACGGTATCTCTAGAAACCATTGATATGTCTGACTATTGCACCAGCCGACAGCATGCCATTGATGCTGCCAAATTTGTGGCCAGGATGAGGCGCATTCCTACTCATACTGTTTCGTTCACAACAACGCATGAGGGCGTTTTGATGGCAATGGCACCAGGCGATTACATCAAAGTCGGGATGGACGCTACTGAGTACGACGAGTTCAATAACGGAGTCGTAACGCCTGAAGGTGCGTTAGTCAGCACAAAATCATTAGCTGATGGCTCGTACGACGTAATTGCCTGGAACGGTGATGCCGATACAGCACCAGCGGACACCACGCTGGCTGTCAGCAACAGCGGCAAAACTGCAACACCTACAGGAGTTGTCTTTACCGTTAAGCTTCCCAGCACACAGGTTCGCACCTACCAGATTGAGCGCATAACGCCAACTGAAGAAGGCACGTTTACAATTGAAGCAGTACACATGCCAACCAACAGCTCAGACATTCTGGAGCTAGCAGATGGCTTCGATACCGCTGGTAACTGGAGCATTCAAGACTGATG
>JAAERX010000130.1 GCA_024229935.1 Gammaproteobacteria bacterium | reverse complement strand
GGGTCATGCGGGTACTGTCCAAACCTATCAGATTTTTGTAAGTCTCTAAGCTCTGCCGTATAGTAAGCGCCTTCCATGCCGCCCTCCCAACTACAGTAATACTCCTGCTGAATCTTTTCCTCTGCCATGCCCATTTCACGCTCTTCTTCGATATGCTCTGGGCGTATAACCGGCGAGCCGTCAGGGCGTTTAGTATCATCTATTGTTAGCGTTTGAGCAAACCAGGTATCCATTTTGTGTGCTGCATCAAATAGCTTTTTACCGTGGTTGTTGCCCCGTGGCGTATAAATAAAAAAGGCCCATCCGTCATTCTCATTGAGGATAGGCGATACGTAATCCCAGGCAAGTGGGTTAGCAATTGAATACTCACTGAATACAATCCCAATAGGGTTAGAGCCAACCAAGCTATCAAAGTTATCACTCCCAACAACCTGATAAATTGAACCGTTATGCATTTCAATTGACATATCGGACTCATTTTTCTTTTTACGCATCCATTCTGGAAAAGCTTGGTCAATCATGCGGCGACCATCCTTGTCAATTCCCTTCCATATAACCTTTCTACCTTGTGCCTGGGTCGGTAACATATGCCAAATAGTGCCGACTCTCAACTGGCTTGCTACTGCTGCAAAGTTTAAACACGTTGAATCCTTCCCCCCTCTACGGTGCCATACACCAACGCCACGCTTGCGGTCTAAGCCACCTTTAAGCATATAATTGAGCATAGGCTGTTGATATTCCCTAGCTGCCCAATCGTTAGGTAAGTTATGATTCAAACCCATATTAATTCGTACCCCATAAAAAATACAGGTAAGTCACATTCGGCAATTAGCATAGGCTTCTTAAGTTTTATTTTTCCGTACAAGTTATTTTCTTGTAAGTAATAAGCCACATCATATACATAATTACAATGCTCAAGTAAGTTAAAAATACACCCAGCGTTATGACTCATCAGGTTTGATGCCTAAAGCTTCATGGTCAATATGTATATTAATATCCTGTACTGTGTCATTCTCAACTTTATCTCGCCACTGCTCAGGCCTACGGTTCTTTAACCAAAATATTGCAGCCGTATTATCCTGTATACGCTTAGTCGTAACAGTACGCTTCATGCCGTCTTCGCTTTGCTCTTCTTTTATCTCGTCATAGTGATAGCCGATAGCTCTATCATATAAAGCCATCTCCACCTTGTCGTCAGAAAACACCTTTCCAACGCTTAAGGACTCCGAAAAGCTGGGGTGCTGTTTCTTCCATAAGTTCAAAGTAGACTCAGCAACATTAAAAAAATCAGC
>JAAERX010000129.1 GCA_024229935.1 Gammaproteobacteria bacterium | reverse complement strand
GCGTGTCTCGCCTGAAATCAGATCGATATCAACCTCAGTCAGGCGACGGTAGTCGCCTTGTCTCAGGATGAAAAACCAGGGGCACTCGCTTTCAAATGTTGAAAAGTAATTTGATGATGAACAGAACGAGCACCACATTAAGCACCCGCTTGATGAGGCGCTCACCGCCGGCAACGGAGTAGTGTGCCCCCAGGTAACCGCCAATAGAGTTTCCTACTGCGAGGAAAATGCCGACCATCCAGAGCAATTCCACCTGGCTTGCAAAGACCAGAAGTGCAATCACCGTGTACACGGCAATAATAAACACCTTGTGCATATTAGTGCGTACCAGATCCAGGCCCATGACCCGGTTGAGTACCGGCATAATAATGAAGCCGATACCGAGCTGTATAAACCCACCCCAGAAGCCAACCCCTATCATCAGCAGGTGGCCCCGCAGCAGTTGTTGTTGGGTGGGCTGGTATTTATCCGGCTGAGCCTTTTTACCCTTGTCAAAGTACATGATCAGCATGACGGCAACCATGATCAG
>JAAERX010000128.1 GCA_024229935.1 Gammaproteobacteria bacterium | reverse complement strand
TGCTTGATCGTAAAGCGTTGCAACGTAGGCGGATTCTTTTGCTGGCCTTGCTACTTCATCACGCCCGTTCAGTGTCCATAACTCCGCTGCTGTTGGGGTGTATTCCTTGCAACTCAGGTTATCTAACGTCAACGTGTGGCTTGGACTCGTGTAAAAACCAAATTTAGTGCCTCCACCAATCGTTTTGAATATTGCAGTGTATGTACCCTCAGATGTAATCCCTGCAGTCTGTAAGCTGAAAAGTCTAATATTTGAACCAAGGTTAAACCCTACAGACGTGTAGTTTGAAACACCCGAAACAGTAAAGGTCATTTTGTAAAATATGCCAGCATCCGCCGAGATAATATCCTGATATATCTTACCGTATGCCACCGTTCCATCTGACACAGCCTGACCACCTGAAATACTCCAGCAAGCATCCTTGTCCCAATCGCTATCGGTAGCAAAGTCACCATTGGTAACCAACTCATCGCCAGCAACGCTTCCAGTCAATTCACTAGCCGTAAAATCCTTCTCGGCATTATCACTAGCCCTGCGTAGTTTAACCACCGTCTCGCTATT
>JAAERX010000127.1 GCA_024229935.1 Gammaproteobacteria bacterium | reverse complement strand
GTGCATCAAACACCAGCATAAGCCATTGTATTGCGTTGGTGCTGGCTGCCAGCCGGGTAATAAAATTGAGTTGGGTGATGTAGATTTTGGTCAATAGGATGCCCGGCGCATGTTCAGCATAATTATCATGACCTGCTTTACCCTAGGTTGACATAGCCGTATCGAGTTTATCAGGGGGGATAAAAAACAATAGATTAAGGGGATGTGTCTGTGTATATGCTGTGTCACGATGTATAACAAGCATGTGCCTTAATAATATTTTGTATGCCTGTCACTACTGATAATTCAAAACCATTTGAGTTGCTGGCGTATCGCGGCTATGCGGCCCGATTTCCTGAATATGTCCCATTTTATGCAATTTGTGTGTGTGGAGATAATTATTGAGATTAGGAACCAGCTGTTGGCTGGTGTATTTTAGGTGCAGGCAAAGGTGCAGAATGTATTTTCAGGCTTTTACAAATAAAGTTCTTGGGGGTGGGTTATGCGGCAGTTAGGAGTTTTACGCTGGTTGACTATCTTGCTGATGTTACTGGCTGGTAATGTTATAGCTGCAGGTGATCCTGAGCGTGGACGGGCGCTGGCCTCTGCTTGTGCAGCCTGCCATGGTGCAGATGGGAAAAGCCCATCGCCAGCCTTCCCGATTCTTGCCGGGCAACATGAAGAGTACCTCTATACATCACTAAAGGCATACCAGCAGCGTGGTCGTGATAACGCAATCATGAGTGCCACCATTGTGGGTAAGAGTGACCGGCAGTTAAAGGATCTGGCTGCCTGGTTTGCCAGTCAGCGGGGGCTGGGCGGTGGAAGTGCTAATACTAATGCTTCAGGTGTTGCAGCAGCAGTGACCGCGAGCGGTGCATTACTGGCAGAGGGTGGTTCAGATGTGGCAACGGTTATGACTGGATTGCCGGATGAGTTACGTTGTCCGGATGATAGCTCTGGCAAATACCCTGACCTGGATTCGGATACCGACGGTTTATCTGATCAGTATGATGCCGCACCCAATGATCCAAATGAGTTTGTACTGGATACCAATAATGATGGGCGTTACGAGATCTGCAGTATCCAGCAGTTACAGGCCATTCTTACGCTGGGTGATGGGGCGGGTAATGCTACAGAGTTGAGTACTGATGCTCGTATTCGGCGTGACTATGAGCTGGTACGAAATATTGATGCAAGTGGTATTGAAAACTTTCAGCCCATAGGTGATTGTGGTCCTACTGGTAATTGCATGAATGATCTTGACAAGTATGGTTTCAAGGGTAGTTTTGATGGGCGTGGCCATACTATTAGCAACCTGAATATCAACTCACCTGATGTGGGAGGGGTGGGTTTATTTGGAGTTATCTCAAGCGGCAAGGTGGTGCGCAATATTGAATTGCGTAATGCTACTGTAAATGGTCGGGCAGGGACCGGGACTATAGTTGGATCAAACTTTGGCACTGTATACAACTGCCACTCCACAGGTAGTGTAAGCGGCAGGTTTGCTATTGGTGGGCTGGTTGGCGCCAATGCTGGCAATGTTTCCTTTAGCCATGCAAGCGTTAATGTGCAGGGAGAAATGGCAGTTGGTGGTCTGGTGGGAGATCAGAACGCAAATATATTTTCCAGTTATGCAACGGGTATGGTTAGTGGTGGACGTGGTGTAGGTGGTCTTGTCGGGTTAAACACCCGAGGCCGGATTATCAGTAGCTATGCTACGGGTGATGTTAGTGGTGGCAAGGAAGTAGGTGGACTGGTTGGCTTGAATACGGATGCTCTTCTGGCGAATAGTTTTTCAACAGGATCGGTGACAGGCAGCGATGTCAATGCGGGCGGTCTGGTTGGTTTTAATTCCAAGAGCCGGATTCGTAATGCCTATGCAACCGGCAATGTGAGGGGTAATGCTGGTGTAGGCGGTATCAGCGGAAATAATAATGGTGTGGTGTTTCATAGTTATGCAACCGGCACTATAGAAGGCAATGAGGATGTGGGTGGTCTGGTGGGTAAAAATGCTGCAGGCACTATAGCGGCTAGTACCTGGGGCACAGATACTACAGGCCAGAGACGGGCATCAGGTACAGAGGAAGGTGATACTAGTGGCGCAATGTCAATGGATTCAGAAGGAATCAGTTTACTGAATGGTGAGGTTAGCGGCTGGTCACCGGATATATTGCCGGTTGCAAATCCGGAGTATTATTTCTGTGATACAGATGGCAGTGGTGAAATCGAAGTCGCTGAAAAGACGGCCGCAAACTATGCCTGGGATATGGGAAATAGCAGTCAGTTCCCGGTGTTAACCTGTGTGCCGGGTGGTGTGGCAAGGCAACGTAACTGATCAGGTGAGTATGGTGTGTAGACAAATAATATATACAGGCTGGTTTATTCTCTCTTGCTTACTTTGGTTGCTGGCAGCAATCGCAGGTGAATTACCTGAGTCGACAGCTACGCCCTTTGCGCAGGGTGATATTTTTGTTGCTGCAACAGTTATGGATGACCCGGATGATGATCATGCGGGGACAGGCCGAATACTCCAGTATGATGCTGACCTCAATTTAAAAGGCACATTATGGGTGGAAGGTACCCGCCACAAAATTGGTGGGCTCACATTTGATTCTGATGGCGTGCTTTGGGGCTTTGCCCAGTTAACGCCAGCAATCTTGCAGTTCGCTCCGGATGCAAAACAGTTGCCAGTAAGTAAATGGTCCGATCGCTCATTCAGTAGTGTGGCCTTTGCTCCTGATGGCAATCTGTATTTTGGTGAACACCTTGCCGGGACAAGCACCTCGGCAGGACCCAATCTAACTACTTCCTTTCGGTTGTTGCCCGGCAGGGATGTGGTGGGTGATGGCTGGGTCTTTAAATACAGTCGGGCGGGTAAAGAGCTAGAGCACTATGCAACGGACTATCATCCCGCGCCACCATTTCTGGCGATCACCAGTATAGTTCTGTCTGCAGATGGCAAGCGCCTGATCTATATCTCAGAGAACGGCAATCGAATTATGCAGTATGACCTGGAAAATGATAAACAGTTGCCGGATCTGGCTGTGCTTGCAAAAGATTCAGGTGTGCCTATGGTCCTGGTAATGGTTGCTTTTCCGGATGGAAGGCTGCTGATATCTACCAATCTTGGTTTTATTATTGTAGATCCTGATTCCGGTGAGGTTCTTGATCAGCGTGAACTGGGTGGAATGGGCTGGGCTGCTATTGCACCTTCCATTGATAATGAGCATGTTATCGTTGGTAATTTCTTTAACGGTAATATTATTAAATACCGTCTTTCTGATGGTGAAGTGGTAGCGCAAAACAGTATTAATGAAAAGTTTTCTTTATCAGGGGTTGCCCAGTTTGCCGGTATGGACTAAGGCATATTTTTTATTTACCTTTTTCAACTTTGTCGAAGTTAGACTATTTTCTTTTTTTGGCTTCGTCGAAAAAAGTCTGATACTCATCAGAAACATCTTTCTCCATCAGATGATTTATATACATATTGGGAGCCTGAAAGGCCTCAGTGTAAGTGAGGTAACGCCACCCCTCTGGTTTGCGTCTGAAGGTGGCTGAAACCCTATTGTCTGAAGCGAAGGGTTTAGGTTGGAAAATCAGCTTCATCTCGGTGCGCATCCAGTATGCGGCGAAGGCAAGATCAGGAGCCAGTAACCGGGCCTTGATATTGTAGAAACGAACTTTGATTGCTTCAGTTACTTTGGGGCCCCTGGCAGGTGCAAGGTAGCCGTTTAACTGCTCCCATCCAATAAACCAGTCATTTTGTTCGCCTGCAAGGTAGAAGGGTTCGGAGTCATCCTGATCCCAGAGTTCACGTAGTCTTTTTGTGTCCTGGGCATCCCAGAGTGCCTCGGTTTCTCTGAGTAAAGCAGTAATTTCTGCTGTTATATTGTCGGATATTTTAGTTGCTGCAGAAACTTCTGCCAAAGTGCCGGTAGCCAGAGCTGCTGCAATAAATTGTCGTCGTTGCATGTTGTATCCCTCTTAAATATCCGGGTCTACAAGAACGATGGCTTGGTTCTTGCCAAGGTAAGCATCATCTACCGGATCAAGTTTGTTGTATGACATGATGCTGCGCAGGCTTTTAACGTAATCTTCACCACGCTCAGAATAACTGCTTAAGGTTCCTGCCAGTACATCACCGCTTATGCGAGTTCCTGTCCTGCGGAGCCTTGCACGTTCAGTACGGAAGTCGTTGTAGGCATGATGGCTATTTAGGTTTTTTGCATGTGCCTGTACCGACTGCAAGGGTGCGTCAAATACTGCAATTTTATAATCACCTTTGCCGTCGCGTTGGTTGGATGGACGGATGCCTTTCTTGCCCCAGGTCCATTGACCAAATAAAGCATTCCCCTTGAATGCAAAACGTGATGTGCCCCAGCCACTTTCCTCAGCAGCCTGAGCGAGGACTAGTGAAGGTGGCACAATATCAACGCGCAATAGTAATTCCTCGATGAGCTTTATATTGTCCTTATATTCTGCGGGTTTCAAGCCATAATTATTTGCCAGTTCTGCAAGCCACGCCTGTTCTTTTGTTTTGGGCGTGCCCTTATTTTGTTTGATGGCTTCGATATGGCTTCTGTCTTGCAGTATTAATTCATTGCTGCGTAATGTCAGGGGGCCAATAACCCTGAAGAAAAGTTTCTTTTTTAAAGATACATTAATTTCTTTGGTGGTGACTTCGCCCCATTGACTTGTTATTTCGCTGAGATAAATTCTTGGGACTTCCCTTATGCCGGCCTGCCATGTCTCTGTTGTGTAGTTAAAATCATGAAATAGTTTCAGTACTTGTTTGTAATTTGATAGCGTAACAACCTTTGGGTTTGTCTCACCTCCGGTTGCTGCAATAATGTGTTCATCTAATTCTGTTGAGTTGGAACAGCTTTGCAGGATCAGCATGCTCACTAAGAGGGCTGGTAAATATTTTCTGAGCTGTTGTAATATATTTTTTGTCATCTATAAGTTGTTTTATTCTGTGGATGCAAATCGTTTGCTTTCCCAGAACTTCCATAAGAAAGCGAAAAAGACTTCCCCGGTATTGTCAGTTGTAAATAAGGGGCTGTCACTGTTTTTGGCGCCCTGATAGAAGCCGCCACGGATGCCGCTGCGTATCTCGAATTTTTTATTTATTTCATGGCCTATCGTGAAGCGAAGATAAGTGCCAAGATAGCCAGCTGAAGCTTTATAAGCAGGCCGGTTTGCTGTTGCAAATTCAGGCTTAACACCATAGAAATAATCCATATAGTCGTTGCTGGCAAACTCAGGTGCCAAGCGTATATTTAGTTTTGTCTTTTCATCATTGAATGGCAAGGTATATTTAAATTCTGTGGAATAAATCATGCCGCGCCAGGTTGTGTCCAGCCCATCAAAGCTCAATGCTACACGTGTCTGCAGAGCAAGAAAAAAGTCACCAGGGAGGCTTTCTACAAATTGAAACTCAAGCTCTGGTCCGGCCTCTAAAAGCAAGTCGAGATCCGGCATGTCTTCGCGAATATCTATGTCTTTGCTGTCAACTGGCAGGTTCAGGCCAAAATCCAGATCCAGTTTAATTCGGTCCCGTCTGAATATGCGTGTTGTTACTGGTTTGTCTTTATCATCACCTACCCGCAAAAACTCACCTCTGTAGATGGGGAAAGGTAGCGGTACTACATCAAACTGATATTCTTCTGATGCGGGGTAAGCAGGCCCATAGCGGGAATAACCAGCAAGTGCTATTTCCCAGAGTGGTTTTTCTTCTGTAGGTGCTAGGCTTTTTGCGCCCCCTGTGGTTTGTGGGCTCTCTGCTATTTCATCGGCGGTGAAGGCGGGATGTGACATAAGGCAAGACAGCAGTATTGCTGCAAGTATCAGGGGGCGTAAACTAGATAACACAAACATGCTCCGTATATGGATTTGCCAGACAGTAAATTACCTACGAGGTTCACAGATCAATCACCCGGATGCAAGATTTCTCTGGCCAACTATCATTAGTTGGCTTTTCTGACGCTTGTATGGGTAATAAGTTGGAAGTGCTGACTGTCTTTGAGTCAGTATTTAGCTGCTGCCAAAGTATTTTTGAGGTAGGTAGTAAGTGGTGCCCGTTAGCATTTTGTGTATTTACTCAGGCGTTGCTGGGTCATGATGACACGTTGCGACAAGACTTGAGGTGCCGCTGCTGCAATACTGATCACTCATAGTCAGTTGGAGTGGTTGTGAAAATTCTGCACCTGATTGAAAAAGGCAGTGGTTTACAGCAGACCCCAGAGGGTTACCTTGAAAGTTGTATGTGGCCGCTTAATAGTGATGAGCAGTCTGCTGACTATGTGGCACTGCATAAGCAGAAGTCAAAGCGTTCCTGGAAGGGTGGCCGCGTAGTTTGTATACGTGAGGTAACTGAGGAAGAGCTTTCTGAGCAACCTGCGGAAGTGTTAGCTTCCAGTAAAAAAGGTCGCATGGTGGTCTGCTTTGAACCTATACGTGAATACAATGGTCGTCCCGGCATCCGCTGGGGTGGTAGTCGCAAAGGTTCAATGGCCTATAAAAGTCTTGAAATTATTGAGGGTGATGCTGAGGATGATCTGCTTAATTAGTCTCATGAAGCACGGCTAATGTTTTTTTTGTTTTGTGGCAGTAAACTTTTGTTGTAACTCTTCCAGTTCCAGCCATTGATTTGTTAGTTTGTCCAGCTCAGCATGTGTTTGCGCCAGCTTATCCAGTACTGGTTGTGTTGTTTCGTATGCTTGAAGGTAGAACTTAGCCTCGGACGTTTGCTGTTGCAGTTCTTCTATCTGCTTTTCCAGAGTCGCTATCACGACAGGAATCTTTTCAAGATCCTGTTGCTGTTTGTAGCTGAGCTTTTTGGGTGTTTGCTTTTGTTGGGCACGTTGTTCAGCCTGTTCTATAGCACGTGATTTTTTGTTTATAGCTTCGGTATTTGCCAGCAGATGTCCGTGTTTCAACCAGTCACTGTAGCCACCTACGTATTTATGAACTTTGCCATCGTTTTCAAAGATCAGAATACTGGTAATTGCGTTATCAAGAAATTCTCGATCATGACTGACAACAATTAGTGTGCCTGCATATTCTGCAAGCCGTGCTTCTAAAACCTCCAGTGTTTCTACGTCGAGGTCATTGGTCGGTTCATCCAGTACCAGCAGATTGCTTGGGCGGGTAAATAGCCGGGCAAGAATTACTCTATTACGTTCACCTCCGGACAGAACCCGTACAGGAGTCATTGCGCGCTTGGCTGAGAATAGGAAACCGCGCAGGTAGCCTACGATATGCCGCTCCTTGCCATTTATTGTTATGTAGTCGCGTCCATCACCAACAATTTCTGCAACTGATTTATTAGGGTCGAGTTCACGCTGCAATTGATCGAAGTAAGCAACCTCCAGATTAGTGCCAAGCTTTACTGTGCCTTTTTGCGGTTCAAGTTCCCCCAACATCAGTCGTAGCAGGGTGCTCTTGCCCACCCCGTTATTCCCCACCAGGCCAATGCGGTCACCCCGCATAACTTGTAGAGATAACCCGTCAATGATGTTCTGTTCGCCGTAGGCATAGCTTACGTTTTTCATACGTATAACTTTGCGTCCAGATTGTTCGGCTTCATCAATACTTATGTGAGCGCCTCTTTCACGTTTGATTCTTTTGGCATGATCTTCACGCATGCTTTTAAGTGCACGTACACGTCCCTCATTGCGAGTGCGGCGGGCCTTTATGCCTTGACGTACCCAGGCTTCTTCCCCGGCAAGTTTTTTATCAAACCGTGCGTTTTCTTCTTCTTCACTTTGCAGCGCTTGTTCCTTTCGTTTTAGGTATGTCCGATAATCACAGTCCCAGCTGAGTAGGTGAGTACGATCAATTTCAAGAATACGTGTGGCGAGTCGTTGCAGAAATGCCCGGTCATGAGTGATAAAAACAACTGCACCATGCCATGCATAAATACGATCTTCGAGCCAGCGTATTGTGGCCAGGTCAAGATGGTTAGTCGGTTCATCCAGAAGTAATACATCAGGTTGGCTGACCAGGGCTTTGCCGAGGGCTACGCGACGGCGCCAGCCGCCGGATAATTCACCCAGTTTCTTGTCGGCAGGAAGGTCCAGCTCTGATAAAACAGTATCGACCTGTTGTTCGGTATTCCAGCCGCCATGAGCTTCTATCTGGCGTTGTAGGGCTTCAAGCTCACGTAAGCCAGGAGCATCCAGTTTAGTGGCTGAGCGCTGTCGGTATTCCTCTGCCAGGGCCTCAACTTCTGCCAGCCCTGCAGTTACAAATTCACGAACTGTTTTTCCCAGTTCATTAGGCAGAGTCTGAGTAAGTTGGCTTATACCAATGCCAGAACGAAAGCGAATTGAGCCATGGTCGGGTTCCAGTTCCCCGGTGATGAGTTTGAGCAGGGATGTTTTACCCGCGCCATTGCGGCCGATCAGGCAGACGCGTTCTCCATCATGAATAGAGAATTCGGCATCTCGGAGTAATACCTGTTCACCAAATGCCAGTGCAACTTCATGAAATTGAATGAGACTCATTGCTTATTTAGTGATTCAGGAATAAAGCCAGGATAGGTATATATGAATTAAAATGTTGTTCCGGCGCCGAAGCATAACAGGTGAAAGCCTGTTATCGGAGGAGTGAGGTGAAGTGTTGGAATTTTTGTTGAGGGGTGAATGGATGCTATTTTATGTCACGCTCAGAGGAATATTTAGCTGTATGTAGCCTGAAAACGGTATCCCGGAGCTGGAAAAAGCGCTTAAATATGTGTAAACAGGGGTGCTGTACTAATGGCTATTTTGTTTCTATTGTTGGCTTTTATGGCATTTTCAGGGCTGAGTCAGCCGGTTTGATGTCTTCTTATGGGGAATGAGCCGGTTCTGGGGCAATCAGACCTGTTATGAGGGGGATTGCTCATCTATAATCCCCGCCTTTCCACACCATGCTCTTTACCGCTCATCCGGCTTTGTGCCCGATGAGCTTTTGTTTTACCTAAAGAATGAATTACTACTATGTCTACTGTTGACCAACTTCGAAATATTGCCATCATCGCTCATGTTGATCATGGTAAGACCACACTCGTAGATCAGCTTCTGCGGCAGTCCGGTACGCTTGGTGAGCGGGTTGAGTTGCAGGAACGGGCGATGGATTCAAATGACATCGAGCGTGAGCGTGGCATTACCATTCTGTCAAAAAATACTTCACTTATCTGGCGTGACTGGCGGATCAATATAGTTGATACACCGGGACATGCCGATTTTGGTGGTGAGGTTGAGCGAGTGCTGTCGATGGTTGACTGCGTGCTGTTATTGGTTGATGCCGTCGAAGGCCCGATGCCACAAACACGTTTTGTTACCCAGAAAGCCTTTGATCAGGGGCTTAAGCCCCTCGTAGTTATCAACAAAATTGATCGTGATGGTGCCCGACCGGACTGGGTGCTTGATCAGACATTTGATCTGTTTGACCGATTGGGTGCAACGGATGAGCAACTGGATTTTCCTGTGGTGTATGCATCAGCGCTGGATGGGTATGCGGGTGATGAATCAGATGTGCGCTCTGGTGACATGACGCCCTTGTTTGAAGCGATTATTAAGCATGTGGAAGCGCCGCAGGTTGATATAGCCGGCCCGTTACAACTACAGGTCTCCAGTCTGAGTTATGACTCCTATATGGGTGTGATGGGTACCGGTCGGGTTACGCGTGGACGGCTGGATCCCAATACACCTGTAGCAGTGGTTGGTGCTGACGGATGTCAACGTAACGGCAGGGTGCTTGAGTTATTTGGCTTCAATGGTCTTGAGCGTACCAAGCTTGAGTCTGCTGCTGCCGGTGACATCATCATGTTTAATGGTATTGATCCGCTCGATATTTCTGACACGCTGTGTGACCGTGAAACGCCTGAAGCTCTGCCGCCATTAACGGTGGATGAGCCTACTATCAGCATGACTTTTCAGGTAAACAAATCCCCGTTTGCTGGTAAGGAAGGGAAGTTTTTGACCAGCCGCCAGATACGTGAACGCCTGGCTCAGGAAATAAAGCATAACGTTGCATTGCGAGTAGAAGATACTGCTGACCCGGATAAGTTCCGTGTCTCTGGCAGGGGTGAGTTGCATCTGTCTGTGTTGATTGAAAATATGCGTCGTGAGGGTTATGAACTTGCGGTGTCTCGTCCGGAAGTTATTCGTAAGGAAGTAGATGGTGAAATGCATGAGCCATGGGAACTGCTCACTGTTGATTTTGAAGAAGACTACCAGGGTGCTGTGATGGGGCGACTGGCTGATCGTAAAGGCCAGCTTATAGACATGCAGCCTGATGGCAGGGGTAGAGTGCGTATTGATTACCGTATTCCCGCACGTGGATTAATTGGTTTTCGTACTGAGTACCTGACGGCAACCGCTGGTACGGGTCTGATCTATAATATTTTTGAGAAGTATGATCGTGCGGTACCGGAAATGATCGGGCAGCGTAATAATGGTGTGATGGTTTCTACAGAGCAGGGGAAGGCGCTGGCCTATTCATTGTTCAATCTGCAGGAGCGTGGTCGGTTATTTCTTGTCCATGGACAGGAAGTTTATGAAGGCATGCTGTGTGGTATTCATAGTAGAGATAATGACCTGATTGTTAATCCAACTAAGGCAAAACAGCTTAATAACATTCGTGCAGCTGGTAATGATGAGAACCTGGTGCTGACACCGCCAATTAAATTCTCTTTAGAGCAGGCGCTGGAATTTATTGATGATGATGAGTTGGTTGAAGTAACTCCGGCAAGTATTCGCTTGCGTAAGAAAACCCTTAATGAAGGTGATCGTCGCAGAGATTTAAGGTTGCGTGCAGCTGCTACAGCGGAGCAGTAAAGAATACTAATTTCTTAGTTTGTCACTTCAATGAGCTGCTTCGATTAGTTCGAGCCATTCACCGGCTGGGCCTTCTATAACGCAGGTACGTTTACCGTTGTAGGGTGCCGTATCAATTGCAAATGGTTTGGCTCGAAGCTCTACCGGGCAATCATCCAGGTTTTTTACTATAAAACTAACCATGCTCATACCGCCAGGCAGGCAGCCATCTTTCCTTATACGGGCCTTGGTATTGTCCGGGTATTCATCCAGTTCGAGGATGCTGTGTCTGGCCCGCACCGGCGCCACACAAATTGGAAACAGGGTGTCCGGTGCTGCACCACAGGCCTGTGCTGCTAATGTCATGGTGAATGGCATGGGCTCGCCAACTCTTAGCCCAAGTACATGTGAGTAAAATACACTTAATTCGTCCAGTGATGGGCCTCCTAATACAACATTGAAGATTCTATCTACTGGGCTTTTTGCTCCATGCAGACCATAGCGGCTTCCTCCGGGTGTAATGCGTGTGAAATAGATCATTGCCCCTGATGGGGCATAGGTTTGAATTGCCCGTGGTGCCTTTGGGTGCAGGTACAGATTCTCCGGGCCACCAAAACGTTGAAAGGGTGATTCTGCAAGTTCTATAGCCAGTTGGTCCGGATCTTCAACCAGAATCTCTGTAGCATTCCAGCCCCAGGTTACAGGTGGCCAGTAACCGACTCTTTCAGGTGTCGCTATGAAGCGTATATAGGTATCGGTGTTCTCTGCCGGTGCCATAAGGGCATAGTTATGGCCTGTTTCATTTAGCGTATTCCAGGCAGTACATAATTCTTCACTCAATCTGCCCTGTTCTATAAGTCTGTAACCAAGGTATTCCTGCCATGCATTTACTTCGGCAGAAAGGTTGGTGACACAATGTGTAATGATGTGTATATCTTGTAGTAGTTTCACGGTGGTAATAGATCGTGTAAGAAGTCAGCCAGGCCAGCGGCTGGTTCTTATTATTTTTAAGGGTGTATTAACAAGGGTCATTATCCCGCCCATGCAAGTGGTTCTTCCTGCATTAATGCGGCTTGTTCACGCAAAGTGAGCACATGTTCATCCCAGTAACGGCTTGAGTTAAACCATGGAAAGGCAAGTTTAAAAGCAGGGTCTTCCCAGCGCCTTGCTAGCCAGGCGGCATAATGCATAACGCGTAGAGTGCGTAAAGCCTCAATTAGATTAAGTTCCCTGGCATCAAAGTGATGGAATTGCGTATAACCTTCAAGCAACTCGTGCAGTTGTGGTGTTTGTTCATCACGGTCACCGGAAAGAAACATCCATAAATCCTGTATGGCAGGCCCTGTCCGGGTGTCATCCAGATCAACAATATGAAGTTGTTCACCAAGTGCCAATACGTTGCTTGGATGAAAGTCACCATGCAGTCTGAGATTGTGTGTATTGCCAGCACGGTTAAAGCACTCAGCACTGAGAGTCAGTACATCGCTGCAAATGCTCTCATAGGCCGTATTCAGGTCGGCGGGTATAAAGCCCTCTTCAAGTAAATAGTCACGTGAAGCTATACCGAAGCTTTGAATATCCAGTTGCGGGCGATGTTTAAATTCGTATAACTCACCACATTGATGAATGCGGGCTACTAGTCTGCCCAGTTGTAGGAGCAAATCCATATTTTCCAGTTCAGGCGCACGACCACCTTTGCACTCAAATATGGCAAAGCGAAATTCATCACGGTGGTGCAGGGTCTCTCCCTCACTCTCAAGTGGGGCAAGTACCGGGACTTCATGTTCTGCCAACTCAGCACAGAATTCATGTTCTTCTAGTATTGCGTCATCACTCCAGCGACCTGGGCGATAAAATTTAACGACAATGTTGTCGGTAAACTCAAGGCCAACCTTATATACACGGTTTTCATAGCTGTTCAGTGCAAGCAGCCGGCCGTCACAGTGATATCCTGCTGACTCAACAGCATTGATAATTTCATCTGGGTGCAATTGCAGGTAGGCAAGTGTTGCGGCATCTTGCTGAGTGTTTAGATTACTGGGGCTCATAGCTGTGATTTTTGCATTTCACCGTATCAGGATGAGCGGAGTCTAACACCTGTATCGAAGAGTGTTGCTGCTATCAGACCGTGAGCAGAGCTTATTTATCTAGTATCAGTAATATGGCCAATAATAGTGAGGGTGCCACTTTTTTCAGCAGCTATGACCAGCAGATTACGTTCCGGGATAGCAACTACACTCTCAGGCCCTTTGCCGGTTGGCAGGATCTGCACAAATTCAGGGGCTAATGGATTACTGATGTCATAGATTGCGATGAAAGACCCACGTTCTGATACTGCAAATGCATAGTCATGGGGGCCAAAACGAGCAGCGGTAATGCCTTCAATTTCGATCCCTCTTATATCGGAGCGCTTATCTGGGTAAAGATCCAATTCACTGGCATGACGTTCAATTTCACCACCATCATCCCAGACAAATTCGCCATTTAGTGTCCAGATAGAAAAGCCACGACCACCGGTTAGAGCCTGTTCACCTTCATCAGCACTGAGGAGGTATTGACCGTCTGGTGTAAAGCTAATGGCGTCTGGAAAACGTGTCCCCGCAAGTGGCTGACTATTGCTGGCATCTGAAGGGTAGTACTGCTCTAGACGCACTTTATCGTCGTTAAGTAAGTCTGCCGGTCGATCACTAACAATGCCAAGATTGAAAGCCCTGATAATTTCAGCGGCTACAGGGTCAATAATTACGATACCATTATTTTCCTGCAGTGAGACTGCTGCGAGATGTTTGCCAGGAGACAGAGCAACATACTCAGGTTGTGGGTCATTAATATTCAACATGAGCGCATTGCCTAGCAGAGTTTCATCAAGTGCCAGGGTGGTAATGCGGTGTTGGTTTGGTTTATTGGGGTTAATGGCTACAAGCTGTATTGAGCCGACATTGCTAATATCATTAATATTGCCTGGAGCATCATCATCTACCACTTTATTATCAACGACAATGAGTGGCTCATTTTCAATGGCAATAATGGCGAGTAGCTCATCACCTGATGAGGTTACAGCAATGCTATCGGGGTGATGGCCAATACCCATCATTGTTGTGACAGAAGCATTGGCGGGATCATGTAAATCAATTAGGGCAAGAACACCAGGTAACCGTGGGTCAACGGGTGATTCTCCTGGCTTTGACTGGCTTGAGTAAACTACTGCCAGTGCCCATTTGCCGTCCTGGCTCATACCAATACTTGTAGGCTCTCCGGGCATATCCAGTGATACTACTGTTTTTGGTGAGGCAGGGTTGGTCAGGTCAACAATATCAATGCTGTTTCGCTTGCTATTTGTATGTGCCAGATACATGCCGTCAGCAGTAGCCTGAATAATTTCTGCATTGCCATCAACAGAAAACTCACTGATAGTTGTAAAGCTTCTGGGTGTTTCTTCACCTAGCTGTAAAGAAAACAGGGTGAGCACGCCAAATAGGGCTATTAACAGAATAAAGTAGCGAAGCATGAGTTGGCTTTTGGGGGTCCATGATTATTTGGTGTAATGCCTAAGTGTACTGTAAATAGGGTTTTTTGCGTAAATCTTTTTGGCTGTTTCGGTGCTTTGAATATTGATGTGTTTTAAATACTAATCTAGGTCTGAAGACCCAGTTGGATTTGTTATTGATGGGTGCTTACAGTCGCCCGTATTTCAGGGAAGTAGTATTTGGTGGTATGACTCAGCATATGCTTACAAAAGCGGAAATCCCGATCATTATGCAGCATGGCTGATATTTTTTTACCAGGGAATAACAGTGCCGTTATATAAAATCAGCCGTCCATTCATATCTGGTTTTAGTGCTGCTATTTGTTCTATAACCAGCTGAGCGCTTTGTTCTGCACTGATAGAGGGTCCGCTCCACCCGGAGTCCCTCATTAACTGTGTGTCTACCCGACCTGGCGAAATCATTACTATCTGCAGTTCAGTATTTTTCAGGTCGGTTTGCATTACGCCCATTGCCATTAGGTGTGCTGCTTTGCTCATTTTCATGAAGTAATGCCCACCAAAGAGTCGGCCAATACTTTGGGTCCCCATGCCTCCACCCAGACTAATGATTTTTTTCTGATCACTGAGCAGTACATTGTCGAGAAATGCCTGGCTAACTCGCAGTGAACCGATAGTATTGATGTCAAACACTTTTTTTAGTTCTTCAAAATCAAAACTACCAAGAGTTTGCTTTTCAAGAGTGCCATAGATACCTGCGTTGTTAAGTAGTATGTCTATAGGTTGGCTGTGATATTTTTGTGCAAGGGTATTAACTTGTCGATCACTTGTCACATCAAGTTTTTCTATTGCTACCTGCGGGTATTTTTTGGTCAGATTATGTAGATTTGTTGCAGAACGTGGATTCCGACAACTGGCGATGACATTCCAGCCTGATGCTGCGTACTGACGACTGAATTCCAGCCCCAGGCCCCGATTCGCGCCTGTAATTAGTACAGTAGGCGAATTTGGATTTAGATTTACTGTGGTGCTTGTACAACTGATACAACTCAGTGTAATTATAAGTATTGCTAGAATTTGGTTAAGCATATGATCCTTCTGCCTATCAGGATATGTGTTGCACATACTAGATGCGCTGCTTGTTGGCCTCAATGTATAGTAAGGGTGTTTATCTGAATGGTTTCTTGTTTGGGGTATGCTGCTAGTATAGGCGTCATTTAATGTTTGAGGGATTTACTTTGTCTGCGTATCTTTTTCCACTGTATGTCGTTGGACATCTGAGTATTTTTTGTTGGGCGCTGTATCTGGTAAAGGTGCACAAAGCGCCTGGTGCATGGCTGGTTGCAATGATTGCTGCGGGTCTGGTTTACGATAATTTGATTATCTCCCTCGGTTATACCATTGGTATTGGGCCATTATTGCAGGACCTTAGCTGGCCACGTTTTGCAATGCATGCAGTGCTAACGCCTTTTATGATGATTGCCGTTACTCAGATGGCTGCTGCAGGAGGTATACGCTGGGCAGAGACAACTCAGTGGCGCATATTTATCTGGGTATTGGTTGTGGCTATGATTGCGTATGGTTCTTTGGGCCATCTTATTGAATTGAAAACGGTGCCCGCATGCTTTGATGGAATTCTGCGCTACACCGCTAATCTTTATCCTTCGCATTTTTGTCCAGAAGACATAGGGGGAGTCCAGGAAGCGGTAAAAGGATCTGGCCCGCCTATACCTTCGATTGTGGGCAATATAGTGACCCTGATTATAGGTTTCTCTTTATGGCGGCACCAGGGTTGGGTATGGCTCATGGTGGGTGCACTGGTGATGTTTGGGGCAGCAAGTGTGCCATTTCGTGGTTTTGGCATGGCGCCCGGTAATGCTGGTGAGGTTTTGCTGCTGTTCAGTTATGTAGCCACAGTTTCACGATTTGGTCGGTTTAGAAAGTCTGCCATAGCATAATGCTATAGACTGCAATGTGTCTTTTGGCATAGCCATGAATACAGCGGGTTTATTAAGCAATGCAGATTAGCTGCTGGCAGCTGGATGGGTCATACCCGTTGCACAGATTCGTTGCCTGACAGCAGGTACTGCGCCATGTTCTGTAACCTGTTCACAGGCAATAACAAATAAATGCTTACCGAAAGTATCGTTTAGTTCATTGGGCCGCAGTAAAAAATCAGGATTGTCTGGTCTTCCGAAGGCCTCATTGCCTGCAGCAAAAGTGGCGTAAATGAGTACACCGTCTTCCTTAAGACTTGAGACAAGTGACTGCATATGTGGGCGGTACAGGTAATTAGTGACAATGATGCCGGCAAATTTTTCTGTCTGAAAGGGCCAGTGCTGAGTTTCAAGATCAACAAGTCGAAGCTCAATACGGTCAGTATTTCTCAGTTCTGACATGCGCGACAGGTCATGATCAGCCGCTAAAACAGAATAATTATGTGCGTGCAGTAATCGCGTATGTCGCCCTGAACCACAGGCCAGATCAAGTACTCTGGCTCCAGGCTGGATAAGTCCTATATGCCGTTGTACCCAGTTAGAGGGAGGGGAATGGTTTGCTGAGAGGGCTGACATATTGCTGTGTAGTTGTACTTTAGGTTTCAAATTTTAGGGCGAGAAAGTGAATCATACAGAATGGTTTGCATCACTTGTGAGTCTGTGATCTATCGGGATGATACTCTTGTCAGTCTGGCTGGAGTTAGCACAATAGGCCGCACAGAGGTTAAGGCAGAATGCCTTCCATGCAGCTATTGCGCACTGTGATAGCGTGAGCGCTATTCAGTTGAGGATGATTGAGGCACAAACATGGTAAAGAAAAAAGAAGAGATAAAGATCAGGCCGTTTTGGTACTCGGATATCTGGATATTTCCTAAAATGATTACCATCATTACGTCTATGGACAAGGAAGGTAATATTAATGCCGCTCCTTATTCACATATTATGCAGTATGACGTGATGCAGAAGAATCCACGTATGCTTATAGGCTTTCGCCAGGAATCACATAGCTTTGAGAATATCTGCGCCACAGGTGAATTTGTTGTGAACTGCCCTTCAGCTGATTACCTTGATGACATGATGGAAACGGCACGTTTTTGGCCTGAGGGGGTTAATGAACTGGAGCATACCGGTCTCACAATGATTCCTTCACGTAAAGTAAAGCCACCCAGTATTGAGGAATGCCCGCAGATTGCTGAATGTACGGTAGATCAGATTATTCGTTTGGATAAAAGCAGTGGCATCATCATTGCAAATATTGAGGCCATTGTTATGGATGAAGGCCTTGAGCAGATGGACCGTTCCGAGCGTATTCCGGCTATGAATCTGCCAGTGGGTTTGGGTGATCAGAATCGCCGTTATTATTACCATGCTCATACTGATAATGTATCTATGCATGAGCTGGCCGAGCCTCCGGGTGGCCAGAAGGGCGGTAAAATCAAGATGACCATGGATTGGGATGATAAGGCTGTAGAAGCGCTGATGAATATTCCGGTTGCGGTTCGGAAGATGGTGTCTGAGCGTCTGGAAGAGCATGCCCAGGAGAAGGGGGCATCATCAGTAACTGCGCAGCATTTGGTAGAGATGGGTGAAGAATATGGTATTGATGAAGAGTTATTTGCCCGCTTTAAAACCTAGTTTTGGTTTAGGGCTACAGTATATTTTGTAGCAATGTGAGCTGTATCCTCTATGGGCTGTGGTTATTGGGTATTACCTGATGCACAATGAGTTATTGTTAAATTATTGTTATGCAGTGTGAGGTAGAGGCCTGATATGCCACAAGAACTTGAGATTTTTGGTGCTTCTGGGGATGCGCCATTTTCATCCACAGAGCTGATTCTAAATCTGGCAATTGGCCTGGTGCTGGCTGTTATCCTGCGCTGGCATTTTCTACGTTTTGGCTCAACTCTTTCTAATCGGGATGAGCTGGGTGGCGTGCTGCCGTTTATTCTGCTGACAACAATTCTTATTATCACTGTTGTTAAGACATCATTGGCCTTGTCACTGGGGCTTGTTGGTGCGCTCTCTATTGTGCGTTTCCGTACGCCTATTAAAGAGCCGGAAGAACTGGCATACCTGTTTATTGCTATAGCCATTGGTCTTGGCCTTGGTGCAAATCAGGCATTACCAACAACTTTAGCAGCCACCTTTATTTTGCTTGCAATGAGTCTGATTAAGCGTTTTACCCGTCGTGAGTCAGCAAAGAACCTTTACTTGTCCGTTAGTTTATCTGGTCAGCAATCAGGACAGTCACAGCTTGATTCGATTAATGAGCTATTAGGCCAACATGTAGTATCCAGTGACCTGCGCCGTTTTGATGAACGTAGTGGTGGGTTGGAAGCTACTTACTTACTGGATATTAATTCCACGGGTGTGCTTACTGCACTAAGCAATGATTTGCGTGCACAATTTCCTGAAATTGGCATTACCTTCCTGGATCAAAACGGAATGCCCGGGATTTAGGGGCTGTCTGGTATGTCTAGCAGCTTTGATTGTCCTGATAATCGGGGGTGTCAGCAATGAAGGTGACCCGCAGAATATCTCAGCCTGAAAAGGTCACTAAACCGGCTGTGAAGATGTCATTACAGCGGCTGTTGCGTATTCTTTTAGCAATTTTTGCTGGTTTCCTTGTGTTGATGCTGGTGGTAGTGCTGTCCAGCCCTGCTAGTCTGCAGCGTGGAATAGCTGCGCTGGAAATGCGTTGGGGCGATTCTTTACACAGCTATGATCGTTCACTTGCCGACAAGTTATCAATTGTGACTGGAAGTTTTCTGCGTACCGTTGATAAGGATGCACCTGAAATTCCTGAGCTTGTAATTGATGTGCCCTTCAAAGAAATGCGTAAGATTTATGCCAAGCGTGAAGCAGCCCTTCAGCATGGCAATCTCATTCAGGGGGAAGATGATTTTGTTAAGGGTGAGATTCGTGCGGAAGGACGTACAATCCCAATTAAGCTCCGCCTTAAAGGGGACTGGAATGATCATCTCGCTGGAAGGAAATGGTCGTTCCGGATTCATGTAAGAAAAGGTGAGCAGTTATTTGGTATGCGGAAGTTCTCAATCCAGAACCCTGCTACCAGGGGCTATCAGTCAGAGTTAATGTATTTTGAGGTGGCTGAGAAATTTGGTCTGATGTCGCCTCGCTATAGCTTTGTCAATGTGGTGCTGAATGGCGAACCTATGGGCATTATGGCCCTGGAAGAATTCTTTGGTAAGGAATTACTTGAGTACAACAGGCGCCGTGAGGGGGTAATTGTTCGTTTTGATGAGTCACTGGTATGGAGTGCTACAGATTCTCTCACTGGTGAGACTGTTGGCTGGGGTGGTGCATTTGATCATTATCGCAATGCAGCTATTGATGCTATTGGTTCAGGAAAAATAGCTGAGTCAGCAGCTCTGACGCAACAGTACGGTGTTGCTGTTGGTTTGCTGCGTGGCTTTGTTAATAAAGAACTCACGGCATCTGAGGTATTTGATGCAGAGCAGATGGGGCAGTTTCTGGCCGTCTCTGATGCATTTGGTACATGGCACGCAGTGGCCTGGCACAACCTGCGTTTTTATCTTAATCCGGTAACGCTAAAACTTGAGCCCATTGCATTTGATGCAACATTACAAAAGCGTATGAAAGGAGGGCAATCAATTCTGAATGATGAGCCTATGATGTTGCAGGTTATAGGTGACCCAGTAATTCTTGCCGCCTATCGGAATGCCCTTGAAGAGCTTGCGGGCTGGATTCATTCTGGAGAGCTGACTGATGCGTTGCTGGACTTTGAAGCTGAGCAGCTTCACATACTGAATTCAGAGTTTCGACTGCTTTCAAATTTTCCACTTGACTATATGGGTCCGCGCATTGAAATTTTGCGACAGCGTTTTGGTAGTGAGTCACAGACACTTAATAATGAATTCTATGAGTTTAGTCTGGCTGAACAGCGGGTTTATCCAATACTGTCTCATGTGAAGATTTTTGATGAAGGTGAGTTGCTACGACTTGAGATTAGCAATGCCGTTCCCAAAGATGTGGAAGTGCTCGGTATAGATTGGGTAAATAATGAAACAGGTGAGCGTGTTGCCTTGGAGGGCGTAGCGTTGCCAATATTGCTGCCAGTCAGGGGAATTGGTTCTCAGGCGCAAAGTTGGTTTTATGATGCTGATGTAGCTCCGGATAGGACATTGTGGCATCTTGAGGCGGTGGTTCGCTTGCAAAATAGGCCCTGGGTGCAACAGATCCGTGCCATTACAAGTTATGCGCCTTTAGATGCGGCTCCAATTCCGAAGAGCAGTATTGCCAAACAGTTAAGTGAGCACCCTTTTCTTATTTTAGATAAGAGTTCTAGTCAGCTGATTATTCCTGCAGGGCAGTGGTTAATTGAAACCCCATTAATTGTGCCGCCTGGGTATGGCCTCATAATTGAGCAGGGTGCAAGGCTTAAGTTTGGTCAGAGCGCTATCATGTTGGTGCACGGTTCGCTGCAGGTTGCAGGCTCACCAGAGTCACCTGTTGTATTTAGTGCTGCTAATGGCAAGCAGTGGCCCGGTCTGATTGTAATGAATGCAGAAGAAGAGTCACTTGTAGATTATTTGTTTGTGAGTGATACCAGTGGAGTGGTTTTTAAGAACTGGGTGCTGACAGGTGGTATCAATTTTTATAAAAGTGATGTAAAAATTTCTCATAGCAAATTAATAAATAGTCATGGTGAAGATGCACTCAATATTATTCACTCACAATTTGAAATAACTGACCTGATTATTAAAGGTACTGCTTCAGATGCATTTGATGCTGACTTCTCAGCAGGGTCTGTTATCAGTTCGCAATTTTTGGAAGTTGGCAAGGCTGGGGGTGGGGATGCAGTAGATGTGAGTGGTAGCCTTATATCTGTGGCTGACAGCCGGTTTGTTGATGTGTCAGATAAGGCGTTATCTATTGGTGAAAAAAGTGAGATGACGGCCAGCAATATAATCATAAAAAATGTAGGTACTGGTGCTGCATCCAAAGATGGCTCAAAGTTAACCCTTACAGATTCGACAATCAGCGGCGCAGGTTTTGCCGCACTGACAGCCTATATTAAGAAGCCAGAATATGGTGCTGCTTCGATAGAAGCAAAAAACATCACTATTAGTGAAACAGAAAATTCTTTTTTAGTGCAAACAAATAGTTTTGTTAGTGTAGATGGCGTAGAGATAGAAACTCGTGATGTGAATGTAGATGCTCTCTATGAAACTATTATGCAGAAAGGTTTACGATAGTGCCTGAAGCTGATGGAGGTCTTGATGAGCGGCATGAGGTAAAGTTTGCTGCCTATGCTACTGAGCATGCTGTACTAGAGCGATGGATTCACATGCATCCTGCGGGTTTTGTCTGCAGTTATCCAAATCGTGAAGTTAATAACATTTATTTTGATACTTTTGATTATCGGGCTTACGCTGAAAATGTTGCAGGTGTGAGTGAACGATCTAAGGTTAGGTATCGCTGGTACGGTGAAAGCCGGGAGCCTGATCTAGGCTCACTTGAGATTAAACAAAAGCGGAATTATTTTGGCTGGAAGCTGCGCTACCCGGTAAATGAAAAACCATACCATAATGGTTATAACTGGCATGATATTCGTGTGGCAATCAGGGCACAACTACCGATGGATGCACAGTTATGGCTGCATCAGAACCCTCTGCCAATTATGCTTAATCGGTATGAGCGACAGTATTTTGCGACTACTGATGGGTCTATACGGGTAACTATAGATACTAATCAACGTGTCTTTGACCAGCGTATCGGGAACCGGCCTAATTTTACACATCAGGCCATTACTCAGGATACGCTGGTTGTAGAATTCAAGTTTTCCCGACCTGATAGGCAGGATGCAGTAGGTATACTTCAGGATATGCCACTGCGTATAGGCCGGCATTCCAAATATATGAATGCAGTTCGTGCGATCAGTTTTGCCTGATCAGAATTCTCTCTTGCATGAGTTAGGGTAAGTTGGGTGGAGCAATTGAAGCAACTATCACTGTTAATTTTATCCGGCTGTGTGCTCTTTGCCTGTGATAAGCAAAATAAGGATACTGGGCAGCAGGCTCAGTATTGCCAGCAAGCAGTTGGTTTTATGGATAAAGCACAGGGCGATACTTCATTAAGCCCACGTGACTGGGGTAATCTGATGCTTGCAGGTGCTCGTTTGGTCTATGTCACTCATGAATGTGGTGATCGGGTCAGGGAGCCGAAAGAGCAGCTTTGTGTAACACTCAATAATATGTTGCAGGTGTATGTTGAAAACCCAATGGTACCAGCCGGAAAAAATCGAGATACTGCAATCAGTCAGAGTAGTGATGTATATCAGCGTGCTAATTGTAGTCCATCTTTAAATATCAACTAAAAAACGTTTGGTATTGTCCCTAAAAGCAGCCTTAGTTATCGTGGCGTAACTTGATAACTGGAGTACGGTTATCACTGGAGGGTTGGTACCAGATGCTGATGTCAGCTGCCGCTACCTCCCAGTCTTTTATTGCATTTTTGCTTTGTATGTTAAATGAGTTGAAGCCAACACGATGCATGAAATGCAGTTGTTCCAGTAATACATCACCTACGGCTCGGAGTTCGCCCTGGTAGTTATAACGCTCCCGTAATAATCGGGCATAGGAATAGGCACGACCATCATTGAAGGTGGGGAACTCAAGAGCAATAACATCGAAGTGAGCCAGGTCATTTGCTATGTGCTCAGGCTTTTCATCACTCTGCAGCACAATACCAAGCGCATCTAATCTTTTTGTCAGCGCATCACCTTGATCCTGCCATTGAGTAAGGCTAACAAGAATGGCGCCTTTTTCCGGGAGCTTATCTGCGCTACTGACATCTGTATACAGGTCAGTTTCTACAGTGCCGTTTTTAAGCAGAACCATATAGAGCCTCCTTGAATGGTTTCATTCCTACCCGGCGATAAGTTTCTAGGAAGCGTTCACCATCGTTTCGCACCATGATGTAGGTATTCAGAATTTTTTCAACAGCATTGACTGCTTCATCTGCAGGGAATCCCTTACCTGTACGATCACCCAATGATGCATTTTGATCAGATGAACCACCCAGAGTGAACTGGTAGAACTCTTTACCACGTTTATCTACACCAAGTATGCCTATGTGGCCAACGTGATGATGCCCACAGGCATTCATGCACCCTGAAATATTTATGGTTAACTCACCAATATCATGAACTTTATCTATGTCCTGAAAGCGTTGATGGATTTCTTGTGCAAGGGGAATAGAACGTGCATTTGCAAGTGCACAGTAATCAAGTCCTGGGCAGGCAATGATGTCAGAGATAAGGCCAATATTTGGTGTTGCAAGATCCAGTTCAATGAGTTTTGTCCATAGTGACAGCAGGTCTTTTTGTGGGACGTCAGCAAGCACTAGGTTTTGTCGGTGATTTACGCGTAGCTCACTAAAACTGTATTCATCTGCAAGGTCTGCAAGTGCATCCATCTGCACGGCAGTTACATCTCCTGGTGGGAGCTTTGGGCTCTTTAGTGAGATATTAACGATGGAGTAGCCTGATACCTTGTGCTCTGCTAGATTGGCCTGCACCCAGGCATCAAAAGCAGGGTTTTGGGTGCGCTGTTCATTTAATGACTCTGTTTCATCATCAATCTGTGCATAGGCAGGGGGCGTAAAGTATGCGTTGATGCGGTCAATCTCTGACTGTGGCAGATTCAGAGCGCCATCTTTAATCTGTTGCCACTCTGTATCGACAAGGCGTCGGAATTCATCAGTGCCTATCTGGTGTACAAGAATCTTAATGCGTGCTTTGTACTTGTTGTCACGACGCCCATCCAGGTTGTAGACGCGTAGTATGGCTTCCAGATATGACAACAGGTGTTCTGGTGCCAGCCAGTCTCTGATGGTTTTGCCAACAAAGGGTGTGCGCCCCTGGCCGCCGCCTACAATGACTTCAAAGCCTGTCTTACCCTGTTCATTTTGGTGCATACGCAGGCCAATATCATGCAGTTTTACCGCCGCTCGGTCATTGGGTGACCCGGTTACAGCAATTTTGAATTTGCGTGGCAGGAATGAAAACTCAGGATGTAATGTTGACCACTGACGGATAATTTCGCAGTAGACCCGTGGGTCTTCAAGTTCATCTCTGGCTACGCCGGCATACTGATCTGATGTTGTATTGCGGATGCAGTTACCGCTTGACTGAATGCCATGCATCTCAACAGCAGCCAAATCGGCCAGTGCATCCGGTACATTTTTTAGTTGTATCCAGTTGTACTGGATATTCTGACGTGTTGTGAAATGGCCATACCCTTTGTCGTAGGTGCGGGCAATGTGTGCAAGTTGCCGCATTTGTTTTGAGGACAAAGCGCCATAGGGAATGTTAATGCGCATCATGTACGCATGTAACTGCAGATAAAGACCATTCATTAGCCGTAACGGTTTAAACTGGTCTTCAGTCAGCTCACCACTCAGGCGACGTTGAGCCTGACGGCGGAACTGTTCCACACGTTCAGTTACGAGTCGGGCATCAAATTCATCATAGCGATACATAAAATATTAAATCCGTTGTATGTGCATTTAAGGTGGGTGCCTTAAGACGGAATAGGAACAGTTGGTCCGGTTGCCCGGATGTATTCACGGTATTCGGTTGGTTTGCGCAGGCCATCTTCAATGTTGATGGGTATCAGATAGGGGTCAATAACTACGTTAGTTTGCTCCGCCTGTTTGGCTGCAGTGAGCAGACTTTCGGCCTGTTCATCAGTTTCTGCTACTGCCCCTTTGGTAATATCATTTGTCCAGCTATGAGCTTCCGTGAGAAATACCACGAATCCGTCAGCCAGCGTATTGGCGATGATCATTTGCGACACAATTTGCACACTTCTTTGTAAGTTTTTGAAAAATATATAAATAAAAAAATCAGCTGCTACCAAAGGGCTGCTGGCAGGCTAAGATAACCGCCTGAGGCAAAAGGGAAAAATAATATATTTTTCTGCACTTATGCTTGTTGAGTATATCTGGATTGTGAGGCTCGCAGGGGGTTAAAAAGCAGGGTTAAATCAAAGGCCAAAACGGCTGAACAGATCCCTTTTGCGTCCCAGCACTTTGGCAGCAAAGAAGCGCTTCATCATTTTACCGGTACTCATCCAGGCTATACGTTTACCACTCTCGGTATTGGCGATAATCTCATCGGTCAGCCAGGGGGTGACGGTTTCAACGTAATCACACAGCACATTCAGAAGGGGTTTAATTTTCTGCCATTCACGGTCACTGAGTTTTTTTTGCTCATCAAACCAATTTTCAGTAATCAGCATACCGGGGCTGATCATGCCAATAACAATAGTCTGATTTTTGTTTTCCTCAACTAGGTATCGGGTAAGGAGATGAATGCCGGCTTTTGTTGAGCTATAGACACCCATATTGGGTACCAGACGTTTGCCATCAAAGCTGCCGCCCAGTATGTTGTACAGTGCGCCATGCCCCTGTTCCCTGAAGCCTGTCATGGCAACCTGTGAGCCAAATGTGGTGCCGAGCATGTTGCCGTTAATCAGAGTGCGTGTAATGTCTTCAGGAAGTTCATGTATGGCATGGCGTGAGGAAGCCATCCCGGCGTTGTTAACCCAGAAATCAACCTGGCCGAATTCATTGACTGCATGGGCCCAGAGAGTTTGCAGCTGGCTTTTGTCTGTAATATCACAGGTTATGCCAGAGCATTTTCCAGGGCCGATTGCGGCTAATGCCCGGGACACTTTTTCCACATCCGCCGGATTACGGCTGGAAATAACAGCATTATGCCCACGTTTAATAAATTCTTCGGCCAGGCCACGGCCGATACCCTTGGTGCTGCCTGTGATAACAACGGTGCCCATATGTAGGTTCCTAATGGCTCTATCAAGTTTTAAGCACTCTAGCAGGAAGAGTAGAGCAGGGTAACGTTGTGCCTTGATCTGGTATTGGCTGTCCGCTAAGTGGTAAGCCGTGTTTAGCAGGAATTGGTATGGCATTCAGAGGCTATAATTTAAGCTATACCAGGATTTACCGCGTCTGCATTTATTAGGAAATGTGGGGCTTGCAAATATGGATTCCAAGGCTATGCAAAAGACATCATTAATATGTGCCACTTTTCTAAACTTTTTTTTGCTGAGCTTTGCAGGCCAGGTGCTTGCAGATGAGCATGGCTGGCCACAATACGGCGGACAGGAGGGTGGAGGACGCTATTCACCGCTGGCAGAGATTAACCGTGCTAACGTAAAAGAGCTTGAAGTTGCTTGGAGTTATCGTACGGGGGCGCAGGAACGACATCCTGAGCTTATAGCGCTTAGTGGTTATCAGGCTACACCCATTTTGCTGCCGCCTGATGCTGGTGGGCACTTGGTGACTTGCACCCCTTTTAATCGCGTAATTGCCCTGAATCCTGCTACCGGAGAAGAACGCTGGGTTTTTGATCCGGAAATTAATACCGCTAATCGTACAGCAGGACGTTTTAACTGTCGTGGTGTATCACAGTGGTCAGATTCAAATGCAGAAACGGATGCATTATGTGCGCACCGGATTATTCTTGCGACTAATGACAGGCGTCTTATTGCACTGGATGCACCTACCGGAAAGTTATGCCCTGACTTTGGTGATAACGGTCAGTTTGATGTTACCCCCATTATTATGGAAGTTAAGCCGGCAAATCAGCTTGCCGGCATGCAACTGATGTCACCGGTCGCGATTGTTAATGATGTGATTGTTATTGGTGGTACTGCCAATAAGTTTAAAGATGTGAGCTCTATGAATGGTTCAGTGCGTGGTTTTGATGTGCGCACTGGTGAGCATCTGTGGACTTTTGATACCCTGATTCGTGAGGGTGAGGGTGCCGTTGATTACTCGGTTGGTGGTGCCAATGTATGGACAACGATGTCCTGGGACAGTGAGCGTGATTTATTGTTTGCACCCACTGCCAGTCCATCACCCAATTTCTATGGCAAATTAAGGCCAGGTGATAATCGCTATGCAAATTCAGTTGTAGCAATCAAGGCGTCCACAGGTGAGCTGGCCTGGCATTTTCAGGTTGTGCATCATGATGTGTGGGACTGGGATGTGCCAACACATCCTCTGTTGGTGGATATCACAAGAGATGGTGAAAAGATTCCGGTTGTAGTCGTGCTTACAAAAACCGGTGTTGTATTTGTTTTACACAGGGATACCGGAGAGCCTTTTCATGAAGTTATAGAACGCCCGGTGCCAACTGATGGGCTCAATGGGGATCAGTTATCGCCAACTCAGCCATTCCCTGTGAGGCCGCCCCCATTAATGCGAGTTGGGATTGCGCCTGAAGATGCCTGGGGCTTTACTGCCATAGACCGTAATGACTGTAAAAAGAAGATTGAGTCAATGCGCTATGGAGATGGTGATGGTGACTACGATGGTTACTACATCCCCCCAACAGAGCAGGGTACGGTGATGTACCCCATGATTGGTGGTGGGGCAAACTGGGGCGGAGGAGCGTTTGATCCTGATAGGAATTTACTTGTTACTCCCGTGGGTCAGCTACCTTTCTTTGTGAAGTTACCACCCAATGATCAGGTGGAAGAAACGGATCATCCGATGGCGGGTATGGCAATGGGGCCGGCTGATTTTATTCAGGGTGCAGAGAATGGTCTGCAACAAGGACCGCTGATGTCCATGATGATGACACCCTGTTCCAAGCCGCCCTGGAGTATGCTGGTGGGAGTAGATCTGGAGAAAGGTGAGATTCTCTGGAGCAGGCCTTTAGGTGTTATTGATAAGCTGGCACCAGGTGGTGCAATGCCATTACCACTGGAGTTTGGTACACCTGCTGCCGGTGGTGCGATCGTTACAGGCGGTGGTGTTGCCTTTATAGGGGCTTCCTATGATGAGCGTTTCCGTGCATTTGATGTTGAGACGGGTAAGAAGTTATGGGAGATAGATATACCGTATTCTGCGAATGCTACGCCTATGACTTATAAGAGGGATGGCAAACAATATGTGGTTGTTTCAGCGGGTGGGCATGCGTGGTCACCCTTGCCGAAGGGTGACTTCATTATGGGGTTTGCATTGCCGGACTAATATTTGGTGTCTGACACCAGTATCATCAATTTTTTGTGTGGGTTAAGAATGCATCGACGTGGGGGATTATCATATAAAGTGCTGTCTCAGGTCGTTTACATCTAAAATATTCTTCATCCTTACTGTCATACTGTGTTGAGGTTGTTTTTATCTTACTTGTGGATGCTGTGTAACCTATGCTCTTTCTTCAAGGGATAAGCGGGCAGGTGCTTTGCCAAATTCACGTAAAAGGTAGCTTATCCATCCTGAGTTTCTGTGGGCTGGCTGCGATGGGTTACCTGTCAAAGTGGTTGGATGAGGTTTTCAGTCAACAGGAAAAACTCTATGCCGTTGGCTGACAAGTACAATGCGTTTATTTTTTTAACTAATTGTTGTTTAGATACTCAGTCTGTATGAATATTTTGGGTCAGGTGACAGCAAGTTTTTGAAAATAATTAATAAGCTTTTCGACGGTTCTATCAGAGGAAAAGTCCTCTGCAAGTCGCCTGCGGCTGTTTATTGAAAGGCTTTCTAGTAAATCAGGGTCGTTATACAGCTGCTCTATACGTTGTGCTATGGCATCAGGGTCTTCAACCGGAACTACAAAACCAGATTTTCCATCTTGCACCACTTCCTTGCCGCCCCCGGTATCGGTGATGACCACCGGCGTTCCATAACCCATAGATTCCATCACTGCTCTGGGGAGGCCTTCTCCGCTGCGTGAGGGTTGTACCAGGATGTCGCTGGCAGCAATTAATTCTGGGGCATCATTTCTGAAGCCGGTCACATGTATTCGTTCATGCATTGCGTTAGTGGCAACCATGCTGGAATAGGGTTCACCATCCATACCTTTGCCGGCAAGGATCAGGTGAAGATTATCCAGATGTGCCAGTTTATTGGCTGCTTCCAGCATGATATCAATGCCTTTGCTGGGACGTACATTTACTGCACAAATAAGAACAAAATCGGTTTTTTTAATTCCAAATTCTGAAAGATCGGCAGGCTGAGCGTCATACCAATGAAGATTATGACCTTTATAAATAGTTACAACCTGCTCTTTGTTCTTCCAGACTTTTTTTATGACTTCATTGTGAACTGCGTCTGAAACACAAATTACGCCATTAACACGTGGATGGAGGATGGTCAGATATGCAGTTGGGTCGTGGCGGTACAGGCCGCCGGTAGTCCCACGATATGCAACTACCTTGGCGGGGAATCCTATGGCAGCAAATGCTGCATTTGGTATGGTTTTGGAAGTGGTTGCATAGATAATGTCGTAATGGACTGACTGTAACTCTTTGCGAATAGCCCTAATAGACCCAAGGCAAATCTTTCTTTCCGGGTAACAATCAAGCATCCGTATGCCTGCTTCCCTGAGACGCGGCACATAAGCAGAATCAGGCTTAATAATGACAGTGATATTATGCCCATGTCTGGCTAGGCCAATAAATGATTCATATTCAGGTCTTAGCTGATTGATAGAACCCCTGGAACCAGCCAGAATTAATATATTCATGAGTTATTGCGGGTAGAGTTCTTGGAATTCATTTTTTCTGATCGAGTTAAGCTCCATAAGCCGGCATACTTATTAAAATTATTTTGTGCATAATTTACGGCAGTCAGAAATCCCACTGAACCATCTAAGAAACCTAGCCGTATAAAATAAACCAGAAAGAATGTCCAGAATGAACGGAGTAGTGCGCTTGCGAGACTGTGGCAACGTTTTCCCTGGCGAAAATATTTTTTACTCCCCAGCCATGCGTATTCAGCATTTTTTTGCATGCCATGGCCATAGTCCCGATGTGTAAAATGCAGCAGCCTTCCTTTCAGGGTTATAGTTTTCCCTGGTGCATGCTGAAGGGCTTCATGAACTTCTGCGTCTGTAAATGAAGCACCTTCACGCCAGACCATACGCAGAGGTGCACGTGCACTACGCCCGTAATCAAGCCGTTTTCCATAAATAGTTACGGCCCAGGGCATTTTTACGGCAACTGTATTGCCGCGATCCGTATCCAGAAGATCCCTGACAGATGCCTGAAGTTCTTCATCCAGGGCCTCATCGGCATCAATGGCAAGTACCCAGTCACAGCTGGCTTGTTCAAGCGCACGTTGTTTTTGTATGCCGTAGCCCGGCCAGTCAGTTTCCCAAATCTGATCTGTATAGCGTTCGACTATCTCCAGCGTATTATCTGTGCTGCCACTGTCATATACGATAATTTCATCAGCAAGATCTTTCACAGACTCAAGGCAGCGCTCAACACGATCTGCTTCGTTAAGTGTGATGATAGTTACTGAAAGGCTGTAGTGTTTGTTCATAAGTTGTCAGAGCTTAAAATAATTGAGCTGGCGGCGCATTTTCCAGTTTCGCAGCATGTTGGCGGGCTTTTTATCCGACCAGCCTTCTTCAAGCATTGCTTCAGTGGCATTCAGTATCCGGTTTGCTGACTTCCCATCAAGAAAGGGGGTGATGGATGCTCCGTATGATTTAATTTTCTCAGATAAATCAGATTCTGGACTTAATCCTGCAAGTATGGCGTTCTCCAGTTCACCGGCGTTCTGAATGTTAATCATGCATGGTTGCGGTTCGCGATTCCTGTATGTAACAACGGGTTTATTCAGCAACAAAAACTCCTGCAGTATGGATGAATTGTCTGAAACCATAATATCAGCACGTTGCAGGAGTTTGATGACTTCAGCTGTAGAGTGGAAGCTAAGGTTGTCATTTTGTAGGGCCTGATACTTAGCAACTGTTTGTGAGTTGGTTTTTGGGTGCAGAGTAATTAGCCACTGCCATTGTGGCTGTTGGGATAGTTGCTGAATTGTATCCAGTAAAGCTTCGGCACCTGAAAGTCTGGGCGTAAATGTAGAAGCATACAGAACCTGTGGCCGATCATAATTGTTGGAAGATTTATCCTTGCCGAGAATTGCGTCAAGTTTTAACCAGCCGGTCTCACAAACTCGGAAATAGCCATGCTTTTCGGCAAGCGGGGCAAGCATAGCTGTACGTGCAGGGCCTTCAGTACAGTAAAGGTCAAACAGTCCTCGTTCCGGATAGCTCTCCCCGCGTTTATCTTCGTTCAAGCCGTGAAATACCTGAACCTTGATGCCCGGAATAAATGAGGGCGCCCGGTCGCCCGGTGCAAATACCGCATCCGGTTTGTAAGCAATAGCATCTGTAACATTTGTACAGCTATGCTCATCTGAATTCAGTAACTCTATAGACGCATCACCAATAATGAGCCAGCGTACTTCATAGCCACGCAAGACTGCTTCAGCTTGCAAGGGTCGCAATATAGCAAAGGAGTAGTCCTGCTCTACATAAAACAGCAGTCGCCTTGTACTAGTTGATGTGGGGGGTGTTTCTATAGCCAGTATCCTTTTTGCTGAATTCAGGAGGCTTTCTTCAGCTCATTCTTTAATTGTTTCTTTAGTTCGCTGGCAGGCCGGTTTTTGATGGGCTGTAATTCTCTGGCGTTATATCCCTTATCTATCTGTTCCGCAGCTACATTTTCATAGAGAGTATTACGATGCCTGCTCTGTCTGCCAATGGAGTTGATCAGGCTATCCATTTCTTCCGGTGGCATTTCCTGCCCGTGATCAGCACCAGCGGCGCGGGAGATAGACTCATTCATGAGTGTGCCACCAAGGTCGTTTGCTCCAGCATTGAGGCAGTTAGCAGCCCCTTGTCTGCCGAGCTTGACCCATGAAACCTGAATATTGGGAATAACAGGGTGCAAAGCCAGCCTTCCAACTGCATGCATCAGCATAACTTCACGCCAGGTGGGTCCGGGCCGTGTTTCACCACGCAGGTACATGGGTGCTTCCATATGGACAAAAGGTAAAGGTACAAATTCGGTGATACCGCCTGTGCGTTCCTGTAAAGAATGTAGTGTCAGAAGGTGTCGAGCCCAGTTAGAGGGTGTTTCAATATGCCCAAACATAATAGTGGAAGTTGTTTTGAGGCCCACTTCGTGGGCGGTTGAAATGACCTCAATCCACTGCTGAGTATTGATTTTGTCGGCACATAGTCTTGTGCGTACAGAATCGTCCAGAATTTCTGCAGCTGTGCCCGGTAGTGTCCCCAGGCCAGCAGCTTTCAGTTTCTGTAAATAAGTCGCCAGTGAAAGATTAAGCGTTTTAGCGCCATGGGTTATTTCCAGTGGTGAAAAGGCATGCACATGCATATCAGGAACAGCTTCTTTTACCGTATGACAGATATCAAGGTAGGTATTGCCATCAAAGGAAGGATGAATACCGCCCTGTAGACAGACTTCCGTGGCACCACGCTGCCATGCTTCTTCTGTGCGTCGAGCAATTTCACCCATATCAAGCAGATAAGGTTTACCACGCAGGCGTTCATGGCCCTTGCCTTTAGAGAAGGCACAAAAACGGCAACGATAGGTACACATGTTTGTGTAGTTAATATTACGGTTGACCACATAGGTGATGTCATCACCTGCAACTTTATGACGTAACAGGTCAGCAGCATTACAGACATGTGTAAAGTCATCACCTCGGGCGCTAAATAGTCGGATGACTTCATTTTCAGTGAGCAATTCTCCCTGACTGGCCTTATCAGTTAGGGTGGCGAGTGATGTATGAGTTAATTGATTGTTATGCTTAGCAGAGGCTGGAGTATTACTTAACCGATCACCTGCAGTCCATTCGTCAGTGCGTGCCAGCCCGGAGCTGTCTGCGTGTTGCAGCACCGGCTTTATCAGGTTACGGTTAAGCCATGTATCCCGATGCTCTATAAACCAGGGATAAACCGTTAACCTTTCGGTTAGCTGATAACCGGCAGTGGCTGTTTCTTCAGTAAGCACTTTAAGTTCTGGCCAGGGTGATTCCGGGTTGACATGGTCAGGTGTAATGGGTGATACACCACCCCAGTCATTGATGCCGGCATTGATTAGTTGCTTTAGGCGGCCCTTATTCAGATTAGGTGGTGCCTGGATACTCATTTCAGGGCCAAAGATCAGCCGTGCTGTTGCAATAGTCCAGAGTAGTTCATTGAAATCAGGTATGGGCATAGCATGCATTTTCGTGTCGGTTTTAGGCACGAAATTCTGAATGATGAGTTCCTGAATGTGTCCATAGAGCTGATGCTGTGCTTCGATGGCTAACAGGCTTTCTAGGCGTTCGTCACGGGTTTCACCTATGCCAATGAGTATGCCGGTGGTAAGAGGGACCTTTGCTTTGCCTGCGTTGGCAATTGCTTCAATGCGCACATCAGGTTGTTTATCCGGTGAGCCGAAATGTGGCATGTCACGCTGACATAGCCGTTCAGAAGAGGATTCAAGCATGATGCCCATTGATGGTGCTACCGTACGTAGTTGTCGGTATTCATCAAGGCTTAAAATACCCGGGTTCAGATGTGGCAGCAGACCGGTTTTTGTTAGCACCAGTTCTGCCATCGCCTGCAGGTAGTCTACCGTGCTTGTATAACCAAGCTCAGTTAATGCATCCCTTGCTGCTTTGTAACGGAGTTCAGGTTTGTCACCAAGGGTAAACAAGGCTTCTTTACAGCCCTGAGCTTTGCCGGCTTGGGCAATAGCCAGTACCTGTTCAGGTGAGAGATATACCTGTTTAAGGTGTTTTGGTGTCTTTGCATAGGTGCAGTAGTGACAGACATCACGACATAGTTCAGTCAGTGGAATAAACACCTTGCGAGAGTATGAAACCTGTCTGCCCCAGCCCTGGTCACGTAAGCCTGCTGCAGATTCTATTAATTTGTTTAATGGCAGGGTGCTGATTTGTTGGGGTGTACCGCTGCGTGTCATGCTGTAGCTCCTGCACGCCCAGACCCCAGCCGGGCGAAGATGCCGGACTGATGCAGAAATCGTATGGTATTGCCGTCTGATGTTTGATGGCTTAACCAGAGCAGATCGTCAGGGGTATCAATGTCACGGAAAAATGCCTGCATAGGTAGTCGTGAAGTAGTAATTCCGTTTTGTTCGGCTACCTCCATATGTCGCCGTGCACTGTCTTCACCAAATTGATAAGGCATGGCATTGGGAGGAGAACAAATAATTGCATTGGTTCCTCCGTCTCTGATTGCCGGGCAAAGGCTAAGCCCACCTTCATGAGACTGAAGTAGTTGCTCTATATCGGTTGACATAACGGTGGGGATGTCACCGGGGACTATCAGCATTGTTTCGGCACCCTGGGCTGTAACATATCCTGACGCTTCATTCAGACTGGCGCATAAGTCACCGGTAGCTGTATCGGTAATAACTTCATGCCCAAGTTGATTGGCAAGTGCTGTAACTTCAGGGTCGCTTGTTAAGACAGCAATATGGGATATACCATTTGCTGCATCAAGTGCAGCAAGTACATCCATGAACATTGCACGGCTCAGCATGGCGCATTCTTGTGGTTGCAACACAGAAGATAATCTGGTTTTTGACTGTTCTGGTGATTTAACCGGGACCAGAGCCCATGTTTTATTCATGATGAGCTATCCATATTGCCCGTATGAATCTGTCTGGCAAACGCCAGAGTAAATTCTGCAAGTGCTTTCTTATCGTCCAGTGAGTTCATAATTGTATTGGTGGTGCTGACTTGTAGCCCAAGCGCTCTGATTGCATCACATTGATCTGCATCTTGCTGGTCGATAATCAGCCCATCGAGAATGCCTTTATAGTGCTCTGCAATGGAATACGCAGAAACGTCCATACCCAGTTCCCGCATTAGTTTGGCGGTAGGACCCTTGATAGCCTTGCCACTGACTATAGGTGAGATACCAACCACTGGTACAGTGCTGTTTGTTATTGTGGATTTAATGTCGCTCAGTGACAGGATGGGGTCAATGCTTAGCCAAGGGTTGGATGGTGTAAGGATAATTGCACCCAGTTTGTTTGCTTGCAGTGCTGCCAGAGCGTCTGGGCTACCTGCAGCCTGATCGTTACCTGCATAGATAATCTCAGTAACAGCTGGTTCAGCTTTGAGTCTGACAAAATAATCTTGAAAATCAAGGGTTTCAGAATTTGTTTTAATCTTTGTTCGTACTGGCGTATTGGACATGGGGATAATTGGGGTGTGGACGTGGAATTCCCGCAGTAGTGTCAGGGTTGCTTCACTAAGCGTTTGACCTTTAACTAATAAATCCCGTCGGCGTATATGGGTAGCAAGGTCCCGGTCACCTAAGCTGAACCAGGTTGCGCCTCCAAGTTGCTTGAGTGCCTCCATAAAATACCAGCTTTCGTTATTTAATCCCCAGCCAGTAGTCGGGTTCACGGTTCCTGCCAGCGTGTAAATCAATGTATCGATATCGGGGCAGATTGGCAGTCCCAGATGTTCAAAGTCATCACCTGTGTTAACCACAACAGATAATTGCTCCGGGGCCAGTATTTTATGCAGGCCGAGCACCAGCTTGGCTCCACCAACACCACCAGAGAGAACCGTGTACTTGAAATCAGAATCAGACATTATGAGAGGAATGTTAGCGGAACATGTCCTCATGTTGTGGACGGAATAGGTGCTTTGCATCCTGCCCTGAATAGCCCTCATCCAGTCCGCGGACAATGACTACAGGTATTGCTTCATTACCTTCACCCATAATAAGTTCTGCTGCAGATGCCACAGAATCAGCAACGGCGTGTTCGCTGACCTGTAGTTCACGACCAAACAGATCTTTATGGCCACGCAGATTGGTAAGTGCCTCTACACCTGCACTTCCAAGTGCCATGCCTGTGGTGCCCATTCGCCAAGCTCGCCCAACACTGTCAGTAATAATGATGCTCAGTCTTTTGCCAGATGCTGAGCTTAGTTGTTTGCGTAATAGGGAAGCTGAGCCATCAGGATCTTCCGGTAATAGCAGTACCTGATCGGTGTCGGCATCCACATTGGAACGGTCAATGCCGGCATTAGCCAATATAAAGCCCAGTTTATGTTCGGCAATCAGTACGCCCGGGCGATGACGCAGAATTTGCTGTGATTCATTCAGGATGAGCTGCACAATTTCTGGTTCTTTATCAGTAGCTTTTGCCAGTTCATATGCTTCGGGTGTTGGCTTAACCTCGCTAAGTGCGATACTGCGTCCTTCAGCTTTGGAGATGATTTTCTGGGCAATCACCAGGATGTCGCCATCTTCCAGTTGCAAGGATGCTCTATCCAGTGCTTCCAGGATCAGGGCATCAAGAGCATCGCCATTCTTAACAAGCGGTATGCCGGGTAGTGCAAAGACAGTCAGTTGGCCAGAACCCATGAGACTTTGTATGGCTTCAGTCAGAGCTGATACCGGTCATACGAATGCCGGTATGGTCGCTGCCGTACTTTTTGTTCATGAAAATCAGCAATGATGTCAGTGCTTCAGCAGCGGCTGAATTTTCAAGTGGGCCCGCATGCCATGCTTTAAAACCGGCAGCGTTAGCCAGCTCAATAACAATCTGGCGTGCATCCGGTTTGGCTCCGGTTACGAGCACATCGCATTCAGGTTCAGCATTGCTATGCAGGGATGATGCAGATACATTCTGAAAAGCAGAAATCACCTGTATGTCTTCACCGAGTAGTTGTTGGGCAATAACGGCTGCCGAGCCTTCTGCCGGCAGCTGTACACGAGCTACTTTGGGTGGTACCAGTGGTACGGTTGTATCAATAACAATCTTTCCGTTCAGGGCAGGCTTCAGCTCCTCAAGAGTTGTCTTATGGTGACTGAACTTAACAGTGAGTACGATGATATCTCCGGCTTCAGCTGCGGCATAATTATCCATGCCTTTGGCAAGGGTATTGCCACTGGCCTGATTAAGACTGTCTGCAGCCAGCTGGGCCCGAACTGCATCTCTGGAGCCTATGATGACTGGCAGACCTGCTTTGGCCCAGCGCAGAGCAAGGCCTCCGCCTAACTCACCTGTGCCACCTATAATGCTTATAGTCTGCATATTTGCTGAATTCCTATTGTTCTAGTTGGCCTGCCAGATGCCTGAAAAGGCGTTTATGGAAGGCGGCGAAGTATAGCTTAATTGCAGACTTTGGGAGATTTGGCTACCAAGCTTAATTTCCTCTTCTTATATGTGTAAAAATCAGCCCCTTACAAGAATGAATTATAAGCACTGCCGGGCTGGCTGATTGGTCAGTAGTAGGTGGGAAGATAAGGAACGCAGAGGAAGCATAGGGAATGGGAGTCGCCGCAGATTCGGCTTCTGCATCGCGGGAGCGATTCATGCGCATTGCGCTAAAAATGGCTGAGCGGGGTATGGCCGCTGGCGGCCCGCCTGTGGGTGCCTGTCTGGTACGTGCGGGTGAGGTTATTGTTGCTGCCCATAACTCGGTTATCAGTGAGCTGGATATAACCGCTCATGCGGAAATTTCTGTAATACGTCAGGCCTGTCAGGAACTTCGTGTGCTCACTCTGGAAGAGTGCTCTTTATACGTCACGGTAGAGCCTTGCCTTATGTGTCTGTCCGCATGTTTTTATGCAGGTATTCAAGAGATTGTATTTGCTGCGCCTATTAGTGCGATGCAGACATTTACTAACAGTGAATTGAGCCTGGATATTGGGGAGTTATACCCGGGAACAATTACAGGTGGTGTACTTGAAGCAGATTGTTTGGCTCTGCTTGCCAGATGGCAACCGTTAACAGGGGGTAAGTGTTAATGAGTGCGCAATACGATGACATCGCTCGTGAATACCAGGCAACCAAGGAGTCGCCGTTACGTCAGTATGTTGAGGCGTTTAGTTTTTTTAATATGCTGGGTGATGTGCAGGATAAGGAAGTGCTTGACCTTGCTTGTGGTGAAGGCTTTTATACTCGCTTGATAGCCACTGCTGGTGCCCGACGAGTGGCTGGTGTGGATATCTCTGCTGCAATGATTAGCCTTGCAAAAGAGATTGAGGTGCAACAAGTGCAGGGCATTGAATATCACTGTGCAGATGTTGTATCCCTGCCGGATTTTGGATGCTTTGACCTGGTTACGGCTGCCTATTTATTGCATTACGCAGCTGATACGCATGCGCTGCAGTCGATGTGTGAATGTATTGTTGCGCGACTCAAACCAGGTGGCCGGTTTGTGTGCATTAATGAAAACCCTGAACAATCATTTGCTGATTTCTCCGGTTACACACAATACGGCTTTAATAAATCTGCTGATGGGCCGCAGGAGGATGGGGCAAAACTGACCTATGCCATGGTCAGCGGACGCAAGATGATTCGCTTTGATGTTTTTTATTACACACGTATGACGTATGAAGCAGCCTTGTATAAGGCTGGTTTCAGTGAGGTCCGGTGGGTGCCATTAGAGTTGGCTCCAGAGGGTACAGATGCCTGTGGTGCTGAGTATTTTCAGGAGTATATGGGTAACCCGCCTGTTGCTGGTTTGGTGTGTGTATTGTGACCCAGCTGTTATTACATCGTTTTGAAGGTTTTGCTGCCGAAAGACCGGATGCTATAGCCATTCGTTGTCTGGAAGATGTACTCAGTTATGCGGAATTAAACCAGCAGGCAAATCAGCTTGCTGCAACATTGCTGGTGCGGGGAGTCAGCCCCGGTGAGCTGATTGGCCTGAGTGCTGAACCGTCGGTAGAAATGATGGTTGGCATGCTGGGCATTTTAAAAGCAGGTTGTGCATGGGTGCCGCTTGATCCGGATGGGGTGTCGCAACGGTTAAATGACATTATTTTGCAGGCGGAACTTAAGTTGGTATTGACGGGTGCCGCAATAGAATTGCCGGATGCTGATGTTGTTTGTCTGTCTGTTAACAACGCTGTTGGCGTTGGTGAGGTTGATAGTGAAGAGGCAAGGCTGAACCTTGCACCTGAAATAAAGTCAGAAGACCTCTGCTATGTGATGTTTACCTCGGGTTCTACAGGTACCCCAAATGGGGTCATGGTAAGTCACGGTAATATTGCCGGCTTGTTTGACGGGCTGCATGATGAGCTTGAATTGACTGCCGCAGACCATTGGTCAGCCTTGCATGCCTTTACCTTTGGTTATTCGATATGGGAGACGTGGGGCGCACTGTCCACAGGTGCATGCCTTGAGATAATCCCTGAGTCTGTCCGCAAAGATCCTGCCGCCTGGTTGCCGCTGGTGCTGGAGAGTGGTGTTACTGCTCTTAGTATTACCCCATCGGGATTCCGTCAGTTGCTTGCTGCTGATTGTTTGCCAGCAACATTCGATGCGCTGCGCCTGATTGTATTTAGTGGTGAGGCAGTTAATGCGGCTGATATTGCCAGCTGGTTCTCAAGGTACGGTGCAGCAGGTCCGCGCCTGATTAATACCTATGCGTTGACTGAGACATCAGGGCGGATTACTTGGTATGAGTATTCTCCAAAGCAAAAGTATGAGCCGGGCTGTATAGGTTGGCCGGTTAGTGATGCTGCTGTGTATATTTTAAATGATGCATTGCTGCCTGTTGCTGATGGTGAAGTCGGTGAACTGTACGTGGGCGGTCCGATGCTCGCTGCAGGTTACCTGGGTAATCTGGTACTGACTAATGAGCGTTTTGTTGAGCTTGATCCTGGTGCCGGTAAATTGAGTCGTCTGTACAAAACAGGTGATCGTGCATATGCCCTGAACTCAGGTGAAATTGTATTTGCTGGACGACTGGATGATCAGATCAAGTTACGTGGGCACCGTATAGATCTGGGTGATATTGAATCTGCCTTGCGCAGGCATCCCGCTGTTGCAGATGCTGCTGTTGTGTTGCAAACAGATGGTGTGGTGCCGCAACTGGCGGCCTTTGTTGTTGCTGAAGACTGTGATGCAGAAGTCTCAGCCAAAGAAATAGAATTCTGGCCTTCATTAGGCGAGTACCAGATTTATGATGAGCTTCTCTATGACTTTATGTCTGCAGATGAAGTAAGGGTTGCAAGTTACAAGCGTGCATTTGAGCGTCAGGTAAAAGATAAGACAGTACTGGATATAGGTACGGGTAAGGATGCGATCCTGGCGCGGTTGGCTGCTGCAGCGGGTGCTAAAAAAGTCTATGCCGTTGAGGTTCTGGATGATGCATATGAGAGCGCGAGCCATCTGGTTAAGCGTCTTGGCCTGGACGATCGTATTGAGGTTCTGCATGGGGATATGCAGAGCGTAGAAATCTCATCTGTAATAGACGTTTGCACGCAGGGCATTATTGGCAATATTGGTAGTTCAGATGGCATAGCCCCTATCTGGAATGGTGCACGAGCTCTTTTTGCATCTGAGTTTTCTGCTATTCCTTCTGTATGTACTACGCTGATTGCACCAGCGCAGTTGCCTGAAGGTGTGCGAGGGTCTGCGCAATTCAGTCCGCTTGCGGTTAAGTATACAAAGGAAATTTTCAGGAATGCCGGTCATGAGTTTGATGTGCGTTTATGCGTGCGTAATTTCCCGCTGGAAGGTTTGCTGGCAGAAGCTGCTGAATTTGAGCAACTGAATTTTCAGGCTGAGCTTAGCGCTGATTATCAGGGTCAAACTGTTTTTGTTGTTAACCGGGATAGTTCCTTTGATGGTTTCCTGTTATGGACCAACATACAGACTGATGAGCATGAGTCTGTAGACTTTTTGCAGCACCAGCAGGCCTGGTTGCCGGTATGGTTTCCGGTTGCTGATGATGCAGTGAGTCTGAGTAAGGGTGATCGCCTGCAAACTCAGTGGCGTTGCCTGACACCTGCTGGCCAGATTTTTCCTGACTATGAAATAGAGGTCACTATAGAGCGGCAGCATGCTGCTAATATTGTTTTGCAATATGCCACCCGGCACTTTGAGAACAGTCATGGAAGTACTGCATTACATAGTCAGTTGCTGGCTGGTATGCAAAGGCATTCTGAGCACGCAGCGGTTGCTGAGCCGGGTGATATCAAGAGTTGGTTGCTTGATCAGTTGCCGGTACATATGCAGCCTAACAGCTGGGTTCACTTACCCTCATTACCGCTTAATACAAGTGGCAAAGTGGACCGGCAGCAGCTGCGTGCATTAACTAAGGCTAACGACGAAGTTGAAATGGCGGCTGTTGAGACAGCAGACCCGTTGCAGAATGATATTTCTGCTATCTGGTGTGATGTACTTGGGCATGAGCAAATAAGTCATACCGAAGATTTTTTTGATTTGGGTGGTGACTCAATACTGGCAGTACGTTTAACGACAGAAGTGCAACGTTATCTTGATGACACCGTCTTTCTTGCAGCCTTATTTGATGCGCCAACTATTGCAACATATACCCAGTGGCTACGTGACAATCATGGTGAGGCAGTTGCCCGCCAGCTTGACTCACAGCAGACAGCTGAGTCTGACCTGTCTGAGCTTATAACGGCTGGAATGCGAGATGTCAGTGCTGAGCTGTCATTTCCTCAGCAAAGTCTTTTGTTCCTGCAGCAGTTATACCCGGACAGTACCGGTGCTAATGAGCAGTTTTTAATTCGTATAACGGGTGGTGCAGATGTTGCCTGTCTCCGGGATGCGTGGCATCAACTGCTGGGCCGGCATGATGTACTGCGTAGCTGTTTTGATTTTGCCGGTACACTGCAGGATGCCAGCCAACGGTCTGTTTCATTGGCACAATGTCTGCAAAATAATCCTGTAGAAATGGTCTCACTGGCAGATATGCCTACAGAGGCTGCAGCAGGTCGATTGGCGGCAGATGCTGCCAGTGCTATCAATGAGGCATTTGACCTGCAGCAGGCGCCCTTACTACGAGCCTGTATTTATGTCATGCCATCCGGTCTTCATCAAGAGGGTGTTGAAGAACTTATTTTGCTGGTAACCGCCCACCATATTATTGCTGATGGTATGTGTGTGCAGTTAATTCGTGATGAGCTTGCACAGATTTATGCAGCTCTAACAAAAGTGATTTCTGACGAATTTGACCCGCCTGAATTTCAGTATGCAGATTTTGCACGCTGGCAGCGATCTTGTGTGACTGATCAGGGTATACAGTCTGAAATAAACTGGTGGCAAGAAAACCTTGCAGGTCATCATGGGCAGCCAGTTACTCTTACACAGTTACCTGCAGCAGGTCAGGGTGAGAAGCAGTTGCAGGCTCAGGGAGATGAGGCGCGTTATGCTTTTTCCATCAATGCAGAACTTGCTGATAATTTACGTCAGCTTGCTCGAGATGCTGGTGCCACTCCCTTTATGTTGTTGCTCGCCGCCTGGCGAGTATGGTTATCACGCTGTTTGTCAGATAAGGATTTGTTGCTGGGGTCACCTGTAACTCTGCGGCGAGATGAAGCTACTGCAGAAATGCTTGGCTGTATGGTTAATAACGTTGTTTTCCGTAACCCTCTGGACATGAGTGTTAGCTTTGCTGAGGTGCTGAAAACTGAACGTGAAGTGGCTTTAGGTGCTGTTGAGCATAGCAATGTACCGTTTGAAAAAGTTGTGGAGGCCATCCAGCCTGAACGGTTGCTGGGTCGCCATCCGCTGTTTCAGTTGATGTTTTTGTTTGAAGATCGTACAGCTCCGCCTGTAAGTATAGATGGCCTAAGTTTTGCAGCTGATGTTTTGCCTGTTGATCGGGCGAGTTACTGGGACCTGGAATTGTCGGTTGCTGATTGTGGCGCACATGAAGCTATTCAGGCGTTTATCGGGGTGCGCCGGGATATTTATGATGCACAAGCGCTGGCCTGGTGGCCGGAAGCTTTTCTAAGCATGCTCGAGGCTATAGCAGTAAATGTGCAGACGAAGATCACAGATTTGCCGCTATTAAGCTCAGCTCAGCGTAAGCAAGTGCTTGTTGAATGGAATGATACCCAACTGGAAATACCAGCTGATGAAACCCTTGATGATTTGGTCTGGAATCAGGCGCAACGCACCCCGGATGCTATAGCTGTTTGTGATTATCAAGGGCAGGTGACTTATGCAGAATTAATTGGTATGGCTGAGCAGTTTGCACAAGCCTTACTTGTGCGAGGTGTGGTGCAGGGTGATCTGGTAGGTTTGTGTGTAGAGCGGAGTATTACCAGCATTGTGTTACAGCTTGCCATCATAAAATGTGGTGCAGCCTGGTTGCCTCTGGATCCTGGATATCCATTGGCCAGGTTAACGTTAATGTTGGAAGATGCTCAGCCTGGCTTGATAGTGTGTAGTTATGAAGGCCCTTTATCGGATGTTGATGCCAGCATTACGGTTACCGAGTTAGAGCAAACAGACAATCAGGCAGTGGATTCGGTGTTCCCGGTCATAAAGAGTGCTGATATTGCATATGCACTTTATACCTCGGGTTCCACGGGTACTCCCAAAGGCGTATTGGCTACACATGTGAGTGCTGTCAGCCGCTGTCGCTGGATGTGGCAGACCTATGATTTTTCAGATCAGGATGTTTTTGGGCAACGTACCAGTCTTAATTTTGTTGATTCGGTATGGGAGATATTTGGCGCACTCGCGCATGGCGCTCGTGTTGATGTTTTGTCAGTGACCCAGGAGCCTGACCCACAGGCTATTCTTGAATGGATTAAACGGCAGGGTATTACCCATATCGCACTGGTGCCTTCGTTGCTGCGAGCTTTGCTGGATGTTCCAGCAAAGCAGGATAGGTTAAAGAGTCTGCATACTCTTATAAGCAGTGGTGAATCCCTGTCATGTGAATTGGCGAGGCGGGTGCATAAGTTATTGCCGGAATGTCGGTTGCTTAATACCTATGGCACATCAGAAACATGGGATGTCAGTTGTCATGAAGTGCTGTATGAAGACATAGGCAAGCTACAGGAAAGCACAAATGTGCCTGTTGGCAGGCCCGTAGCTAATGCATCGCTGTGCATACTTGATGAGACCATGCAGCCACTTCCGCCTGGTGTAGAGGGTGAGCTTTATGCAGGTGGTGCTGGTTTGGCACGCGAGTATCTCGGTAAGCCTGAGTTAACCGCAACTCATTTTGTTGGTAACCCTCTTGGTGAGCTTGCTACAAAACGTCTTTATCGTACAGGTGACCGGGCTCGTTATCAGGCAGATGGTACGGTTGAGTTATTGGGCCGCAAAGACAGGCAGATCAAGCTTCGTGGCATTCGTATAGAGGCCGGTGAAATTGAGTCTCAGGTTATTGCGCGTTCAGATATAGCTGATTGCACAGTGGTTTTACGTTCTGATACTGGCAGACCAGACTGGCTTGCTTTGTATGTTGTGCCGTCATTGTTACAGCCTGAATTAAAACTGGATCTGGATGAGCTGCGTAGCTATTTATACATGCATTTACCACGGACTATGGTGCCTGCTGATATTTATGTGATTGATACAATGCCGCTGACACCCAGTGGTAAAGTTGACCTTGCTGCTTTGCCATTAAATGCCGGGGTTGGTTTGCCCGGTAAATATGAGGCGCCACGTAATGAACTTGAACAATGTCTTGTGCGTATCTGGTCTGATGCGCTTGCTGTTGAGCAAGTTGGTATAAGAGATAATTTTTTTGCTTTACGAGGACACTCCTTATTAGCAACGCAGGTCATTGCTCGTGTAGGTGAGAAACTGCAGCTGGAAATACCTCTGCAGTTTATATTTGAGGCACCAACGATTGCAGGGCTTGCAGAAAGTATAGAGGCCCTGCGCTGGGCTGCTGCTAACAGTGTAGTTTCAGGTGGCGGTAGTGGTCGTGAGGTAGTGCGATTGTGACAGCGCTGCAATTAATAACCCGCTTACGTGAACAGGGTATTCGTATTACAGCAGTTGATGGTGAACTGGAGCTTGATGCTCCGGTGGGCGCACTGACTTCTGGGCTTCGTGAGGAGCTTCTTAGGTGCAAGCCAGAGTTATTGCGATTGTTATCCTGGTCCCGCCGCTCTGGCCATTCGGCAACTTTGCCGCTGCAAGCTGCTGATCGTGATCAACAATTGCCTCTATCGTGGGCACAGCAGCGCTTATGGTTCCTGGATCAGCTGGAGCCAGGCAGTTCAGCGTATAACATTTCATGGACTGTTAGGTTGCAGGGTGAATTAAATAAATCTGCCTTACAGGTTGCATTAAATAAGCTTGTTATCAGACACGAAACATTACGTACCTGTTTTCCAAGTGAAGCAGGTGTACCACATCAGCAAATAGAAGCTCACTGCGACATCAATATAGAATTTGAGGAGCTTGTTGGTGTTAGCGATGAAAAGTTACGTGCGCGGCTGGCATATTTGGCTGCGCAGTCATTTGACCTTGGTGCCGGTCCTTTATTAAGGGTACATGTACTGCGTTTGTCAGATACAGAATGTATTTTAATGGTATTGATTCATCATATTGTTTCAGATGGTGCTTCAATGCGAGTGTTATTCCGTGAGCTTGCTGCATTATATGAAGCGGAGCTTGATGGCTCCAAACCAGTGTTGCCAATTTTGCCGGTACAGTATGCGGACTATTCAGTCTGGCAGCGGAACTGGCTTGATGGGGAAGAGCTTGATCGCCAGGTTCTTTACTGGGAAGAGCAGTTAGCTGGTTTGCCACCTTTACTTGAATTGCCCTGGGATCGACCTCGATCAGCTGCTATGCGGTATAGGGGTGCATCTGTATTAAGGGTTTTACCTGTAAATTTGGCTGATGAATTGCGTGCGCTTGGTAGGGCGCAGGGCTGTACTTTATTCATGGTTATGCTTGCAGCATTCTATGTATTACTAATGCGTTACTCTGGACGTGAAGACCTTGTGCTCGGTACCCCAATGGGTGGGCGACCACGTACAGACCTTGAAGGTTTGATTGGTTTTTTTATTAATACAGTAGTGCTGCGTGCTGACCTGAGTGGCGACCCTACCTTTGCAGAGCTAATGCAGGCAGTGCGCAATATTGCGCTGGAAGCACATGCCAACCAGGAATTGCCGTTTGAAAAACTGGTAGAGGTTTTGCAGCCTGAGCGTGAGCTTAGTTACTCGCCCGTATTTCAGGTGATGTTTGATTTGCAGGAAGAACCTCGTTGGCGGCTCCCGGTACGTAACCTGGAGGTTGTGCCTGAAGTTGTATTTAGTAGTCGTACTTCAAGTTTTGATTTAACTTTGTCAGTGCGTCAGGCAGAAAGCGGCCTGGATGCAATGTTTGAATACGATACTGATCTGTTTGATGAAGCGAGTATTGAACGTATGGCGGCGCATTATCAGGTTCTGCTGGAATCGGTGGTGGCTGATGCGGACAAGCCAATATCTTCCCTGCCAATAATTGATGAACTGGCACGAAAAAATATTGTTGATACCTGGGGTTCTCTGACAGCACCTTATCCTGAGAAATTATCGCTGGTGGCCTTATTTGAGCGGCAGGTACGGGAAAGGCCGGAAGCAGTTGCTGTGGTTGCAGGTGAAGCAGACTGCAGTTATGCAGAACTGAATCGACGAGCAAATAGGCTCGCATTTCGCTTGCAGTCATTAGGTATTGTAACGGGTCAGTCAATTGCACTATGTGTAGAGCGCTCAGTTAATGGTGTGGCAGCCATGCTGGCAGTGCTCAAGGCTGGCGCCTGTCTGGTTCCACTGGACCCTGATTACCCTGTGTCTCGTTTGCAGGCAATGCTTGATGATTCGGGTGCGGCTATCACCCTGCTGGAGCCTGATCATCAGGCAGCAACGCATTTGGTTGCTACATCTGTAATTTCATTATCAGATGATTTATTTACCAGCCCATACTACCCGGATCAGAACCCTCAATGCCTGCTGCAACCAGATGATCTGGCATTTCTGCTTTATACATCCGGTTCTACTGGTAAACCTAAAGGCACTGAGCTGCCGCACAGAGGGTTGGTAAATTACCTTCATCAGCTTGGTCTGAAAACAAATATTTCTCCCAGTGACCGAGTATTGCAGTTTGCCTCATTGAGCTTTGATATTTCGGTTGAGGAAATTTTTTCAGCGCTGCTGCATGGGGCAACACTGGTATTGCGTGAGCAGGGAATGAATGAGTCTATAGACGCTTTCATCGCTGCCTGTGAACGTCATCGTATAACCTGGCTTAGTTTGCCTACAGCTTGGTGGCATGAGCTGTGTGCAAACCTGAATCAGTCGGAGCTGAAGTTGCCTGGTGCCATACGCAGTATGATTATTGGTGGGGAGCGAGCACAGTATTCAGCGTTTATAAAATGGCACAAAATGGTGGATACTCGAGTCCAGCTTATTAATACTTATGGCCCAACTGAGACATCTATTGCAGCAACCTGGTGTGACCTGACACACCTTGATCCACAAAAAATAGGTGAATTGCCGATAGGTCATCCGGTTCCGAACGTACGTGCCTGGGTGCTGGATGAATATTTACAGCCATTGCCACCGGGTGTGCCGGGTGAGTTATATATTGGTGGTGTCGGTGTCGCACAGGGTTATCATAATAATGCCGAACAAACTGAACAAAGCTTTGTTAAGGATGTGCTCAACCCGGAACAGGAAGACGCAAAACTTTACCGCACAGGTGACAGAGCAAGGTATTTAGCTGATGGTCAGCTGGTATTTATGGGTCGCCTGGATGATCAGGTTAAGGTTCGTGGACATCGTATAGAGCTGGGTGAGGTTGAGGCAGCGCTTTTAACTTTGCACGATGTAGAGAAGTGCGCAGTCATCTTGCGTGATGCAAGACTTGTGGCTTATGTATGTGGGGAAGTCGAGCTAGTTAACCTTGGCGCCAGGCTTGCTTCAGTGCTGCCTGAATACATGGTTCCATCTGTATTTAGATTGCTGGATAACTTACCGCTTACTGCTAATGGCAAGCTGGATAAAAAAGCGCTGCCGGCCCTGGCATTAATGCGTGATGAACGTGAAGCCTACGTTGAGCCACGAACCGAGATAGAGTTGCAACTGGTCGCTATCTGGTCTGAGGTTCTGGGTGTAGAGCGTATCGGCATCCATGATGATTTCTTTGCGCTGGGCGGGCATTCACTGATAGCTACCCGGGTGGTGGCACGGGTACGTGATTTACTGGGCCATGCTCTGCCATTGCGTGCTTTATTTAATCAGCCCACGGTAGCCGGGTTGGCTAGCTTACTGGTGGCCAATCCACTCAGCGATGAATCTGTGCCCTTGCAGCCAAGGCCTGCCACGGGG
>JAAERX010000126.1 GCA_024229935.1 Gammaproteobacteria bacterium | reverse complement strand
TTCAGGTTGAAGAGATAGAGCAGCTAAAGCAGGAAAATGCAGAGCTTAAATATCAGATTAAAATGAGGGACAAGCATTCGTGCAGCACATGCAAAGGCTTTGGCACTGTAATGATTGCTATTGATGACGGTGCAGATTGTCCTGAGTGCGTTCAGCGCGATAACGACATTAAGGCCGATGCTGTATTGAGCATTATGAATGAGGAATATTCTTGCGAGACACCTACTGGTGATATAGCGTTTTCAAGTACATCAATACTTGAACACGCAGAAAAACTAAGGAATAAATAGTAATGAATCTGAATAATCTAAACACAACCAGCAACCCTTTGATTTCACTAGCTGCAATGTGCCTAGCGCGGCTAGAAGCTGGTGAGCCAAATACCGAAGTGATACCAAAAGAACGCGCTAACACTGCGCCAAAAGATTATAGAGGCTTAGAAAATCAATCGCTTACAGAGAGCCAGATGGTCGATTTAATGGGGCTTACCCGCGGTCGTGTGCGTGATTTGTACCGCGAATATAAGGGCGACTGCGCAAAGATGCTGTCTTTACATGGCAAGACTAAAACCGTATTCAGTCGTCAAACTAAATTCAAAGACAAAGACGGCACTCAAATGTGCTCGCGTGAAATT
>JAAERX010000125.1 GCA_024229935.1 Gammaproteobacteria bacterium | reverse complement strand
CAATTCTGATCCTTCTATGACCTTTCAGATGCGGATGAGACGGCTCGCTCCTAATAGTCACTAAACAACGCTTTAAGCACGTTTTCTTTGATTAACAACCGACCGCCATAGAAGCTATGCCGCAATAGATAACAAAAGGGGAAATAACTGCTGGAGTGGCATATCAATCAGAGCTCAATCCTATACGACCAAGATAATAACATTATGTTTTGGTTTAATAAAAGGAACGATACCAATCAGCAAACTTCTGAATACCATGTTCAATCGAGGTAGAAGGCTTAAATCCAACCCACGCTTCTAAAGCCTCCGTGTTGGCAGCAGTAGCCACCACATCACCAGGTTGCATGGGCTGAAAATCCTTGATTGCTTCCCTTCCTAACGCCTGTTCCATCACCTCAATAAAACGAAGAAGTTCGGTGGGCTGACTGTTGCCGATATTGAACACCCGATGGGGTGCAGCAGCCGTAGCCGGGTCAGGTTGCATCGGATCAAAGTCGAGATTCGACGTGGCGGGCTGATCGCAACAGCGCAGCACACCCTCCACGATGTCGTCGATGTAAGTGAAATCACGCTGCATTTTGCCGTGATTGAACACCTTGATGGGTTCACCCGCCAAGATCGCCCTCGCAAACAACATTGGAGCCATATCCGGTCTGCCCCATGGGCCGTAAACCGTAAAAAAGCGCAAGCCAGTTGCTGGCAACCCATAGAGGTGGCTGTAGGTGTGTGCCATCAACTCATTCGCTTTCTTGCTGGCCGCATAGAGGCTCACGGGGTGATTCACAGCTTGCT
>JAAERX010000124.1 GCA_024229935.1 Gammaproteobacteria bacterium | reverse complement strand
TATATTCAGTACTTCATTAAGATTACCTGGAACTGCTCGTTCAGGGTAAGCCCAGCTAAAGTCAGCTGGCAGTGTTGCCAATGGTGAAGCGGCAAGAAAACGGAGAAACTGTCGCCGGGCAAAAGGGTCAATCATATTAGCCAGCCCCCAGATAATTGCTTCCGGCTATATCAGCTGACAATCAGCTTAATACCCGGTATTTATTAGCCTCTTACAACACATAAATACTGCGGCATTGCTACGCTATTCCATCAGACATAGCCTCATAAAGAACAATAAGGATGCAGCAGAGAAATAATATGGGGTAATGACAGACCAATACTATTGCCAACCAAAAAATACCTGAATAGCAATAAATTTACGCACCACCCTACAAGGTATACGATACAAATGAAGCTTTAGTGGTGATTAAACTCAAAACTAAAAAATTCTGATGCAAATCTCTGCGCATCAACAACCTTGGAAAACACTTCATCAACTTTGGTTTTACTAGTTTTACGCTCAGGTATATAAAATTCCCAGACCACTACCTTATTCGGCGTAACTTCCAATATTCGACCATTATTACTTTCAGTAATCAGGGTGTTTCCATTGGACAACCTTTGCTGTGATGATTTAACAGCACTATAAAGTTGCTCTGACTCACCCTCAGGAAACACCCATGTTTGTTCCATTGTTACCGGATCAAACTGAATAACACGTGAACCTTTTGCATTAGCAGAAAGATCACCCTGATTATCAAATAACATGATATCGCCGTTCGGCAACATATCCGGGTCATGCTGCAAATGCCAACCTCCGCGCACTGCCCATACAACCTTCTCAGTCTCAGGGTTAACCATGATGAGTGTATCTAAATTTCGTAAAGAAATAAGCAGAGCCCCTGGTGGCACTTTTGGCAGGCCTGTCAGCTGCTCTTTGGTGAGATATTGAATGGCATTAGCATGCAATAAATCACCATTGTACGAAACCGGGTTCGCATACCTGAGAACTGACTGAAACTCCGAGTCCCGAATGGCATCCAGAATAGAGAACTCCTGAAGCTTCTCACCCGACTCAGATAATACGACAACAGTATCATCAAGGAAGGGCACTTCAATTTTTTCCAGCCCTTCTTTTGATTCAAATTGAACAAAGTGCCCAAGTGTATATATCTTTCCATCGGGACCTATATCATGATCATGATGAACCGGTTCTGCAAAAGCCCAGAGCATATTCGAATCTTTATCAAGCTTAACCAGCCCCACTCCCCAAGGCGTATTTCCTTTTGCGGTCAGAACAGCCGAAACATCGCCATTGGGAAATACATGGGCTATTACATTTAATTGCCTATCTGTAAGCCTTCCAAGCTCCATCCCCGAAGCCCTCAGTTTTTCAGCCGAGATCCTCCATTGATGCACACGTTCTCCTCTCATATTGACAAGATTAATGATCGGGGCATCCTCTTTGGTCGAGTAAAGAGTAAAACCTTCATACGCAGTCGCCGAATCATAACGCGTTACACCAACCAGCTTATCTCTTACAGGCGCCAGTGACGCATCAAAGGGAGACACCGGCTTTGCCCCAGTGAACCCCATGTCAATGTCATCTGACCTTGCCTCAGCCCCCAACAATGCTTCTGCAGCAATAAATGGATTACGCAACAGCTGGTATGCACCAACTTCGAAATACATCATTGCTGCACCTGCAATAACACCCAAAAAAACCAGTGCTATTAGGGTAATAACGGCGAATAAATGATTAATGCGCATTCGGTCATTATCCAGCATTAACCACCAAACCCAAAGCATTTTCCAAGCTGATTGCCCAAATTCTTAAAATTTCCTGAAACAGCCATCTCAAATTTGCCCAGCAAATTATGGAAATAAACCTGAAACAACATAGGACTGCCTGCATCTGCTAGGCTTTGCGGCGATTACACATAAAAATTTTCAGGGAAATAGCAGGGTTCAAATATGGATATCGATATCATTCTGGAATGTGACGTTAACCCTCAGCAGGCAGCCGAACTTGCCGTTCAAGCCGAGAAACTTGGTATACGTGCATTATGGACATCGAACTACCATCAGAACTATGACTGTTTTATGTCTCTAATGCCTGCTGCAGCTGCCACCTCTAAAATACTGCTTGGACCACTGGCAGTCAGCCCCTGGGAACTACACCCGCTAAAGATGGCGAATTCGCTATTAACCCTGAATGAGACATCCAACGGCCGGGGCATGGCTGCCATCAGCGGTGGCGGCGGCGTACTGGGTGCACTTGGCTGGAAAATTCATAAAGACGGACCAGTCTGGCCCATCAAAGATGAAGTAACCCAGGCAAGATACCCGGAACGCAGGGTACGTGGTGTTGAAGAATGCATAGATGTACTGAAACTTGCCCGCACTGGAAAAATAGCCTATTCCTATGACGGTGACATCTTCCAGATTACACGTCCCTTTCAGCATGACTGGGCCAAGGCCGAAAGAGGCCCGCTAATCTATGGCTGTTGCAGTGGCCCAATGATGCTACGCATGGGTGCTCGCTGTGCTGACGGCATTCAAGTCAGTGACTTTACGGTCGGCATGATGCCCGGGGCAATGAAAAATATTCAGAAGGGATTAGCCAAACGTGCGGAACCTGCTGAAGATTTTCGTATTGGGAATTTCTGGGCCTGGCACATGAAAGCAGACAAGGCTGTTGCCATGTATGAAGCACAACGTGAATTAATCTGGCGTGGTGCACTGGTTGCCAAAATGGCCGATGAACTTCGGGAACATCTGGACAGTGATGAAGAAGTGCAGCTGGCAATTGATAACTGGGATAATTTCTTTAAGGCGTTCTGGACTCGTAGCGGTGTTATCGACAATGTGCCACAGGAAACCGTCGATAAACTTATAGCCGGCATGTCATCTACGGGCGACATCAATGATATTGACCGGGAGATTGAACGCTTCAGAGCTTTTGCAGACACCGGGCTAACTGAATTATCAATACGGTTATTCGATGACCCTATGGATGGACTAAAATTGATTGGTGAACATGTACTGCCAAAGCTGTATTAATTTCTGGTGTCAGACACCAAAAATTACAGACTCATAGAGACGCGCTAAACAAAAAACCGGCATAAGCCGGTTTTTTGTTTAGCGCCGTAAATCGGCCATAAATTCTGGTGTCTGATTCAATGACAAGAGACTTTGCGGGCTTGTGAAGCAGGCCGCAAAGTCCCCCTTGGAATTAATGCATGAAAAGCACTGCTTTTCATGCTACCCATTATTTCCATTTGCCTCGATCAGCATCCATTTGCACAAGTCCACCACGGCGGTCAAGCATATGCTTCCCTTCTTCAGCACCAAAAATACGCTCTGCTAATACGTTCATCGGGTCTGAGCGGTTGGTATATTCACGATAGGTAAAATCATATTTTTGTAAAGCATCACGCTCATCCATTGGCACTTCAATGGCTTCCTCAACCCAACGGAACCAACGATCTACAAATTTCTCAAGATATACCTCACACTGATCAATATGTTCATCAGTCAGGTCAGTAATATAACTGGAACATATGGGTGACTGCATACCACGAATGGCAGGGCCATGACTGGCTGACCAAACAAAATCGGTATTCGCACGGAACTCTATATAGTCCTGATTGGCATCACCCTCATAGTACTTTTGCACATAGGCCTCATCAACCTTCACATCAGAACGTGCAACGTAATCTGCATAGAACAATAAATTCGGCACAGTGCCAAATATAATCATAAGATTGGGTACTTTAATATGCTGGCTCAGAGTGACATTGATATTCATATCAATGATGCTGGCTTTACGATTACCCAACCATGAGCGTACGTACCAATCAATACCACCACCGGTGTAACCAAAAAATGAGCCTTCCATTTGCTTATCGGGTGAAGTGTAGTATTCAGCATCTTCTGAAATAGGATGAAGTTTTGTATCACCAAAGTATTTCAGGATACGGTCATTGATCTTGCCATGAATATTCCAGCAACGTTCCCACTGCTTTGAGACATCCACATTCGGGTTGTCTTGAAGAAATTCATGAATAGTTTTTACATCACTTTGTTCAGACATAGCTGTTCCTTAATTTCTTTATTTAGCTGTCAACAATATTTACTACCCTGCCCCAATCTTATGTGGGCAGCAATAGTACTAACTGGCTGATCTTTTACCAGCCAGGAACCTTAACCGTCCAACAAGCGGAACCTGAGTCTCAGGGCAAGGATAGCCCTCAAACAGCCACGGCTGCTGCCAGGATAAAATCTGCAATAGCAGGGACATCAGACCTGTCCAACAGGGGCAAACCAGCTGTTTCAGCAGGCCCATCATTTACCACTGCTTTAATGCTGTTATCTGTACCCGCCATTTCAGGAGCATCCCGGCCTATACGCCGTAACTCCAGTTTTGGGTGTAAGCCATGCTTATAACCCTCAATCAAAACCAGGTCGACATCACCAAGATGCTGCAGCAACTCATCCACTGATGGTTCATCAGCATCATCCAGTTCACGGATATGCGCCCAGCGCCTACTTGAGGCAACAATAACCTCCTCTGCTCCAGCCTCACGATGCTGATGACTATCCTTACCCGGGTGATCAATATCAAATTTATGGTGAGCATGCTTTATGGTGGCCACACGCAAGCCGCGCTGGCGCAGTTCCTTAATTAGCTCCACCACCAAAGTCGTCTTACCTGAATTTTTAAATCCTGCAATACCAAATAACTTCATAATCAATATATGATAGCCACAATTAATGACCAACCCCTTAAATTAGCCCAATTTTTTCCAGAGAACCACCATGCCGGACAATGTAACACTGTACATGGTTATGAAAACCATACATTTAACTACCCTGATAATTACAATTTCTGGTTTTATACTGCGTGGCTTCTGGATGATGCGTGGGTCACCCTTGTTACAGAACAAGATTGTAAAAACAATCCCCCACTACAATGACACAATCCTGCTAATCAGTGCCGTATGGACTGGCGCTTTGATTGGGCAGTACCCCTTTGTTAATAGCTGGTTAACAGCCAAGATCCTAGGGGCTCTTGCTTACATCATCCTTGGCGGGATTGCCCTGACCTATGGACCCAGCAAGCAGATACGTATTGGTGCATTTATTGGGGCTCTATGCTGTTTCGGCTATGTTGTTAGCGTTGCTCTTACAAAAAACCCGCTACCAATCTAGTTGATAGCGGGCTATTAAGACTGAAATTTTCAATCTTAAGACTTAGCCGCCCAAGCGCTACACCATCCAGCAGCTGCTACAGTTTTGCCTGGAATAATTGCACATGGCCGAAAAGCATCACCAGCCGTACCCTTGATGTGCAAGCAATTGTCACAGGTATCACCCGCTTTATATACAGTTGATTTAGATTTAGTTGCATCTTCAACATACTGCAGACCAACCGCCAATGGATCATCCGGTGACAACCTGGGTAATTCTTCTGCTATAGCTGCCTGGGACACAACAAGTGAACCAGCCGGGGCTGCAATTGCCATATTGAGTAAAAAACGTCTACGACTAAGATGATTGTCTCGCATGAAATAGATTCCTTTTGTTTTTTCGCCTGCCAGAGCTGGCAACTCACCATATAAGCCAGCCAAATTATCCGACCAGCAGTGGGTATTCTACACAACATAGCTCGCTGAATCCGAGCAGGTACAACCCCCATTAATCTCCCAAATGTCAAAGAATAAAACAAGTAAACATAGCCCCTCTAAGCAGACAGGCAACAAATCCAATTGCACTGCCCAAATACCATCTGATACACAGGCATCAAGCTCTGCGCATTAAGCCCTACAGACTAACCAGCACATTCCTGAAGTTACAAAATGTTACAAGGTGTTACGGACACGGGAAGAACCCTCAGGGGAGCGTCCGTATCCTATTGTTCTAACAAGATATGCTCACCCAAATAACAATCAGTAAATCTGTTTCTTTACTCATAACGTATAGATTAGGTGAGCTAACTTGGTAGCGGATTTAGGCGGCAAGCCCTAACATGCAACACCATCAGATCGATATATATCAACATTGCAACCCTTAAGCCATTGATTATAAAAAATTATGGACGTAAAAACACTTTGTCTGGGACTGCTAACCGTACAGGAAGCCTGTGGTTACGACCTAAAAAAAACGTTTGAATCATCGTTTAAACACTTTTTCCCTGCTGGCTACGGGTCAATTTACCCTGCTCTGGCTGACCTTGCTGCTGCAGGCCTGGTTAGCTGCAGGGAAATCCCACAGATTGGTAAGCCGGATCGGAAGGTTTATCGGATTACCGAAGCAGGTGAAAAGGCCTTTATTCAATCACTTAACCGCACCGATCCTCAACATAAGCTTCGCTCAGAATTTCTAGCCATGATCTATTTTTCTGATCGTATTGATGATGAACGGCTGGCTGATTTACTCGATGACCGGGTCGAGAAACTTCGGGAATCAATTCGGCATATAGAGAGGATAAGCCAGCAACATGAGGGTGATTCATCTGCAGGTGCAGACTTTGTAGCGGGCTTTGGAACAGTTGTAGCTGAGGCGGCAGCTCGGTACATCGAATCCAATCGACACCTTCTTACTCAAACCAAAGATATGGATACGGATATCCATATAAATGCTGCAACTGGCTAGTGCCAAACAAGGAACAAAACCGAATAATGAATATCAAGGCAACTATAGCGCGCAAGCCCTGGATACTGGCATTGCTGGTTTTAATCATAGTCGCAATCTGGATGGCGTCTGGGCTGACATCTGCCCCGGTAATTACAACTGACACCTCACAAATCAGTGCACCAGGTGATGTCAGCGCCATAACAAAAGTTCAGGTAACAACTCTACATGCTGAACCCATTTCCCGATTCATTAGTGTCTATGGGCGTACAGCCCCAGCACGCAGCATCACTATTAGTGCTGAGACTGAAGGTCGTGTTAAGGCTATCAAAGCCCCTCGTGGCAAACGTGTAGCAAAAGGCGATGTGATACTTGAGCTCGACATGCGGGACCGTCAGGCACGCATTAATCAAACCAAAGCAAGTGTGCACGAGCACCGTACATCCTACGAAGCACAAATTAGTCTGCAATCTGATGGTTATGTTTCAGACACAGAGATAGCAGAGACGCTTGCTAAACTTGAAGCTGCAAAAGCCGAACTCGTCCGCGCTGAACTAGATCTTGCCAATCGTATTATCAGGGCACCATTTGACGGTGTACTGCAAGAGCGTGATGTAGAAATAGGTGATTTTGTTCGTTCGGGTGATGCCATAGCCACATTTGTTGATAACATCACTCTTATCGTCACTGGCACACTTGCAGAACAGGAATTAGCACATATTTCTGCTGGTGATGAAGCACGAGCTGAGCTGGTTACAGGCGAGAATGTCAAAGGCATCGTACGCTACCTGGCACCAGTAGCTGATGAGTCAACCCGCACCTTCAAAATTGAACTGGAAATTAATAATAGCAGTGGAAAACTGCCAGCCGGGGTTACAGCTGAAATAATACTTACTGGTAATGAAGCATTAGCACAGAAGATATCACCTGCATTACTACAACTGGATTCCAAGGGAGCACTTGGAATCTATGTTGTAGACAGCCTGCAACAGGCTCAATTTATACCCGTCAATATTGAGCGCTCTGAAACCAATGGCATTTGGGTATCAGGACTACCAAAAACAGCTGAAGTTATTACAGTTGGGCAAGGCTATGTAAATGATGGCCAGCTCGTTGAACCCAGCCATACCTCTATAGAAACTGCTGTAGCCGCGGAAACCCTATAAGCCATGGATCTTATTCAGGCAGCTACCAACCGCAGTCGTACTGCATTAATTGCCTTTGTGGTAATTATCGTTGCAGGCATTATTTCCTATAACTCCATTCCCAAAGAATCAGAGCCCGAAATAGATGTCCCGTTTGTCTATGTGGAAGTCACCCTGGAGGGGGTCGCACCTGAAGATGCCGAGCGACTGTTAGCAAGACCTTTGGAACAGGAATTACGCACCATTGAGGGCCTTAAGGAGATGGTTTCTTCAGGTGGCGAAAATCGTGCAACAGTAACACTGGAGTTTGAACCGGAAGCTGATGTTGATAAAGCGCTAAATGATGTAAGAGAAAAAGTTGATCTCGCAAAAGCCAAACTTCCTACCACAGCCGAAGAACCACGGGTTATGCAGGTCAAATTTTCCCGCTTTGACCCAATGCTGGTAATGCTGCTGGGTGGTGATGCGCCGGAGCGAACACTACAGGCAATCAGCCTTCAGCTTAAAGATCAAATAGCAGGACTAACCGGCGTCATGGAAGTCAATATTGTTGGTGCCCGGGAAGAATTACTGGAAATTATTATCGACCCTTTGGCTATAGAAAGTTATGACCTATCTCCAAATGATATTCTTGCCTTTGTAGAAAACAATAACCGACTGGTTGCAGCTGGCTCTTTGCAGGGTGAACAGGGTCGATTTGCCATTAAGGTGCCTGGCGTTATTGAATCACCGGAAGACGTTTTAAATCTACCTATCAAAGTGGATCAAGGCAGGGTTGTTCGATTCCGCGATATCGCTACTGTCAGGCGCACATTCAAGGACTCTACCGGTTATGCCCGACTCAATGGCAAGCCTGCGGTTGCTATAGAAGTTGTCCATCAGGGCAAATCAAATGTTTTGCAAACTATTGCCAATGTCAAAGAAATTGTCGAGGAATCATCCGGGTACTGGCCACCCGGTCTCAAACTAACCTATTCCCGCGACAAGTCTTATTACATTAAGAAAAATATCTCTACACTGATGAACAACGTAGCTACAGCTGTAGTTCTGGTGTTTATCGTACTGATTGGCATTCTAGGTATACAAAATGCTCTGCTGGTAGGCATTGCTATTCCTGGTTCATTCTGCGCCGCATTTTTCTTCCTTGATATCACTGGAATGACCATCAATATGGTGGTGCTTTTTGCAATGATTATGGCTGTCGGCATGCTTGTGGATGGCGCCATCGTTGTTACAGAACTGGCCGACCGAAAGATGGCTGAGGGCATCCATCGGCGTGCTGCCTATACAGAGGCAGCACAGCGTATGGCATGGCCAATTATTGCCTCAACTGCCACCACGCTTGCGGCATTTGTACCACTGGTTTTCTGGCCAGGGTTTACCGGCAAGTTTCTACAATATATGCCATTGACACTAATTTATGTCCTGAGCGCCTCATTATTGATGGCGCTGCTGTTTGTACCGACTATGGGTTCAATCATTGGCAAGCCGGGACTGTTTAATAAAAAAATCCGCGATGACCTGCTTGCAGCAGAGCATGGCGATATGTTCAGTATTGGTGGCTATACAGGTAGCTACCTCCGCTTCCTCGACAAGGTTCTAAATCACCCCTGGAAAACCCTTGGCTCAATTACTTTAATCCTTTTTAGTCTGTTTGCTGCATACATTATATTTGGCAAGGGCATCATCATGTTCCCAGATGTTGAACCAAATAATGCAAGTGTTGATATACGTGCTCGTGGCGATCTATCAATCCAGGAAAAAGACAAGCTAGTAAGGCAAGTTGAAGAAAGAATCTATGGTATCGATGGTATCGATTACATCTATATAAAAAGTGGTGCTACAAACCGTGGCTCTGCGCCTGATTTAATCGGCTCAGCACGTCTGAATTTCCGTAACTGGCGAACCCGACGCCCTGCAGATGAAATCCTAGCTGAAATTAATGAACGCACCAGTGATATTGCCGGCATCATTATTGAAACACGCACCCAAAATATGGGGACACAAGAAGGCAAACCTATCAATATAGAGCTTTCATCACCCGATCTGAATGCACTTAAAGATGCTGCAGATAAATTACGCGGTGCTCTGGAAACCATTCCAGGTGTCATTAATGCTGAAGACACCCGGCCCATGCCCGGTATTGAATGGCAGCTAAAAGTAGACCGAACCGAAGCAGCCCGCTTTGGTGCTGATGTCACGCTGGTTGGCACCATTATTCAATTGGTCACCAACGGCATAAAGGTAGGCGAATACCGGCCCGATGACTCGGATGAAGAAATTGATATCCGGGTACGCTTCCCTGCCGACAAACGCAGCCTTGATCGTCTTGGCGAACTACGTATACCAACAGCACGCGGCAGTGTACCCATCGATACCTTTGTAACTCGTACAGCAGCCGATGCTACACGCACCATTATGCGTACGGACACACGCCGTACTTTGCTGGTGCAATCAGATCTTAAAAAAGGAGTTTTTATTACTCCTGTACTGGATGAACTACAGGCAAGAGTGCCTGGGCTAAATCTAGACCCGTCTGTCACGTTTCGTATTAAAGGCGGAGGACGTGACCAGCAAGAAACTATTGCCTTCCTGCAAAAGGCTTTTGCCTTTGCACTAGCCTTGATGGCCATGATTCTGGTAACTCAATTTAACAGCCTGTTTCAAGCCTTCCTGATTCTGACAGCCGTGGTATTTTCTTCCGGTGGTGTGCTGCTGGGCCTGCTGGTAACAAATCAATCCTTTAGCCTCATCAACTGCGGCATTGGAGGCATCGCACTCGCCGGTATTGTTGTAAATAATAATATTGTGCTCATCGATACCTATAACAAGGTACGCAAAACTGTCAGCACCTCCAGAGAAGCCATCATGCGCACCTGTGCGCAACGTATGAGACCTGTCATGCTCACTACAGTTACCACAGTACTTGGCTTGATACCCATGGCTGCAGCTCTAAATATTGATGTACTTAACCGGGATATCTTTTTTGGCGGCCCCAGCACTCAGTGGTGGAAGCAAATGGCATCCAGTATCTGTGGCGGACTGATATTCGCAACAATCCTAACATTACTACTGACACCCAGCCTGTTAATGATTCAGGCAAACTTTTCGCAAAAACTACAGGACCGGCGTCAGCGTAAAAAGCAGACATCAGGCTCCACAGCAGCAGCCTGAATAGACTGCCCTGCAATATTTTTAAATACATTCTAGAATACTAACTGG
>JAAERX010000123.1 GCA_024229935.1 Gammaproteobacteria bacterium | reverse complement strand
TGTTTACCGCGACCAAAGGTTGCTGATAATAAGAAACACCGGGTTTCTGCCCTAATCCTGTTAAGTTCTTGGCTATAATTCAGGCAGCGTTGTAGCTTGATAATTATTTATTTTTACCTATGCCAGAAGGTCCAGAAATTCGTCGTGCAGCTGATCAGCTTGCAGCTGTGCTCGTGGGTCAGTCATTGGAACAGGTGTTCTTTGCTCAGGAGCATTTTCCTGAACTTGCACATTGCGCCAATAAGCTGGTTGGCCAGCAGGTTTTGCGTATTGATACCCATGGCAAAGCTATGCTGACCCGCCTGGATGGCGGTCAAACTATTTACAGTCACAACCAGCTTTACGGACGCTGGCGTATCTGCAAGCGGGGTGAATACCCCGATACCAAACGCTCACTGCGTATGGCGTTGCATACGGTTACGCATAGTGCGTTGCTTTATAGTTCATCAGAAATTGAGTTATTAAGTTCTGATGAATTAATTCGGCATCACTTTTTATCCAGACTTGGGCCAGATGTTTTGGATGCAGAACTAAACTGGACGATATTGCGTGATCGTGCTATTTCATCTGAATTCAGTAGGCGTAGTTTAGGGGCCTTATATCTGGATCAACACTACCTCGCCGGAATTGGTAATTATTTACGCTCAGAGATTTTGTTTGCGGCTTGCTTAAGCCCATGGTGTAAACCTTGTGAATTGAGCCATTCTGAATTGTCGCGGCTGAGCCGACAAACACTTGCTATTGCCCGGCGTAGTTACAAAACTGGTGGAATTACCAACCCCCCTAAGCTAACCGCTCGGCTACGGGCGGTACTCAGGGGAAAATCCTTGGGGAAGGGAGCAAAGCGATTGCCGCTCGATAAAGAGGACTATAGGTTTTCTGTCTTCCGACGTGCTGGTAAATCCTGTTATATCTGTGGCACAGAAATTAAGCGGGTAAATGTGGGCTCACAGGCACTTTACTACTGTCCTGCATGTCAGTCTCGGGGTTTTGGCCACAGCGTGAAATGATGCAGATCCACTGGCTCCTGCAATGCAAGCTGAAGAAGGCGCACCGTCATTGGGTGGTGGGGTGGACATTACAGAGGCTGTGTAATGCCGCCTCATCTATCCGGAAATAATCCCAGACCTTATTACAGATGAAATTTGCCTGATTGGGATATGAACTGCCTGTCAAAAATGTACAATCGCTAATAGTTTGCTAGGGCGCTATCAGGTTATAGAGCTAATGGGCTACAAGCACCAGAATACACTCTCCTGAACACTTCCAGCTAAAAGATGTAGTAAGTTTGATTATAAAAGGGAAAGGTTTTGTCGGGTATGCCAGAAGATCAGCAAAGCAATTGGATCAGCCTTACCTTGTTATGGGTAGCCTGTATTTTTCTTGCTTTTATTGTGGGTATATTTTTTAGTATTAATTCTATTTTCCCTACTGATGTTATTCGACAAGGACTGAGTGAAATGACTCAGGCACTTGACCAATCTTCGTCTGATTCACGGCATTACCTGCATCCTCTGCGCTACCCAGTTTCCGGGGTGACAATTTTTAATAAGGAAAAAGCTGAACCTGGTGTAACTATAGTGACAAGTTACTGGCGTTCGGCTGAAAAGTCATTTACTGGCATCCGGCTTATTGATATGAATGGCGAGTTATTGAACGAATGGGAGGTGCATCCAGAAAAGGTGTGGCCACAGTCACCACATAAGGATTATGCCGGTGATGCATCTATTGATCCGGAAAATTATGTCCATGGCACGTGGTTACTTGAAGGGGGCGATATTGTTTTTAATATTGAGTACCTTGGCATGGTTCGCATGGATTCTTGTGGAAATATAGTTTGGAAATTGCCACTTCGTACTCACCATTCAGTTTTTAGAAACGAAGATGGTAATTTCTGGGTATCCGGACTGCACTGGCAGGAAGTGGCGTTGGAGCAATATCCTCATTTACGTCCGCCGTATGTAAATGAATCTCTTGTACTTGTGTCTCCGGAAGGTAAGGTTTTGCGTGAGTTGTTTGTTCTGGATGCGCTTTATCAGTCAGACCATATTGGTCTTCTTGCGGTAGGTCGCACCAAGTACGATGTTACTCATATGAATGATGTGGAGGAGTTAAGTTCTGCACTTGCTGATGATTTCCCAATGTTTGAGCAGGGTGACTTGCTGGTATCGCTGCGAAACCTGAATCTTATTATGGTTGTTGATGGTAAAACTGAACAAATCAAATGGTTCTTCACCCATCCTCTATTGCGTCAGCATGACCCGGATTTTATTGCTGGTGGATTAATTTCAGTTTATGACAATCGTGATGAATACACGGAAAATGCCAACGTACTTGGCGGCAGCAGAATTCTTAATATAGACCCGCAAACCAATGAGTTTGTGAAGGTGTACCCAACGTCATCTGATCAGCCGTTCTACTCACAGGCAGGTGGGAAGCATCAGTATCTTAATAACGGTAACCTTTTGCTTACTGAGCCAACAGCAGGAAGAATAATTGAAGTTACACCAGATGGTGAAACAGTCTGGTCCTGGCAGGCTGAACCTTGGGGTGCATTAGTTCCAGAAGTACTTGAGGGTACCCGTTACCCAGTAACTATGACCACCAGCTGTCCTCAATCATGATGATTATGCCTCAGGCATAAACATTTTAAACCTGTGGGCTGTCTTAGGTTTAAACCGTAAATTTCTTTACCCAGAAAAACCTTAGAGACGCATCCTGATGCCTGCGTAATAAGCACGATCTGATGTGCCGTAGCCCATTACTTCCTGATATTCATTATCAAACATATTTTCCAATCGACCATAGATGGAGAATTTTTCACTGACCTCGAAAGACCCGCCCAGTTCCGCTACGCCGTAACCTGTTAGTTGGCTTCCGCCAAATGCTTTGCGGTCGCTGGTTAGTGTTAAGTTCGTATAGATATTGCTACGGTTGGTAGGTCGCCAGGTCAGGTTGGCATAAGCGCTTCTTTTGGGCACGCCCATTAATTGTTCATTGGTGGATTTATCTTCAGCTGAAATATAGGAGCCACTTAAAGCCAGTGACAGATTATCCAGTATGTCAGCACTGATACTGAGCTCTACACCATTACTGCTACTGCGATCGATATTTTTATAAGTTCCACAATAAACGGGTGGTGTGCAGGTGTTTACATAGTTAATGAGGTCTTTGGCGTCACTATAAAAGTAGGTTAGTTGCAGGTTGGTATTCAGAAAAGCAAAGGCATGCTCTATACCTGCGTCCCAGCCATCTCTGGTTTCAGGTTTCAGAGCCCCATTCGGTGGTACCACATTAGGGTCATCTGCATAGGTTAACTGGAAAATTGTTGGGGCTTTAAAGGCTTGCCCCCAACTGCTGCGAAGAATTGTATTTTCATTGGGTAGTGTCCAGGCGGCAGTAAACTGAAATGTGGTTTCAGCAGAAAAGTCAGCATAATTATTACCACTTCCGTCGGAGCCTTGATCGTAGTCATCAATCCTGCCGCCAGCTGTAAGGGTCAGCCCCTGAACTGGAGCTGCCTGTAACATGGCAAATGCACCCTGTGAGTCAAGCTTACGTTTGGGTAAAAAGCCGTTGGGTTCCTCAATGGACTGTTCTTCATAGCTGATGCCAAATAGAAGCTTATAGCTATCTGATAATTTTTTTATGCCCTGATATTCAATTTCTGTTTGTTCACCTTTAGTAGCAAAAAAATAGGCATCAATCTCTCGCTCTATATGCATATAGTTGATGCGTAAAGTATTGTTTAGCGTTCCATTAAATGAATCTGTATTAATATAAGTGCTTAGCCAGTACTGTTTTGATTTACTGATAATGCCAGGCGCATCATTGCCGGGGCCGCCACCAAAATCTATATCGGAGTCTGTATCAATATAGCGGCCAATAATGCCGGCGGAGATATTTTCACTGAGTTGCGCACTTAACTGTCCTGAAAGGGTCAGGTTATTAAAGCCATCATCTTCTGTATTTCCCGGCAGGTTTTCATCGGCTTTTGAATAGCCATCTGAATTTAGGTAATTAGCCGACATCCGATAAGCAAAGACATCTCCTTGCATTCCTGATTCAAGTTGGCCACGAATGGAGTCATAGGAGCCGCCTTCAACATAGCCTGATAAGGGGCTTGCCTGGGCGCCGGATTTGGTTGTAATGTTAATGACTCCGCCCATAGCATCACTTCCATGCAGAGTACTTTGTGGGCCGTTGTAAACCTCCAGGGTTTCGATATCAGATGTGTCCAGACTGCTGAAATCAAACCCTCCGTTAGGGCTGCTTGGGTCATTGACCACAATGCCATCCAGGAGTACCAGTGTTTCACTGCCTGCAGCACCGCGGATACGTACTGATGCGGTTCCACCCAGAGCACCGTTTTGCGTGATAGTAATACCTGGGAGAGTGCGTAGTGCATCCAGTACAAAACGATACTGTCGCAATTCGATCTCCTCGGCTGTAATGACGTAGGTGGTTGTGCCAACCCGGGAACGTTCTGTGGGAATACGACTGGCTGTTACCACCATGTTGTCGACTTTCCTGATGGTGGCTTTGCTCTCTGCAGCTGTACTGACTAGTGGCAGAGTGAGTGTTGCAATCAGCAGTAAAAATGAGGCACGCAAAAATGGAGTGAGCCTCTTAAGGGCATATCCTGAAAGCATCCGTATAATCCTTAGCTATTAAGTAAATGGCATGGGGTCGCGAGCACATACGCATTGCTTTGGTGTATACAGAAGCATTTTAGCTTTCTGCACACGCAACCCAATCACAATGCCGTCGCTACGGATGTTCCGCTCAGCTGAAATGTTCCCGTATCAGAGATGGACGACTTGATGGCAGGTTTCCTGACTTACGGAGTAGTGTTATTTCGTAGGCCTTCCCGGAGTCAGACTCCAGTGGCATTTGTAACGAACAACTACCGCTTACAGTTGCGGGTACAGTTATGGAATGAGGCCTTTTGACCTTCACCATATTCCCTTTTACCCCCAAAATCGGGGCACCATCGGCGTCAGAAGGTACGCTGATAGTTAAGCTATTGCAAGTTATACCGGTAGTTTTAGCAATTCAGTATTTAGCAAGTGGCTACAGGTATGTCCTGCCATTTTGTGGTGTATTGCGGTGAGGTGTATTGCTGTCGCATATACCATGGTTTGTTAATTCCCTGGGCGGCAATAAAAATTGTACCTTTGCCTTGCTGTTGATTAATACAGTCCAAAACACGCATTAATTTGTCTGTTTGCACAGGTTGTCCCACACATAGCAAATCAAACTGATGGTGTTGTCTGTCTGTAATTTCGATTAAACCAATACCGGCTTTTAAAAATGCATGCCCTGGTCTGTACAGTTGGGTAATTGCCTGTCGGGCTGCAGCAGTTATCTGACGTGTGTCATCGGTAGGATATGGCAGTTGTATAACATCACTGACGTAATGGTAGTTGGATTGAAATGGTGAAGTGTGCATAAACACATGTATTGTTGAAACAAGATGGTGTTGTGCCCTGAGTTTCTCGGCAGCTCGTGCTGCATACAGTGAAATGCCTTCCAGTACTGGCTGCAGTTCTGTGGCTTTTTTGCCAAAGCTACGGGTACAGTAAATTTGCTGCCTGGCAGGTTGAAGTTCATCCAGAGTTAGGCAGGGTGTGCCATTGAGTTCTTTGATGGTGCGTTCAAGGTTTATGCTACTGATGCGGCGTACTGCTTTAGGGTCGGCACTAGCCAGATCCCAGGCTGTGTGTATCTGCAGGGGTTCCAGGCGTCTGGCCAGGCGTTTGGCTACACCCCAAATAGCAGTGACAGGTATACGACGTAAATACCATTCCCACTTATGGGGTTTATCCATGACACATGTCCCCTGACACTGGGGGATTTTCTTGGCAGCATGGTTGGCTATCTTTGCCAGCGTTTTGGTGGGGGCAATGCCTACACTGACAGGGATGCGTGTGTGTTCCCAGGTCTGATTTTTTATCTTGTTTGCATAGTCATGCAGATTAAAAGGCATGTGGTGAAAAGACAGGAACATTTCATCAATGCTGTAAATCTCAATATTAGGGCTGAAGCTTTGCAGTCCCTGCATAACTCGGTTAGACATATCCCCATAAAGCGGGTAGTTGGATGAGAATACCGCAACCTTGTGCTTTCGTAATAAATGTTTAACTTTAAAGAAGGTTTGTAAATCACCAATACCAAGTTCTTTTGCTTCTTTAGAGCGTGCCACTATAAAGCCATCATTATTTGATAGTACGACTACAGGTTTGCCACGTAGATCCGGGCGAAAAACTTGTTCACAACTGGCAAAGAAACTATTGCAGTCAACGAGTGCGAACATGGTGATCACGAATGGAGTAAATGACCACACCTTCTACTGAAAATTCAGCATCCTCATGAATGGGCATAGGCAAATAATTTTTATTGGCTGCAAGCAGGCACTTGTTGTTTACATCAAGTAGTTTGCAGGTAAGTTCTCCATTTACAGAAGCCAGTACAACGTGTCCATTTTCAGGTTTGACTGCCCGGTCAATAATGAGCAGGTCGCCATCAAATATGCCAGCACCCTGCATGGAGTCACCGGAAACCCTGCAGTAAAAAGTTGCTGAGGGGTGTTTAATCAGGTGCTCGTTTAAATCAAGATGCTTGTCCATGTAGTCATCAGCAGGACTGGGAAACCCGGCAGGTACTCTGGTAATGAAGCCTGGAAGCTCCAGAGGCTCCTGAGACTTATGCTTAGCAATGTGTGTAATAGGCATCATTTTAATACTGTATGGATATACAGTATTATGTGCGCAGTCCCCTGTACTAAGCAAGGGGTCTTGTGCATGGGTTCCTTGGCTTATTGTCGCCGGTCTTCCTTCAGGCTGCTTGCAGCAAGAAAAGCTGTAGTAACTGATTGAGTCTGGTTTTATTTTTTGTTTGGTATTGTATCCCGGGTAAACGTGGGTACTTTAGGTGTCGACATGTCAGCATCGTACCTATAGCCGGCAATTTTAAATTTCTTCAGCTCTTTTGGGTCGGTAATATTGTTTTGAATAACCCAGGCTGACATCAGACCGCGTGCTTTCTTGGCATAAAAACTAACTATTTTATAGTTACCTTTACTAAGGTCTTTAAATGCGGGTGCAATAATTTCAGCATTGATAAGTTTCTTATCGACAGCTTTAAAATATTCATTAGAAGCCAGGTTAAGCAGGGTATCTGTCTTTAGGAATTTAAGCTGTTTATTCAGTTCTTGTGTAATTCTGTTGCCCCAGAATTGGTATAGATCCTTGCCACGTGGGTTTGGAAATTTGCTGCCCATTTCCAAACGATAAGCTTGTATTAGATCCAGGGGTCTTAGTGCACCATATAGGCCAGAGAGAATGCGCAAGTGCTTTTGAGCAAATTTGAAATCAGTGGTAGAGAATCTTTCTGCGGCTAATCCGGTATAGACATCTCCTTTGAATGCTAGCAAAGCCTGCTTTGCATTATCTCTGGTGAAAGGCGTATGCCAGTCCATGAATCGTTCGAAATTCAGGTTGCCAAGGTTTTCACTGATGTTCATAAGAGATGAAATGCCATCAGGGGTCATTTCCTGTAGTTCATCTATTAATATCTGAGATTGCTCCAGAAATACTGGTTGAGTAGCCGTGCGTGTAATAGCAGGAGTGTCAAAGTCCAGGGTCTTGGCAGGTGAAATAAGTATTAGCATTAATGATTATTTATTAAAAATAAACAGCCTCAAACTGTAGTGTAATGGTATCTCCCTTAAGGCCTAGCATGGTATCACCATGTATTTCATAATGATTTATTTCATCAAGAGCCCTGATGAATGATTGCTCAGTATCCATGCCCTCTTTACAGGCCATTGCAGTCATAGCTAGTGGGCCCAGATTGATCGCATTAGCTTTGGTAGTGAAGTTGCCGGCAAAAGTATTGCAACCGGCAAAGCCAGAAACAGCATTATTAATGTGCAGTTTTAGGTGTGCTTCACGCTGGTCCTGTCCTGCTGTATAGGTTTCTTCACCAATGACAATCAGCTTCCAGTAGGTTTCTGTAAGGCTGGCATCTGGTTTGCTGACTGGATTTGAATTCATTGCGATCAGGGTAAGGTCCACATTGGCATCATTGCCCCTCGTAAGGACGGGATAAGCTGTATCTGTGGTGAATAGCCTGCGACTGCGGTCATAAATATCAGCGCGTATAACGTAGGTATACCGCTCCTCTATTTCGGCAGGGTTGAATTTCAGTTTGAAGGTTACTGGAACCTGACCCGGGTTAGTAATAAGTGTGGTAGCGAATTCTACTGCTGCAGTATCTGCCTGGGAGACATTAAGAAGTTTGATTCTAATTTCTGCATCGGGTGTTAATGTCACATGTTCTCGATATGTAATTGTGCCGGTCACTGCCGTTATTTCAGGAGGAGCCGTTTGCTTAACCCCGGTGCACGCACACATCATTAGTAGGAGAGGTATAGATATATATGAAATTTTTTGGATCATTTAATTTATTGAGGGAAAAGACAGTAGCACTCACTGTAATTTGTTTCTAAAGCTGCCCTTTTATGGGTAACATTCGCTGAAAGCCAACTTTAAAGCGCTGCCACCAGTTTGTATCTGGCTCTTTATTATATATAACCGGGGCCTCGCCTGAGTTATCAATCCACTGCACCTTACCTTTGTCATTCAGAACCACCTCGTACGTTCTTTCCCGTAGATTTTCCGGTCCATTCTCGCAGATTTTATTGCCTATCTCCGCAGAAGTTATGATGACGCCCATCTCGGTGTTGATATTTATGGAACGTGGGTCCCAGTTAAAAGACCCGATGAAAACATCAGTACAGTCAACTAGAAATGCTTTGGTATGCAGTGTTGCAAGTGAATCACCGTTGGCTCCACGATCCACACCTTCAGCCATTGATGTTGTACGTGCCTCATAAATTTTTACACCGGCTTCCAGTAATGGTTTGCGGCTGGACATATAGCCTGCATGAACTATGCCGTGGTTATTGGCTGCCAGTGAGTTGGTAATGATGATAATTTCAATGCCCTTAGAGCGTAGGTTGAGCAGATACTCTATGCCGTTTTTACGTGGCACAAAGTAAGGCGAAATGATAATTAATTGTTTTTGTGCGGCCTCGACTGCAGTGACTAATTCACTTGTGATGGTCTGGATATTGCCTTTGCGTGCTACCTTCTTGTAAACCTTATCGGGAGAGTCATAGGCCAGTCTGTAATCAGCCCATGTGAACGTTTCAATGTTTGCTTTGAAGTAGCTATCATAGTCTTCAAGAACAGCTTCGGCATACTCAGTTTGTTGAATAGCCTTAACCTCTTTATTTAGTTCTGTGCGCAGTTCCAGCAGTTGTGTTGCTGGGTCTTTTGGCATTTTTGCAAAGGCTGGAATGGGGGCAGAGGCCTTATGATTCCAGTAGATGTCAAACATGGTTGATACATCTCTAACAACGGGGCCAATAGCTATTACGTCGACATCGTTAAAGTTTACATCGGAGCGCGCACCAAAATATTCATCAGCAATATTACGCCCGCCAATAATAGTGACCTGATTGTCGACCGTAAATGACTTGTTGTGCATTCGGCGGTTGATACGACTAAAGCTGGTAATGACATCGCCTGCACGAAATGAGCGGCCACTAAAGGGGTTAAAGATACGGATTTCAAAGTTGGGGTGAGAATTTAGTGCAGCTAGACCGGCGTCATAGCCCTTTGTTTGAATGTCATCCAGTAGTAGACGAACTCGCACACCACGATCAGCTGCCTGCAGTAATGTGTTTATAAATATATTACCGATGGCATCATTGGAAATCAGGTAATACTGAGCATCAATTGTTTTCTGAGCGTGTCTGGCAATGAATAATCTGGCTGCCAGTGCATCAATGCCATCGGTTTTTAGTGAGAAACCAGACTTACCGGGGTGGCTCTCTTCAAATGGATCAGTTATGCCATCCAGATAGGTGCCGTCATAATCGGTTAAAGCTGTGCTGGTAGGCTTGGGGTAATCCCAATTAACGCTTGAACAAGCGGTCAGTATTCCAAGTAAGGAAGCTAAGAAAAAGGATTTGAAATAAATAGCTATTTTCATAGGTCTAAATGTAGCTGAATTTTCCGGGTTAGTCCTAAATGGTAAAGAGTTGTCTGGTATTGAGCATTATGAATGGAATTTTCATATTCACTAGAGCTGTTGTCTTGCAAAAGCTGAGCAACGTAATAGAGGCATGCTTGTAAAACTGAAAACCTTGCATTTAGTGTCAGTTAGAAGTCAGGAAGAGCTGTCCTACGTGCTGCTTGCGTATAACACGGGCATAGATGGGTTTATTTTTGTTCCTTTGGTGTGACACGCCTGTTTTATACTCAGGAGGCCCACCAGAGGAACCTGTGTGTCTCCGAGATGGTCGTGCAAAGCTACTTACGGAAGATCTGCATTGGGATGTCCTGAGAGCTTGTGCTTGTAGAGAATAAAGGCTTATCGCCCTTAAATCAGCTAAGGAACACACACTTCTTTAACAAAAAAAAGACCCTTTCTTTACATAATGAGGGTAAATATATCATTTTAAAAGGTAAATATATCGTTTTAAATGAAGGGCTAAGGTACAATACCAAAAAATGGTGGAGCTCTAGCTATAGATGGGAAGTAATAGGGCGACCTTCCATAATAATTAAGCCTTCTTGTTAGATGAGCTTTCTAAAATAAAAAATAAGAAATACAGGCTCAGGTAAGTGGTTAACTCTAGTAATTCATTAAAAGGCTGGAAGGTTTATGATGCTGTGTGTATGGCATTGTGTTTCATTGCTGTCTCAATGTTCATATTAAAACCTGGGTACATGAGTTTTAGTGGGTTTCTATTAATACGCGTTTCAGTTGGCAACATTTTTATGTTTGCCTCATTGGTCTTGCTTTGGCATCTCACTTTCTCGATGATGAGAGTCTATGGCCAAACTTATTGGTCAAATGCTTGTAAATATTCCTCAAGCGAAGTTACTAATGTAGTTAAGGCATCTATAGTTGGTTCGTTAGTTATAGTAGCGCTGGCTTCACTATCTAATATTAACTTTTATAATGTAACTTTCTTCTTAATGTTTATGGTGTCTACTGCCTTTACAGTTTTGTTGGGCCGGTATATTCACCGTGATCTATGCCAATATTTTTTATATAAAGAAGATAATCTACGCAAGTTGCTTATTGTAGGGGTGAATAGTCGTTCTATAAGAATGGCGAAGCAAATAAAAGCTGATCATAAGTTTGGCTATCAGATTTTGGGATTTGTGGATCAGAGCACAAGGGATATATCTGATTTTGATGAGACTGGTCTAAAGCTGGTTACGGACATTGAGGGTCTTCCAGACTATCTTCGCAGCACAGCATTGGATGAAGTGGTTGTCTGTTTGCCATTTAGATCACAATATGACGATATTCTTCATATAAGTTCAATTTGTGAGAAACAAGGCATTGCAGTGGGCATGCTGCCAGACCTTCTTCCATTTAATCCGTTGCTTTCTGGTATGCAGCAATTTGGCGATCAAGCGGTTATGACACTTAACCCTCATCGTATTAAAGGTATTGAGGCAATCATAAAAAGGTTGTTTGATATTGTTGTTTCTGCGAGTTTGCTGATATTTTTGATGCCTGTCTTTTTGTTAATTATGGCAGTCATTAAATCAACTTCACCGGGGCCATCTTTCTTTATGCAGGAGCGACTTGGCCTTAATAAGCAGCGCTTTAGGATGGTTAAATTCCGATCTATGAAGCTTGGTGCAGAAGAGCGCATGGCTGAAATTGAAGAATTAAATGAGGCGGAAGGCCCGGTTTTCAAGATTAAAAATGATCCGCGCATTACCAAAGTGGGTAAATTTTTAAGGAAATCCAGTCTGGATGAGTTGCCACAGCTTATAAATGTCTTGCGAGGTGAGATGAGCCTTGTGGGTCCAAGACCACTTACTGTCAGGGATTACGAAGGATTTAGTGAAGACTGGCATCGCCGTAGGTTTAGCATTCGTCCTGGGATCACTGGCCTCTGGCAGGTTAGTGGCCGATGTGATCTGCCGTTTGAGCAATGGATGCAGCTAGATATGCAATACATTGATCAGTGGTCACTAGCGCTGGATATGAAGGTTTTATTGAAGACATTACCCGCCGTCATTTCGGGTTCTGGTGCTGAGTAATTAATGATACTTGGGTTATGGTCATAGCCCGTAGCGTTATCGCGTTGTTGTGACATAATCCTGTAGCACCGCAAAATTTATGTCTAATCCTCTGTTTTAGTTCCCCATTAATTGCTGGATTAATTTTCTGTCAGTAAGCCCTTGAAACGCACGTTTCTCCGCCTGTTTCGCAACTTTATACTTGATCCCTAGCCATATCCGGTAAAAGTTTAACCACCTTATTGTTAAAACCGGCTTGCCATCATTTGGCAGCCACGAAAAGATTAAAACTAGCGTGTTAATGGCAAACTCATCGAAAGGTGGGGGCGCAAAGCCACCGGTCTAAGGGTTGAACTTATGATAGCGGGGTTATCGGTAAAAGCATATCAGGGGTGTCTGCCTGGTAAATGTTGCTTTTGGTATCCTTCCGCACCATTTCCCCAACCTTTGGCAGATGTGCCAACCGTAATCTTCACAAGATGATGTTGAAGCGTAAGTTTAAATAGGGAAATTTATATAGGAATATTTATATAGGAAAATAATCAGTTCTGAAACAAGGCAAACACGTTGAAAAGCGTGGGCGCAAAGCTACCGGTCTAAGGGCCTCACCTATGACAGCGGAGTTGCCAGTACTGCTACCAATGATATTTTTTGTTGGCTTTGCATCTCTGTCATTCTGACTGTCAAAGATTAAAGACTCTTCCAGTAATCAATTTTTGCCCTTGTATTAGAACCGGCTGTATTCCGGGGCTAAAAGTTATGGTGTTTAAAGGGTTTATTGGCAAGGGTACTACTGGGGCTATAGTTCAGGCTTTAGTGTTGATAACACTAAGTGCTTGTGGTGCTGGTGATTCTGACGATGATTTGCAACGGGCCACGCAAGGAGCTGAGTCAGACTATAACGAGATACCAATTATTTCAGGCAACCCTTCAGGGCAAGCTGTTGCTGGTGCTGAATATGTTTTTCAGCCTGCTGCAAGTGACCTTGACGGTGATTTTCTCGACTTTGCAATCCAGGCTGCTCCCACATGGGTTACTTTCGATTCAGTTAGCGGCCGTATAAGCGGTACTCCTGCTGATGAAGATGTGGGGTTGAATGCTGGAATTCGTATCAATGTTTCAGATGGAGTGGCTAGTGCCTCGTTGCCTCCATTTAGCATTATGGTTATTACAGCAACAATTCCTAATCAGGCACCAACAATATCCGGTACGCCAGCTGAGCAAACAACGGCAGGTTTCCTTTATGAATTCGGGCCAGTTGGGTTTGATCCGGATGGTGATAATTTGAGCTATACCGTTAGTGTATTGCCTGAGTGGGCTGATTTTGACACGCAAACTGGCCGGTTATTTGGCACACCTGGAACTTCTCATATTGGTGTGGTTTCTGAGATAGTCATTACGGTTTCTGATGGGGTTGCTACTGACTCAATTGGGCCATTCAGTATTCAGGTAGATGATGCTGTAGTTGACGAACGCAAATATAACCCTGGGCACTATGTGTCGATGAACCCCAGGGATGATCAGGCAGATATGGTTGCAGCGCTTCAGTCTGGTGTTAAGGGAGTTCAGAGGCGTTATTACTGGAACAAACTCGAAACAAGTTTTGATAATTACGATTTTACGGAAGTTGAATCTGATCTTGATCTATTAGCCAGTCAGGGCAAGCAGCTAATTATCTTTATTGAAGATAAAACCTTTAATGGTGAAATTCCAACACCTCTCTATTTGCAAAACGACTATACCTTGCCTAACAGGGCTGGTGGTTTTACAGCAATACGTTGGAAGCCCTATGTTGTTGAAAGATTTAAAAAATTGATCGATGAGCTTGGTTTACAGTTTGATAGCCATCCAGCTTTAGAGGGTATAGCTGTTCAGGAGAGTGAGCCAGGGTTTGATGCCAGTACGTTGGCGGCAAATGGGTATACGCCAGAAATATACAGGGATGCATTGATAGAGATGCTTACTAGTGCTGCGGCAAGTGTCCCTACCTCAACAATCTTTTGGTATATGAATTTTTTCCCACAGAAGATGGCATATCTGCCTGTTGTTGCAAATGCGGTTTCATCTGCAGGTGTGGTTGTTGGAGGCCCCGATGTGCTGCCTGACAATTATGCACTGAAAACACATACCTATCCTTTTTATGATCAGCTCCAACATACGGTGACACTGTTTAACTCACTTCAGTACAACAGTTATAACCATGTGCACATAGATACATCCTATCCAACAACCTACTGGACTCTAGATGAGTTGTTTCAGTTTGCTCGTGATGAGTTACATGTGTCTTACCTTTTTTGGAACCGTAAGACCTGGCGTGACCCAGGTGATTCATATACATGGGCAGATGCACTGCCTGTAATTGAAAGTAACCCTGATTTTAACTAGCAGGCCGTACACAAATTTTATTTGCATATGGCTGCTTCGGATTTTGTCTAGAGGGTTAAAACCTAATGATAAATAAGCAATTTTTGAATTGGAAGTTTTATATGAATAGCAAAGGAATTCGACAGAACACGCTGGCGCCTATTATTTATGCAACAGCAATAATTATATTAACGCAAAGTGTTGGATTGGCTGCTGGTACAGGTGCAGGACAGAAATACAACCCTGGACACTATATATCAATGAATGCATGGGATGATCAGGATGATATGTTGACTGCACTTAAGCCAGGTGTCATAGGGTTGCAGAAGCGCTATCAATGGCGAGTGCTGGAGCCGTCACTAAATAGTTATGATTTTTCTGAGGTTCAGGCAGATCTTGATTTACTAGCAAGCCAGGGCAGGCAGCTTGTAGTCTTTATTGAAGATAAAACATTTAAAGATGAATACGCGACCCCGGTTTATTTGCACATTAATTATACACTTGCAAACCGAGCCGGTGGGTATACAGCTGTGCGCTGGGACCCCTATGTCATAGAGCGCTTCAATGCACTTATTGCAAAGCTGGGAATGGAATTTGATGGGCACCCGGCATTTGAAGGAATTGCCATACAAGAGAGTGCCCATGGGATACCTGATAGTTTTGCCAATGCCAATGGGTATAGTCCGGAAATATATAGGGATGCGCTCGTTGAGGTATTGCTAAGTGCTGCCAATAGCCTGCCAACCTCACAGGTATTTTGGTATATGAATTTTCTTCCTGGAAAAATGTCTTACATTAACGAAATAGCAAACACAGTTGCTTCAATGGGTGTGGCAATGGGTGGGCCTGATGTATTACCTGATAACTATGCATTAAAGAAACATACCTATCCTTTTTATGATCAGCTGCAGGGTCAGCTCACCTTATTCAACTCTATGCAATACAACAGCTACAAGCATCAGCATGCCGATGCTTTAAGCCCCAGTAAATACTGGACAATGGATGAGTTATTTTTATTTGCTCGTGATCAGCTGCATGTCAATTATCTGTTCTGGAATAGGAAAGTATGGGCAGATTATGTGGATTCATATTCGTGGTTAGATGCACTTATAACAATTGAAAGCAATCCTGAATTTAATAGCACTGTTTCGTCAAGTATTAACCCTGCAAGTGATTATGATAACGATAGCCTTACTTATTCGCAGGAAATACTGTTTGGTACAAATCCTGACAGTCAGGATACTGATGGTGATAAATTGTCAGATGGTGATGAGGTTAATGTGCATGGTACAAATCCATTATTAAAGGATACTGATAATGATTCGATAAATGACAGGGAAGAGATTGAAGCAGGTTTATCTGATCCGCTTAACCCTGATACAGATGGTGAGGGGGTGCCGGATGGATTTGAAATATATTGGTACAAGACTGACCCCCGAGTAAGAGATACAGATGGTGATGAGCTGAATGATTATGAAGAGATAATGATTTATCAAACGGATCCGCTTAGACGAGATACTGATAATGGAGGTGTTATAGATGGTGTGGAAGTTGAAAACAATACTAATCCGTTAGAATTAACTGATGATGCTAGTTTTACCACAGATACTGATGGTGACGGGCTGACTGATTTGCAGGAAGTGCTTCTTGGCACAGACCCGTTACTTTTCGATACTGACGGTGAAGGCCTTTCAGATGGAGATGAGGTCAATTTATACGG
>JAAERX010000122.1 GCA_024229935.1 Gammaproteobacteria bacterium | reverse complement strand
GAGTTAAGGCCGGTGTGTATATTGCCAATAGTGGGTGCCACATATCCCTCAAACCATTCATCCAGAGTGTGATATTTGTTCATGCATTGTGTGGGCTCGTCGCTATACTTCTCTAGATTAAAATAGGGGGGACTACTAAAGGCCAAATCAATATTTTCTGGCACAAACTCTTCGCTCACACTCTGATGTATTTCTCCGGGTGTGCCACCAGACAGCTCTATGAGCTTGTTCAATAGTTTGAGATTTTCCACTGTGTCAGTGTTGGGGTCCACTCCCACATACTCCAATTGCAAATTGGATGCACTAACCCCCAGTAATCTACCACCGTACCCCATGCTGTAATCATATACCCTGCCCCATAAAGTGGGACACAGATATTCTGCTATGGCTCTGGCATTCTGTGGTTTAAAATTTTGTATGTTTTCACCAGTAACTAACTCCAGTGCTCTGCGTATAGCTGTGGGATAAACTAGTCTGTCCCCTTCACGAAACTCAAAACAGATGCGTATGGCTCTCCTTAGTTTATCGTCATGGAAAAATCTATCACGCAAACTGTTGGATCCACGGCCTTTGGGTTCTGCTGTTTGCATGTTGGGGAACAAAAATCTGTTTATGGTTTGTCCCTGGTTGTTGCCCAAACCAATTCTGCCTGATGCCACATTGTTGTATGATTTTTTCCAGAATTTTTTAATAGCGTCAACTATGCCTTCCTGAGTATAGTAAACTATGGGCACTAGATCAATGGATCTATAGAGATCAAAAACTTCCTGTATTACACCGTCAGGATCAGACTCATAATCAGATTTAGTAAATTTATCAAAATCACTATATACAGGTTCATAGCCAGTAAACTCTGGACTGTGAATATTATGATCCTGAATATTCCAAAATTGATAAATTTTTTCCAGCATTATCGTTTAGTGATAACCTGATCCGCCAATCCATATGCCACACTTTGTTCTGCTGTCATGATGTTATCTCTGTCAATATCATTGATGATTTTTTGGTGTGGTTGACCAGTTTGCTCTGCATAGATATTGACCAACATATCCTTCATGCGCATGATTTCTCTGGCATTGATTTCAATGTCTGACGCCTGACCACTGGCTCCACCCAGGGGCTGATGAATTAGGTGTCTGGCATGTGGCAAAATATGTCGCTTGCCTGGAGTTCCCATGCATGCAATCACACTACCCATGCTACATGCTTGTCCAATAACGATGGTATTGATATCTGGACTAACGTAAGACATGGTATCCACAATAGCCATGCCAGCAGTGATAACACCACCCGGGGAGTTGATCTGAAAGGTAATGTCAGCACTGGGATCTTCTGCTTCCAGGAATAGCAACTGAGCGCAAATAGTATTTGCTACCTGATCATTTACTTCTCCGTTCAAAAATACTATGCGTTCTTTGAGCAGACGACTAAAAATATCGTAGCTTCGTTCTCCGCGACTGTTTTTTTCTATTACATAGGGAATAAAATTCATTAAGGATCTCCAATGGTGTCTTTAATTTTGTTTAGAATTGCATTTAATGTGCGCTGTTGTCTGTTGTTTAAATATCTGGCAATTTCGCGAAATTCTGCAAAATTAATTGCGCGAGTTTCCCGTGCAGTAAGCCCACCCAAAGCCTGTACCACAATGCCCGCCACTCCCTGACTGTCAGCACCGTCACAACTTATGTCAAAGTTTACACCGCTACCATTCAGAGTATATGATATCCATACTGGGTGCTCGCATCCAGGTACAAAGTTTTTCATATCCCTGATTGACGTATTATTGGGAGCATACTTGCCCTGATCTCTGATCCACTGAGCAAGGTTGTCACGATCGGGTATCTTTTTAGCCTGATCTATAATTGCTGTAAGAGTAAGTAATGCCATGCTGATAATTATACAATAATTATAATAATTTGTCAAGAAAAGGCCCAGCATTAGCCAGGCCTTAGGGATGCAGTTTTACGCCAGCGGGGCGATAGTGAGGAACATTATGCCAAATAATGCCATAGCAAATACCTCATAAGACCTAAGTGTGTCTTTCATATTCGTACTCCTTTCGAATCTAATCATGTTAGCCTTCGTGCGAGTTCCTTGCGGCAACTCTGATAGCATAGTAGTCCTGACATTTGTCAGCAACCAGTGACGGTAATCACCCTGCTTCGCTACCTAAATCCAGGTGAAGGTGGCCTGGAAATTCTTTGACTGTGACTAATCACAGACATAGAAACATCTGCCCAACGGGCAGATATTTTTTAAAAAAGGATAGGGCAAAGCCCCAACAAATATATTTATCTGGAATGTATAAAACACCCCAGATAATATTAAATTTTTACTCCCCCATGTCCAGCATCAGCCAGAACACAATAATACCTACACTTAAAATAAAAATAGGTATCAGGGAGTAATCCATTTTACTTGATCGCTTGTTTCCACTCTGAAAGCATGTTTGCCTTGGTCTTGCGCTTGTCAAGTTCAACACCTTGTGCTCTGGCTTCAGCTTCGATCTGAGCTTTTGTCATTTTGTCTGCACCCGCAGGTACTGATACTTTGGCTGCCTTAAGTGTAGTATTTTCAGAAGCTGGTGACTTCACTGGTGCTGGAGCTACCGCTGGGGAGCTTGCACTGCTGCTGTCATCTTCCTTTCTGAAAAACACCAACCAGGCTACGCCTGCTACTGCTGCAGCAATGATTAATAATGCTACTGTGTCCATGATATTTCTCCTATAGGGTTATGTTTTGTTCACGGTTTTGTAATTGATTATCCAGTTTTTCCAACGCTTGATATCTGAGCGTTTCCACTGGATGCATTAAGTTATAGGGGTTGCACCGCTTGTAACCACTACTCTTAATTCTTTGTCGCACAACATCAATCTTTGCTAAATCTTCTGGACTAGCATTGGCAAGATCTAGGTCACGCATTAATGTAAATAAGCCAATATCGAACTCTAGGTATGGTACGCCCAGTTGATCCTCATCGCCATTTGCAATCCCCAAACCGTCAGTGGGTTTAGCATAGATCACACTCTGAGGCACACCCAGATGCTGTGCTAATTTGGGTACTTCCCAGGACTTTGTTAAACTCTGAATAGGAGCTATATCACCCACATCACCATGGAGTGTCCAAAACCCTGCGGCTAATTCTGAAAAATTGTCTGTGCTTGCAACACAGCCAGAAATTTGACTAGCAAAGTCATACAGGGTTTGCATACGCAGTCTGGCGCGAATGTTACCTCTGCGAATTTTACCATGTTGGGTATCTGAATCAATATCATCATGATACTTACTCATGTTTTTAACATTGAACTCATACATTTCAGTGAGATCGCGCTCTACATATGTAACGCCCAACTGTTCACATACTTCCCTGCCACGATCAACTTCTGCAGGGTTTTGATTGATGCTCATGATGACTGGTAATACTCTCCAGCCAGCTTGCTTGAATAAGTTTGCAGTTACCGCACTGTCAATACCGCCGGAAATGCCCACACTGACATTTTCGATACCCCAGTGTTCACGATAATTAACTAGTTCAGTAATTAATCGCTCAGCTAGTGTACTGGTTTGATTGTGATAGATACCCACACCAATGAGATATTCCAGTGTGCTGGTAAACCATTCACTTAATTCAGGATCGCGGTTAAGCGACAAGATTTCCTGTTGCGTATTCATAGTACCTCTGTGTGTTGTTTTGTATTACTTATGTTTCTGCGAGCTCTTTTGCATGTTTTGTGGTAATCCTACCGGGTAACCAGCCATCAGGTATGGGGTCAGCTCGAGATATTTTTTTATTTGTTAGTGTTTCAGAATTAGTTATCCAACGAGTACCATACTGGGAGTTTCTTTTACCACTTTGAGCTAAACTTTTCTTTTTGCGAGTTGCTGTGGAATCCTTAAAACCAAAAGGTTTACCGCCCGGCACACACTCACCCAGAAGTAATTTTTGTCGCTTAATCGCTACACCCTTTTTACTCATGGCATCATAATGCCCATTTTGTCTTTGAGTTATGTGTGCCAGTCTGGCACCTTTCTGAGAACTAGCTCTATCAATTGCTTTGTTATCACTTTTATTAAGCCAATTTGATTTATTAATAACATTAAGTCGTCTGAGAACTTTATGTTCATAAGCTATTGCAGATTCCACTGTAGTAAATGTTCTGCGAACTTCATAGTCAAAACTGTCTACACCATGTTCTTCAATAAGTTTTTGAACTTCTTTGCTACTGGAGTAATAATTTATCCATAAATCATCTTCAGGCGTGTGGCTTTCACAAATACCCTGATAACGAACACCATAATATCTTTCATGCGTGATTTTATGTATAAGCAAATATGTGTATGCTACGATAATATTACTCACCAGTAGTTGAACTCTCATAGATTTTATTATGAGTGTCGCCCGATGCGATTCTCACAAAAGTTGTACGCTTGGGCAACTCTTTTAGAGCTGACGCCCCCACATAAGTGCAAGTAGAGCGAACGCCACCCAGTATGTCTCTGACAATGGGTTCAATACAGCCCTTATAAGGAACTCTGACAACTCTGCCTTCACTAGCTCTATAATTTTTAACATCTGAATTTTTCCTTTGTGATTCTGTGCTTGACATTCCGTAAAACTCTACTTTTCCATCAACTACTTCCCCACCACCCTGATCTGTGCCTGATAACATGCCTCCCAGCATTACAAAATCAGCGCCGGCGCCAAATGCTTTACTAACATCACCAGGAGTACTGCAACCGCCATCAGCAATGATATGCCCTCCTAGACCATGTGCCGCGTCAGCGCATTCGATTACTGCCGACAACTGTGGGTAACCCACACCAGTTTTGATGCGAGTGGTACAAACACTGCCAGGACCAATACCAACTTTAACAATATCTGCTCCTTTTAGAATAAGCTCTTCTGTTATGTCGGGCGTTACAACATTGCCTGCAATAATGACTTTATCTGTCCAACGTTCTCTAAATTTTGCTACAAAGTCTATAAATCTTTCACTATAACCATTTGCAACATCAATACATACATATTTAACTTCTGGGTACGTCTCTAATACTTGATCAGTCCAGTACTGGTCACTTTCTGTGATACCAGTACTAATAGCAGTGTTATCCCAAGCATAAAAATTTTTGAACACCCCTGGGTCACGATTGTATGACTTTATAAGGCAGGTAAACATATCATGCTTGCGTAGTTCCTGTGCCATTTTCAGAGTGCCCACACCATCCATGTTAGCCGCCATAATGGGAACACCATTGTAGTGTGGATCTCGGACGTTCATGGGAAAGTCAGGTTGATAATTACGAAAGTTCAATGGACGTTTGAGATCCACTTCCTTGCGGCTTCCCAGGGTACTGCGCTTGGGACGAATTAATACATCACCATAGTTAAGTTTTACTTCTGTATCGATTCTCACAAATCTGCCTCTTTAACAAATACACCGTCGATCATTTTGCCTTTGCGATGCTTAATATCATTATACGCTACAGCCAGGCATTCTGTCAATGTTAACTTGTTGCGCTCTGCTATATTGATTAGCACAACCATAATATCACCAATGTCGTCACGAATGTCTTTGCCCTTACAGATGTTGTCAGATAACTCACCACACTCCTGTATGAGTTTGGCAAACTGTGTTTTATCATCACTACCAGCTATTAAATTTCTGTCATGATGCCATTGTTTGATCTTTTCACTATACATAACTAAGTCGCCATTTTCCTGCCAGTATTGTGGTGTCATCGTTTTATTAATACCCTGATGCCTGTAGAGCATCGGTTCCTGGTGTTAGGCTCCAGATTACCAACTACCCAAACATCCTGTCCTATTTCAAAAGGCTGGTTAGCATCAGATTCTTGTAGAATGCTGTGTGTTGTGCCTTCCACATATACCATGAGCTCCATACCATCTCTGCTTAAAACACTTTTGCTAGCTAAATCACCAGCCGCACTGCCTGCCAAAGCGCCCACACCCATGGCTAATGCTTCTACCACGTCTGACTCATCTTTGGCCGCACGGTTACCCAGGTATGCACCAAATGCTGCTCCAGTACCCTGAGCAGCTTCAGTGGGTCCTTCCAGAGTAACTTCTACTATATCAATAATAGTTCCTATTTCTGTGGGACAGGCCTGTCTGGCATCTTTGCTTTCAGGCACTGTGGGTTTAAGTGATCCGCCAGCACAACCAGCAATTAATATTGTGGCGATAATGGCTGTGATAGTTCTAACCATGATAATACTCCCTGTTTTTCAGATACTTTGTGGGTGTGATAATTGTTGCTAGCACTCTCTGGTAAATAATACATCCAGGCAATGCCATGGTCTGTGGGTATCATTTTACGAGTATAAAAATCTGGATATCCTTCTATAATATCCATTTCCTTAAATACCCTATTAGTGACTCTCCATAGTTCGCCTGCTACACGGTTTCCCGAGGCTGAGTCGATAACACCAGGAAAGTGTCCCAGATCCAGCATTTCAAAACTGCTACTAGACGTCATAGTGTCACTCACAAACTCTGCCTCTGCACCAAACTTACTTAAACTACGTATAGTGTTGGCCTTAGACATAAGTGTGCCATATACAAATACCAGATGCCAAACTTTGCCCATGGTATAATCGTTATTACCAATATTAAGATGATTATCTGACGTCACTGGGAAACCTCTGCTCCATTAATAGTTGTTCACATTCTGAGTTCAATTTATTTAATACATTAATCCAGAACTGTTCTCGCTCGCCTTCAGCCCAGGGCTCTGATCTGTCACGAATATTATGGCTTATTTGTTGTACAGTATGAAACACAGTTAAGTAGACATATGTCTGGCTGTCGTCTATGCGTGGGTCCTTAATGATATTCCATATGCCTTCTTGTAGAGAATCCAGGTTAGTTGTGTTGTGGTAGTAGAAACTCAGTGCCACTGCATTAATGCATACAATATCATCGTCTATGTGCTGGGGTCTGTTGGGGTTCTGTGCAAAGGCCAGGAAGGCTGAGAGCAAGGCACCACATATGATACTTATACCCAGTATAATTACAATACCATGCACAACGCTTTCACGCCTCATTTAAAGAATTCCGCAATAAGGCCACTAAACAGCATGAGTCCCAATACACCATTTAATAATAAAATAGCACGGTCCTTCCACATAAAGCCAACCAGAGCCCACATAGCAGCTCCTACCCATGACAGAAATATATCCCATATTTGTAATTCAGGTACGCCACTGCTACGGATTGCCACAGCAAATAACACAATAATTGACGCAATCCACTTGATATACCAGTCTGCTGTATAGTATGGAGTTACTGACTTAACAATACGGCTAGAATTTTCGATCTCTGCCACAGTGTATTCTGTGCCTGTGGCTTCATTGGTAATTATTTCTGTGGGGTCTAAATCTGTTGAGGTTTCACTCTGAGGCATTATTGCCCACCTGCTCTTCCAAAGTTTTAATACGCTGACTCATAACACTTAGCATACGGCTAGTGTCTGCATTCATGGGGTGGGCTTCTGACTTAATGGCCATTTTTTCTAATTCATCAATTCTGGCATTAAGGTCGGCAATTACCGTCTCCTTGTCTTTGACCAGATTAATTAAATCATTTTTAGTCAGTTGATTTAAATTTTTCATGCTATTATTTACAGCGGCCCAGAGTGCATCATGCATTTTATCGGTCCATGTTGCGCTTGAGGTTGCATGCAAACTCTTCTACATCCTGGTCAGCTTTCATGCCCAGGACCTGTAAAAAATCTCTAGCACCATAACCCTTCTCTGCTAGCCCATCACGAAGTTTTAAAAGTGCTTCGTTCTGAATTTGCCTGACTCGTTCACGGGTAAGTCCCAGGTGCTGTGCAATCTCTTCCAGACTCATGTTGTATTCAGTGGTGCGGATGTCGTGCTTCATGTAAAATCCCATAATTAAGTTACCATGTTATGATAACACAGAGCTATG
>JAAERX010000121.1 GCA_024229935.1 Gammaproteobacteria bacterium | reverse complement strand
AGTATAGCTACCTGCGCAATCATTCCCAGTTGAAGAATCAACAGAAGAGATGGTTACGCTGCTGCAATTATCATCGTAAGTAGGAGTTCCAAATACTGGGCTCGCATCACACGCGATAACACCACCAGCAGGGGCAGTGATGCTTGGTGCTTCATCATCACTATAAGTGAATGTCTGAGAAGCAACAGCAGAGTTGCCACAAGCATCGGTCGCAGTCCAAGTACGAGTATAGCTACCTGCGCAATCATTCCCAGTTGAAGAATCAACAGAAGAGATGGTTACGCTGCTGCAATTATCATCGTAAGTAGGAGTTCCAAATACTGGGCTCGCATCACACGCGATAACACCGCCAGCAGGGGCAGTGATGCTTGGTGCTTCATCATCACTATAGGTGAATGTCTGAGAAGCGGTATATGTGTTATCACAATCATCGGTGGCAGTCCAAGTGCGGGTGTACGAGCCACTACATTCATTACCTGTCTGACTATCTTGAGAAGTTATTGTCACTTCGTTTTGGGAGCCTCCGCAACTTGCCTCTCCGATATACTCATTGCCATAGACAGCAAGAGACCCAATAAATCCTGTGCTTTGTGAGTGCCAGTAGCTACCACCAGGCTGTATTGCCACGGAACCCAAAATCGTTGCATTACCACATACAATTACGTGTCCTCCATTTTGAACTTTTATGGTGCCGTAGTATGTTCCAGAGCCATTAATGCATAGCACATCACCAAAGTTTAAAACTCTTGTGGGCTGTTGATTTCCATCCTCTATGTCCAGATTCACTGTTGTATTGCAACTTGGCGGAGTTTGGCCACCCGTATTGTTCGAACAATTCTCATCGATAGTAGGAGTGCCGAATGAAGGAGTTTCGTTACAATTAATTGTTCCACCGGCTGGAACAGTTATTGTTGCAGCTTCATTGCTCGATATGGTAATTACCTGAACCACTGTTGCCGTGTCACAATCTGTATATGCCATCCAAGTCCTGACTATTTCATCTGCGCAGGTGTTTATTGTGTTATCGACAGACATATAACTATAGGGAAGCACCCCTAGACATGCATCTGTGAATACTGGATTTATTACCGCTGGAATGTCCTCTGTGCAATCGACAATTACATCATCTGGTTGGTTGCTGACAATGATTCCTTCCTCTTCCTGTTCAACCGTGATTGATGTAGCAGAGCTACATCCGTTTGCGTCAGTTACAGTAACCGTATATTCTCCGGCGCAAGCATTGGTAAGGTCCTGTGTTGTTTCACCATTTGACCATAGGTAAGTGAACGGGCTTTGGCCAGATAATACAGTTAAGTCGATTGAACCAGTGCATGAGCTTTCTTCGCAACAACCGATATATGACACGGGCTCTGAATTATTACCTGTTTTGCTTGGGGAAGCATGGAAGTCAGTGATTTCAGGGACACCGAAACCAGCAGTTCCGAAGGCAGCCGCATCGACAGTTACTTCATACCAAACTTCGAATATCCAATTCGGATAGTTAGTGTTCGGTGTGTAATTCTCATCAGTAGCAGGAGAATTCGTT
>JAAERX010000120.1 GCA_024229935.1 Gammaproteobacteria bacterium | reverse complement strand
TTTGTACTTTTTTCGCTAATAAAACGTTTAGAGCCAATTACAAGTACAGCCAATGCAAGCCCTATCGCAATATTGATTATCATTTGAATGTTGTTGTCATTTAGCTGAGTGGCAATGCCGGCTCCGAGAATTGCTCCAGCTGCAAGAGGTATTGACAGCCTAAGTGTCTTCTTCCAAGGGATAGATCCAGTCTGCTGAAAACTCATCACAGCTGAAAATGATCCTAACAAAACTGATAACCTGTTAGTGCCATTAGCGATTCCAGGTGGAATGCCTAATAAAATTAAAAGGGGCAGAGTAATCGCTGATCCACTGCTAGCAAGTGTGTTCAGTGCTCCAGCAATAGCTCCACCTGCCAATAGTGAAATCATCGCCAAAATACTCATGAAATAAAATCAGTCATGTCTCCCTATTGATTAGCAGCATCAGTCGCTTTTTGCTAATTTGCAGCGATTTTCTTTGGAGTCCAAGGCTTTTTCGTTTTGCCGGGCTAGGCCTTAACCGCTCTTGGCTGTGAGCTTTGTGTACGTCATTTTCAGGCATAACGTCATCGAAGAAAATGTTGTTAAAATACTCTTATACTGCTTTCATCATATATGCACAGAATTTGGCCAGTTGTGGGTGAGATGCTATTTGCTGAAAAGTTCCAGAAGAAGAGGATTCAATCTCTACTGTTTATTGTCGCTGGTATCTCTGTATCGGCTATTTCATTTCAAAGTGTTGGTAGGGCCACTCCTGATAATAGTTTAATTGTGGTGATTATTCGGCACGGAGAGAGAGCATCAAGTAACCACAACCTGTCATGCAAGGGGCTGAATCGCGCCCTGCAACTCCCGGCAGTGCTTGACAAGAGATTTCCAAAAATTGACCATGCGTTCGTTCCTGCCTTGGGTCGCGACAAATATACAAGTCACGCAAGAATGTTTCAGACAGTTTCTCCATTTGCGATTAAGAACAAATTGCTAATCAATAGTAAGTTTGGCTCAAAAGATCATGATGGTATGGTTAAATACATACTTAAAAAAGACGGCACAGTCCTACTGGTTTGGAATCACAGTGAGATTCAAAATATCGCTCGAGACCTCGGGGTGAAAAATCCACCAAAATGGAGTGGTAAAGATTTCGATAGTATTTGGGCCATCACTTCCAAAAACGGTAAAGCTGCATTGGATATCAGTAAACAAGGAATAACTCCGTCGCCTGACTGCAACTATTAGCATTAGTGTTTGCCTAACAATCTCCTGCAGATATTTGTAGTTGAAGTTCTTCTCCGCATTGCGGTATTCAAAGCTGGGGTGTTTCATGGTTCCAAAGAGAGACTTTGACCTGTTTTCTTTCACCGCTGTCAGCTGTGTCCGAGGATTCCTTCGTGACTCGATTGACTGACA